>JBCCWI010000042.1:0-36830 GCA_039193795.1 Actinomycetota bacterium | reverse complement strand
CGGCTTCGGCTTCGATCTCCGCCCGCACGCGGCTGATGTAGGCGGCAGGGTCCGGCGCAGACGGGTCGGTCACGGAGGCAGAACCTACCAGCGCACCCTCACCCGGCCCGCGAGGCCCGCCGCGACTGCGCCGAGACCCAGACGATGCCGATGGCGAAGCCGAGCAGCGCCAGCAGCACCCCGCTGCGCAACCGCGGCGGCCGGTACTCGAAGACGACCCGATGGGTCCCCTCGGGAAGCTCGACCCCGAGCACCAGGTCTTCGATCGACACCACCGATGCACCATCGCCGTCGACCTCGACGACCCAGCCGGGTTCGGCGACGAGGTCGGAACGGAGCAGCCCCGCCGCGGCGGCGTCGACCTCGAGTTCCAACCGGTCGGCGGTCTCGCGTTCGACGGTGATGGTGGCGTCGCCCGGCCCCTCCCACACCGCCCGCGGTGTCGGGCGTGCGATGATCAGCGCACCGTCGGTCCAGACGAGTTCATCGGCGCCCTCGCCCTCGATGGTGCCCAGCGCCAACCGGCCGTCGATCGTGCCGGCCTCGGCCTCCGCGTCGCCGGCGTCGATGGCCACGACGACGCGACCGGCCGCTCCACCCGGCAATCCCTCGGCGGCGACGGGAATCGCGACCGGGCCGTCGACGGGCCGCCGCAACACCACGCTCGAGGTGACGACGTCGGCTCCGGCTCCGATCTCCACGGCCACGGCGGTGAAGGCGGGGACCCGGAGATCGAGAACGACCGCCCGGAGACCGCCGTCGGGGATGGTGATCTCGCCGAGCGGCGACACGGCGGCGAGGGCGGTGCGCCCTGTCGGTCGTGGGTCGACCCGCCGGCCCGGCGGTGCGGTGTCCCGGGGCAGGACCCAGGCATCGACGCCGAGCAGGTCCCACACGTGGGAACGGGACGGGTCGGCATCCCCCCGCACCCGGACGATCGGTTCGAACGGCCCGCCGCCCACCGCGGCGAGGACGCTCCCGGGGTCGACGGACGTGAAGGCGGCGATCTCGGCGGTGGACCGCAGGCCGGGCGCTCGGACGTCGGCGAAACCGAACCGGGCCGAGTCGGCCGGCGCGAAGGCATCGTGGTCGCCCGCGATCCGCCCGTGCTCGCCCACGAGCGCGTCGAGCGCCTCGTGGGCCGCGGTCGCGGTCGGGCGCTCCGCCCGGTCGGTCACGGTCGGAAGCGGCATCCCGAAGGCCAGGAGTTCGTAGGCCACCAGGACGACCATCGCACTCGCCACCCCCGTCCCCGTGAGCCGCCCCCGGGCCCAGGCGACCAGCAGCGCGACCACCACGCCGATCACCACGACGGTGGCGAAGGCCTGCGCACCCACGGCGCGCAGGCCCTGCGCGTCGCGGAGGAAGTCGATCCACGCCACGACGGCGACGACGGCCACGAGACCCCCGACCGCGGCGCCGACACGCACCGATCGTCGGGCGATGCGACCCCGCAGCGTCCCGGGCGTGCTGGGGTCGCTGATCGCATCGATGCCGTGGGCGCCCGCGAGCCCCAACCCGAGCACCCACAGGACCCGTGCGTGCGATGCGAGCGAGGTGTCGCCGGCGATCAGATCGGCGAGCACGTCGAAGGGTCCGCCGACGTACGCGATGCCGAAGCCGAGCACGCCGAGCCCGATCACCCCCGCACCGATGCGCCCCGCGACACCGGCGACGACTGCGGCGATCACCACCGCGGCGCCGACGAACGCCACGGAGAGCTGGAACGAGCTCGTCTCGAACCACTGCACGCCGACCGACTCGTTGCCGAACCCGCTGCCGAACAGGGTCGTGATCACGGTGCGCAGCGGCGCGCTCGTGTCGCCGACCGCCTCGAGATGGGTGGTGTCGGCCCACGACCAGCGCTCCCAGCGGGGCCACAGGTGCGGGGCCGCACCGAGCCCGCCGAGCACCACCGCGGCACTTGCCCGGGCCAATCCGACGGGCTGTCGGCGGCGGATCGCGTCGATCGCCAGCCAGCAGCCGGCTCCGAGCACCGTGAACGCGGAGATGGCGAACACCCCACACCACAGCTGCGCGGCGAGCGCGAGCGCCGCCGCGATCGCGGGTCGGGCCCCCGGTTCCTCGCCCGCACGGAGCAGCGCGCCGATCACCCACGGCGCCAGCGCGAGTGCGGTGGCGTGCGGCCAGCCGATCCAGGCGAACATCAGGCCCGAGAAGCCGAACACGATCCCGGCGAACAGGCCGGCCATCGGGGTGAGACCGCGCCGGTCGCTTAGCCGCATGGCACCGAAGGCCGCCAGCAGCACGGTGAGTGCCGCCACCAGGCCCGGCGCGTACCACTCGGGCACCACGAGATAGGTGAGGTGGGTGAGCGGCAGCCCCTCGGCGAGGAAGGGCTCGCCGGCGCCGACGTCTCGCCACCAGCCCAGGTCGCCGCTGCGGACGTCGTCGGCCCATCCGGCCCACCAACCGTGGATGGTGGCCGCGTCGCGTTCAGCCACCTCGATCGTGAGTCCGTCGGGCGCCGATGCATTGAAGGGGTCGCTCAACCAGAGCTGATCGTCGGGCGCGAGCGTGCCACCCGCGAACAGCGGCCGCCAGAAGGCGAAAAGGACCAGGGCGAGGAGTATCAGAGCCCGCGTGCTCGGCATCGATCGCCCCGGCGACATGCAGGGACGCTACCGTCAGCCCCAGCCCATGTCCGTGCTTCTGATCGTGTCCGACGTCGACGCCGACGCGCTGACGGCGTCGCCGCTCGCCCGGTCGTTGGCTGCCCAGTCCGATCCGGGGTGGACCTTCGACCGTGCCCAGGGCGAACCGCTGGCGACCGTTGCGGTCGCGGCCGACACCCTCCTCCGACCGGACGCCATCGCATCGATCCGTACGGCATTCGGCCAACACCCCGGGATCGACGGCCTGATCGGCGACGCCCTCATCGGCGGCGAGCGCCGCCTCCGACCGGCGTGGTCACCCACCGCGAGCGCGGCGTGCCCGGAGGAACTCGACCTGGTCGCCGTCCGCGGTGCGGCGACGATGAACGGCACGTTGGCGGCCCGTGTCGACGCGCTCGCCGCCCATGCTCCGACGGCGATCGGCCACCTGCCCGAGGTGCTCGTCGAACGCGACGAACCCGAGCCGGTCGACGATCGCGCGATCGACGCGGTCGAGCGTCTGATCGCCGCCCGTCGTTCCGGTCCCCGCCCCGGCGCCATCACGTTCGTCATCCCGACCGCGGGGACTCGAGCACCCGACGGTTCCCGCCTGGTCGAGCAGGCGATCGTCGCCGCTCGGCGCAGCGGGGTGGAGATCGTCGAGATTCTCCTGATCGCCGGCGCCGAGTTCGGCGGCGACCCGACCGAGCTCGAGGCACCCGACGTGCGCGTCGTCGAGCGGCCCGGCCCCTGGAACTTCTCGGCGGCGATCAACACCGGACTGTTGGCCTCAACCCACGCCACCGTCGCCCTGCTCAACGACGACATCGAGATGATCGAGCCGGACTGGGCGCGTCCCCTGACCGAGCACCTCCGTGATCCCGAGGTCGCGCTGGTCGGGCCGGCACTGCTCTACCCGGACCACACCATCCAGCACGTCGGGATGGTGATCGACGACGCGTTTCCGCTGCACAGCCATGTCGGAGCGCGGCTCGCCGATCTCCCCTCCCGACACCGGTCCCCTCGCGAGGTGGCGGCGCTGACCGCCGCGTGCCTCCTCGGCCGCCGAGCCGATCTGCTCGCCGTCGGCGGGCTCACCGAAGCGCTCCCCGTCAACTTCAACGACGCCGACCTGTGCTTCAAGCTCCAGCGAACGGTCGGACGCATCATCGTGGACCCCACGACCCCCCTGCTCCATCACGAGTCGGCGAGTCGGCAGCCGGTGATCGAGGACTGGGAGTGGGAGACGTTCGTGGGCCGCTGGGGCGAGATCGTCGACCCGTGGTACCACCCCGGCCACCACCGGCCCGACGAGCCGACCGCCCGACGTCGCAACGCCGACCATCTCCCGCCCCGCTCGCTCGACGGCCGCTGGCCACTCCGGACCCCGACCGTGCGGCCATCGGTGCACCGGGCCCGGATGACCGCTCCCAGCGAGCTCGCAGACCCCGAGTAGTCTCCGAGCGTGTCGTCGCCCGCCGCACCCGATCCGATCGACGCCGAGGATCCGGTCGAACTCCGACGTGAGGTCCTCCGGTCCCGCGACGCCGCGCAGGGTGATCGAGCGCGCGCCGAGGTGCTGGCTCAACGGGTGGACGAACTCGAAACCGAACTCCACGCCCTCGGCGCCCACGTCGACGCCCTGCAGGCCCGCCTCGACCGCTCGCCGGTCGATCGGGCCCGCCGTGTCGTCGGCCGGCTTCGTCGGATGATCCGACGCCCATCGTGAGCGGCGGCGTCAACGAACTGGCGGCGTCGCTCGGACTCGACCCGCTCGTGCCGACCACCTCGCCGGATCCGTCGTTCTCCACGATCGTGCGCACCCAGGGTCGCCGACCGGACTCCCTCGCTGACGCGTTGGCATCGATCGCGGCCCAGACCCACGGCGATCACGAGACCCTGCTCGTCGTCCACCACGACGATGCCGCCACCGTCGCCGCGGTCGAATCGGCGCTTCCGGACACGGCCCGCCCGCCTCGGCTGCGGGTGCTCCACGCGACGGGCGGCGGTCGATCCCGACCGTTGAACGTCGGGCTCGACGCCGCCGAGGGAGACTTCGTGTGCTTCCTCGACGACGACGACCTCGTCACCGAGGACTGGTTGTCGGCGTTCGCGGCGGCCGCGGGCTCCGCACCCGGGACGATGATCCGGGCCGTGACCTTGAGCCAACCGTGGACCACCGACGGTGGAGCACAGCCGGCACGGGCCACCGGGCCGGTCGAGCGACCCTTCGCCGCCGAGTTCGACCTCCTCGCTCACCTCAGTCACAACGAGACCCCGCTGTGCTCGGTCGCCCTTCCGCGGGCGGCGATGGAGGCGTTCGGCGTTCGGTTCGACGAGGACCTCCCGGTCTTCGAGGACTGGGAGCTGTTCGTTCGAGTCGCCCAGCTGTGCGGTGTCACGTCCATCGCGGCGGAGACGTCGCTGTATCGCCGTCTCGACGCCGGCAACGCCGAGCACGCGACCGACGAGGCGATCTGGCACCAGACCCACGCCCGCGTGATCGAGCGGCTGAGCGCCCGGCCCGTCCTCGCGCCGATCGGCGACGCGCAGCGCATCGCCAGCGCCCACTTCGTGCCCGGGGCCGGCAGCCGCCACGACGTCGAGCTCACCGCCCTGCAGGCCGAACACGCCGCCCTGACCCGGTCGCCGCTGCGCATGGCGCGGGCGTTCTCGGCCCGTCTCGGCGGGGCGCTGCGGGCTCGACTCGCGGCGCGGCGGGCGTAGCTCCGCCGGTCTCAGTCGACCGAGACCAGCGCCCGATCCGGGGTGGTCAGTCGGCGCCCGTCGCGGCGCAGACCGAAGCGGAGGGCGGCCGCGATCAGCAGGATCCAGTTGTAGGAGAACCACAGCACGAAGCTCTCGGTCAGGTTCTCGACGAACAGCATGGCGACGACGGCCGCCCACAGCCACGACTCGACCCCGGGGTCGCGCCAGACCGCCCGACCGACCCCGATCAAGGCGACGCCGACGACGACCGCCCACAGCGCCAGTCCGATCAGTCCCGTCCCGAGGAGGAGCTCGGGCACCGACCCGTGGGCCGAGCCCCGCTGGAGGAGTTCGTCGGTGTGGAGTTCGGGCACCCGCCAGAACGCGGCGAACCCGTTGCCGACGATCGGCGCGTCCGCGATGTGGTCGCCGACCAGCCGCCAGATCGTCCGCCGCTGCCCGAACGTGGGGTCGTTCCACAGCGCCGCGACCCCGACCGTCGCACCCACCGCACCCGCACCGAACACGAGGGCGGTGACGCGCGGAATCCAGGGACGGGGATCGGCGAGATAGGCCCGCCGGGCGAGCACCAGCACCGTCGCCGTCGCACCGCCCAGCGCGAAGGCGAGCCACGCCGTCCGGCTGCCGCTGCCCGCCAATCCGACGAGCCCGGGCACCACCAGCAGGGCGCCGACCAGCACTCGCCTGCGCACCAGATGCGCGACACCGGCGAACACGGCGAGGGCACAGATCGGCGCGAAGCCGTTGCGGTTGGTCATGACCCCCTTCCAGTCGTCGTTGAAGTCGACCGCCCACGAGGTCTTGACGACCAAGAGGACGAAGCTGAACGCGAGGAGGAACCCGGTTCCCAGCGAGAGCCCGCGCAGGAACGCACCCGGCGTTGCGTCGGCGATGACCCACGCCACGCACGGCAGCCCGATGTAGACCAGGCCCCACCACAGCGACACCTCGGCATCGAGGCTCCAGAGCGAGCCCAGGGCCGCCCACGCCCCGAGCGCTGCGGCCGTGGCGAACGGCAGGGCGGGCACCGGGCGCAACCGTGCCCCGTCGAGGCGTTGCCCGTCGAGGACGACGATGCCGACACCGATCAGGGTGGACAAGATGATGGCCGGCCGCAGGATCGGGCCCTCCCACGTTCCCGGGAGGTCGAGGCTGCGCCGGGCGACGAAGATCAGCAGACCGTTGCTGTAGACGACGATCCACGCAGCGATCAACAGCGACCGGGTGCGGTCCGTGCCGGTCGTCTGCGCCGATCCCATGATGGCAGGCTACTCGTGGGCCCCTCGCTAGGATCGCAGGGCGCGCCGGCGGCGCAGAACCACGATGCTGACCCTGTCTCCCGCGGTGCGAAAGAGCACCAACCTCATCCTCAACTTCGCCGAGCGCGAGTCCAAGGCCCGCTACAAGCGGAGCCTGCTCGGCTGGTTCTGGTCCTTCGCCAACCCGCTCACCACCGTGGCGGTGTACAGCTTCGTGTTCGGCAGGGTGTTCGGGGCTGCGGCGCCGGCGACCGACAACGGCAACGCCGAGAACTTCGGGCTCTTCCTGTTCTCCGGCCTGATCGTCTGGTCGCTCTTCACCGGGGTCGTCAACGGCTGCATGGGATGGCTGCTGAGCGTCGCCGACCTGCGCAAGAAGATCTACTTCCCCACCGAGACGGCACTCCTCGGCGGCGCCGTCTCCAACGCCATCCAGACCGGGCTCGAAGCCGGCGTGTTGCTGGTGATCATGGCCGTGCTCGTCAACATCTCGTGGACGGCGATCTTCTTGCCGGTCGCACTGCTGTTGACGATGGCGTTCGGCCTCGGCCTCGGCTTCGTGTTCTCGGTGATGAACGCCCGCTACCGCGACATCCAGTACCTGGTCGGGGTATTGCTCAACGTCGGCTTCTTCCTCGTCCCGATCATCTACCCGCTCACCCAGGTGCCCGACGAGGCCTACGGTCTGCCGGCCAAGACGATCGTCGAATGGACCCCGCCCGCGGTCTTCGTCGAGATCGCCCGCGACGGCGTGTACTTCCTGCAGACACCGTCGGCCGCCAAGCTCCTCGCCGGCCTCGGCTACGCCGCGGTCACCTTCACGATCGGCTGGGTGTACTTCCGGGCTCGCAGCATGGAGATCAGCGAGGAACCATGACCGTCGGCTCGATCTCCGTCTCCAACGTCTCCAAGCGGTTCCGCCTCGAGCGCAACCGACCGAGCAGCCTCAAAGAGGCGATCCTGCGCTTCGGGCGCGGCAACGACAAGGACGACTTCTGGGTGCTGCGCGACATCAGCCTCGAGGTCGAGCCGGGCTCGTTCTTCGGCCTGATCGGCCACAACGGCAGCGGCAAGTCGACCCTCCTGCGGCTGATGGCCAACATCCACCGACCGACCGAGGGCTCGATCACCACCGAGGGGCGGCTTTCCGCTCTGCTCGAGCTCGGCTCGGGATTCCATCCCGACCTCACCGGCCGCGAGAACGTCTACCTCAACGGCGCCATGCTCGGGCTGAGCCGCAAGCACATGCACGCGGCGATGGATCAGATCATCGAGTTCAGCGGCATCGGCGACTTCATCGACGAACCGGTGAAGATCTACTCGAGCGGCATGTACGTCCGCCTCGGGTTCGCGGTGGCCGTCAACGTCGACCCCGAGATCCTGCTGGTCGACGAGGTGATCGCGGTGGGCGACGAGGAGTTCCAGCGCCGGTGCATGAACCACATGAACATGCTGCGCGAACGCGGCACCACGATCCTGCTGGTGAGCCACAACGCCACCCTCATGCGCAACCAGTGCGACACGGTCGGCTGGCTCGACCACGGCCGTCTCGTCGAGTTGGGCGATCCCGACACCGTCGTGCAGACCTACCTCGACCATGTCGCCTCGGGCGGCGAGAACACCCTCACCACCCGCGACTGATCACCGCCAGCTGAACAGGAACCCGAAGCCCCACGCGAGGTGCATGGCGATGAACGCGAGCGCGACCCGGCGACGCGACGCGCCACGAGGTCGAGCGGCGAAGCCGGCGACCGCGACCAGATAGATCAGCGGCACGATCAGACCGAGCGGGTTGCCGGCCACACCGAGCACCACCGACACCATGAGCCCGAGCACCAGGGACGGCGCGGCCAGTTGGCGGAGCCGAACCGACCGCGGGCTTCGGGTCACGACGATGCGCTTCCACTTGCCGTACTGCCGGTACTGACTCCAGAGGCTCGCCAGCGACGGCCGCGGCGTGTAGTCGACCACGAGTTCGGGATCGAGCCAGACGACGAACCCCGCCTTGCGGAGGCGATAGTTGAGTTCGTAGTCCTGGTTGCGGATCAGGGACTCGTCGTAGCCACCCACGTGATCGAGCGCGGCACGGCGGAACCCGCCGAGGTAGACGGTGTCGGTTGCGCCCTCGTGGCTTCCGGATCGGAACTGGGCCGGACCGACCCCGAAGCGGGATCGCATCGCCGCCGCGATCGCCCGGGACCACGGTGCATCGCCGACCGCCCGCTGGATCCCACCGACGTTCGCGGCGCCGGTCTTCTCGGCGGTCTCGACGATGCGGCGCAGGTACCCGGCGGGCAACTCCGCCTGGGCGTCGACCCGCACGACGAGGTCGCCCTGGCTCGACTGGATCGCCCGGTTGAGCGCGACCGGGGTGGCACCGGTGGGATTGTCGATGCGTCGGACCCGCGCGTCGGCCGCAGCCCGGGCGTCGACCCGCGCGGCGGTGTCGTCGGTGGAGGGTCCCACCGACACGACGACGTCGAAGTCGAGGTCGACGTCCTGGGCGAGCACGGCGTCGAGGCAGCGGTCGATCACCGACCCCGCGTTCAGCGCCGGGATCATGACCGACAGCGAACGGGGCGGCCCCTCGACGAGTCGGGTCACCGGGCCGATCGCCGCGCCATCACGGCGACCGTCTGGGTGAGGATCATGAGGTCCAGGATCGGCGACCAGTTCACGATGTACTGGAGGTCGTGACCGAGCTTGAAGCCGGGGTCGGTCTGATACCGGCCGCGGATCTGGGCCAGCCCGGTGATGCCCGGCGGGATGTCGTGGCGTCGGTTGTAGCCGGGCATCAGCGCCTCGAACTGCTCGACGAACTCCGCCCGCTCGGGCCGGGGCCCGACGAGTGACATCTCGCCGCGGACGACGTTCCAGAGCTGGGGCAGTTCGTCGAGACGAGCCGCCCGGAACCACCGCATGCCCCGCAGAACCCGAGGATCGTCCTCGGTGGCGAGCGTCGGGCCGGTCTGGGCCTCGGCGTCCCGGATCATCGTGCGGAACTTGAGCACGGTGAACGGCCGGCCGCGCCGCCCGATGCGCTCCTGTCGGAAGATGATGCCCCGCCCGGCCACGACGCGGGCGTAGCAGGCGGCGAGGCCGACGATCACGATGGCGAACGGCGCCATCAACGTGAGGGCGACCAGATCGAACACCCGCTTGAGCCGGAGCCGGTAGAGCGGCACCGCATGGGTCCGCAGCGCGACGAACGGCATGCCCGCGATCTCGCGACTGCGCTGCAGGCCGAGGAGGGTGTCGACCGGAAGCACGCGGCGGTACACGCCGATCAGCCGATGTTCGAGTTGATCGAGCGGGGCCGGGTAGATCTCGCTCAACGGCTCCCCGCTCAGCAACAGCACGTCGGTGGCCCGGTGACGGTCGACGTCGTGGAGGAGGTGCTTCGCGTCGGGGGCGGTGCCGACGACGGTCGCATCCGATCCCGAGTCGTTGATGTGGGCGCGGGCGAGTTCGATGTCGTCGGGCGCGCCGACCAGCAGCACCTTCGGCGACCCGAAGCGACGGGACCGGATGCGGCGGGCGAACCAACGGTTGAACGACACGAGCGCCGACGCGACGAAGAACAGGGCGACCAGGTTGAGTCGCGGCATCAGGTAGCGCCCGGTGCCGAGGGCGACGGCGGCCGAGACCAAGATGGCGACGCCGGTGAGCGCGATCGCCCGAGGCAGCCACGGCGGCCGGCCGAGGCGCTGCTCGTACTCGTACATCCCACCGAAGTAGTAGATGAGCAGGTGGATGGCGGTGGCCATCACGAAGCCGGTCACGTAGTACGAGTAGCTGAAGGTCGGCCAGTCGAACCCGAAGCGGGCGGTGATGATGAGGTGCATCACCGCGAACAGGCTCACCGCGTCGATGATGTGCAGGAACCGGAAACCCAGCGCCCGCAGGCGCGGCATGACCGTGCCCGTCGCCGGTTCGTCGACCGCGGGGAGGGGCGCCGGATGGGTACGCATGGCGGTCCCACGATAGTGCGTCGATGCGGACGTCCCGGGCCGGCCCTCGTGGGGGTGATCGCGTCCGTGCGCCTCAGCGCCGCGCCCGTTCGCTAGGTTTTCACCCCGATGAACGAGACTCCGTCACCGCGCCTGAGCGTGGTCATGCCGTGTTACAACGAGCTGGCCACGATCGAGGAGATCGTCAGCCGGGTGCTCGCGAACCCGCACACGGCGGAGTTGGTCATCGTCGACGACGGCTCCTCCGACGGCACCCGCGACATCCTGGCCGGCTTCACCGACCCACGCGTCAAGGTGTTCCTGCAGGAGGTCAACCAGGGCAAGGGGGCGGCGATCCGGCGCGGCTTCCAGGAGGCGACCGCCGACTTCGTGATCGTGCAGGACGCCGATCTCGAGTACGACCCGGTCGACTACGACCTCATCATGGAGCCGCTGCTCGACGACCGAGCCGATGTCGTGTTCGGCTCCCGCTTCCAGTCGGGCCGGCCCCGACGGGTCCTGTACTTCTGGCACTCGGTCGGGAACCGTTTGCTGACGCTGCTGTCGAACATGTTCACCGACCTCAACCTCACCGACATGGAGACCTGCTACAAGGCGTTCCGGCGCGAGGTCATCCAGGGGATCGAACTCGAACAGGAGCGATTCGGCATCGAGCCCGAGATCACCGCCAAGGTCGCAGCCGGCGGCTGGCGGGTCTGGGAGGTGGGGATCTCCTACTCGGGGCGCACCTACGCCGAGGGCAAGAAGATCCATTGGCGAGACGGTGTGCAGGCGGTGCGATGCATCGTCAAGTACGGCCTCGAGACGCGCGGGTCCAAGCCGGGCAACCTCTGGAGCTGACCCGGGCTCGCCCGGCTAGAACAGCACGAGGTCGGGCGGCGCGACGCCGCCGCTCCACGCGTCCGGGGAGTTCACCAGCCGCCAGATGAAGGTGATCATCTGGGCCCGGGTGACGACGTCGTTCGGCGAGAACGTCGTCGGCGAGGTGCCGACGGTGATGCCGTTGGCCGCCATCCAACGCACGGCTTCGGTGTAGAAGATGGTGCCGGGCACGTCGGTGAAGCCGGGATCCGGGAAACAACACGGCTCGCCGACCAGGCGCCACAGGAAGGTCGCCATCTGGGCTCGCGTCACCGGCTCGTTCGGTTCGAAGAGTCCACCACCGGTGCCGGCGGTGATGCCTTCCTCGGCCGCCCACGCGACCGCGTCGGTGTAGAACGTGCCGTCGGGGACGTCGGTGAACCCGCTGGGCCCCGACGGTGCCGGCTCACCCATCAGGCGCCACAGGAACGTCACGGCTTGGGCGCGCGTGAGCGTGGAGTCCGGATCGTAGAGGTTGCCGCCGATGCCGGCGCTGACGCCCGTGTACTTCGCCCAGTCGGCGGCGGCGACCCAGAAGCCGTGGGTGGCGTCGGAGAACGGCACGAATCCGAGGGCGTCGAGCAGGCGCAGCTCGGGATACCGCTCGTGGCGATCGCCGGGGTCCGGGGTGTGACGCTCGACCATCACGCCGGTCGACCGCAGCAACTCGGCGTAGCGCTCCGGGGTCCAACCGCTCTGGGTGCCGTCGAGGATCGCGAAGGCGGCGGCGACGTGGGGCGCGGCCATCGACGTCCCGTCGAAGACCGAGGTCCCGCCGGGAACCGGCGACTCGATGTCGAAGCCGGGAGCGACGAGGTCGAGTCCGACGCCGTCGTACTGGGTGAACTCGGTCAGCTCGGGCCCGTCGTCGGGCGCGAAGCCCGTGCCGGCGCTCCGCTCGGTCGCACCGACGGAGATGATGTTGTCGACACATGCGGGGAACGCGACATCGGTCACGGGGACGAGTGCATCGGCGCTGTTGCCCGACGCGGCGACGACGGCGACCCCCTCGGTGGCGAGGTCGGCGGTGGCCTGTTCGTAGGCGGCGACGAGGTTCACGGCGTCGGCCGAGGTGTCGGTGCAGATCGTGGGGGCACCACCGAGGCTGAGGTTGACCGCGGCGATGTTCGAGCCGGAGCGAGCGAGCGCGAGGACGTGGTCGAGGGCCGACAAGACGTCGGTGCTGCTGATGGTGAAGGGGCCACCGCCGTCCTTCATCACCCGGATGGCGATCAGCCCGGCGCCGGGAGCCACGCCCTCGATCGGGGCGAGGGACGACACGGCGATACCGGCGACGTGGGTGCCGTGGGCACAGTCGGCCGCCGGGGTGGTGCACGGCATCGAGCTGCCGGGCCCGGTCGCGGAGTTGCCGCCGGTCGGACACAGATCGGTCTCGAACGGCGTCGCCACCGCGTCGAGGAAGCAGGCCTCGGCCACGATGCGATCACCGAACGCACCCTGGTCGGGGTTCACCCCGCTGTCGATCACCACGACCAACGAACCGGTGCCGTCGAACCCGTCCGCTTCGGCGCCGTCGGCCTCCACGATCACCGTCGACTCGTCGAGGAAGAGCTCCATCGGGTGCTCGGCGATGACCGCGCCGACCACGCTCGACGCGCCGAGCGCAGCGTGGCCCGCAGGGGTGACCTCGACCCGCACGAGACCGAGTTCGTCCAGCGTGCCGTCGACCTCGACGCCCTCGAGATCATCGAGGGCGGCGCCGCCGGCGAGCTGCAGTCCGTCGGCGGGACGGACCAGCACCATCGAGGTGTCGTCGTCACCGTCGAGCGCGCCCACCGGGGCCGTGTCGTGCGCCTCGGTGTCGGCGGTGGCGGCCGTGGTGAGCCCACCGGCGAGCGACGCGAGCGCGACGAGCAGGACAAAGCGGGGGAACAGGCGCATCGAGGGCTCCGATCGAGAGCGGATGTCGTGTCCATCGGCGGATTCGTGCCGGGATTGACGAACGTGCGCCACCGTAGGGCGTGGCCGGCCCGGGGTCGGGTCACCCCGGGGTGACACGGTTCTGACCGGGACCACCGCTACGCTGCTCAACCGCTGCGGGCGGTCCGCCAACTGGGAATCCGGGATGTTCCGGTATCGACTCTGTCGTCTTCTTCTCCTGAGCCTCGTCGCCGGTGCGACCGTCGCCCTCCCTGCGCCGGCGGCCGCGCAGGACACCTCCGAGCCCACCGTCACCTTCGTCGGCGGCGGGTGGGGCCACGGCGTCGGCATGAGCCAGTACGGCGCCTTCGGCCGTGCCGACGCGGGGCACACCGCCGAGGAGATCCTCACCTACTACTACGACGGCACGACGGTCGAGACCCGCAGCGACACCATCCTCGCCACGGTGGGCGATCCGGTGACCGCGGACGCCGCCGCCGGTGAGGGCATCCGGGTCCGCCTCGGTCAGAGCCGGCCGGATTCCATCCGGGTCACCGTCGACGACTCCCGCAGCCCGGTCCCCGGGGGCACGCTGACCGTCACCATCGGTGATCAGGTGCTCCCTGCGGGCACGACCGTGCGACTCGAGCAGGGTTGCCAGACCGACGCCGACGGCGACTGTGCGAGCTCGTCGGGCGAGCCGACCGTCGAGACGTGGAAGTGGATCCTCGAGATCGACGGCGGCGGCGACAGCTGTGTCGACTGTGTCGCAGCGACCCCCGTCATCACCTGGCCCGACGGCACGGTGGCCGGCATCGGCGAACTCGTCTCCTCCGGCGGGACCCCACAGTACGAGTTCGGCGAACACGACACCGGCGCCCTGCACTTCACGAGCCGCGACGTGTTCTTCGATCCCGACGCCGACGACGGCGCGTTCGTGGTCTTCCACCTGCCGCTCCAGGACTATCTCCACGCCCTGGCCGAGATGCCGGCGAGTTGGCCGGCCGAGGCGCTCCGGGCCCAGGCGATCGCCGGGCGCAGCTATGCGGTCCACCGGGCGATCGACAGCGAATCGCTCGCCTTCGACGTCTTCGACTCCGTGCAGGACCAGGTGTACGGCGGTTTCGACGCCAAGCAACCGGGACGCATCACGGCCGCCGACACGAGCATCGATCAGATCGTCGCCTTCGACAATCTGATCGTCCAGACGTTCTACTCCTCGAGCAACGGCGGCCACAGCGAGTCGACCGAGAACTCGTCCGCGTTCGGTGCCGTGCAGCCGTACCACATCGCCAAACCCGACCCCTTCGACAGTGCCCCCGACGAGAACGGGGATCCGCGCAATCCCTTCGCCCGACGCGAGTTCGAGTTCACGGTCAGCCAACTCAGCGAGTGGCTGACCGAGTACTCCTCGGCCGACCTCGACGTGGGCACCGTGCAGCAGGTGTTCGTCGAGGACCTCCCCGAGTCGGGTCGCATCACCACCGCCCTCGTGACGGTCGTCGGCTCCCAACGCACCATCGAGGTCCGCGGCATCAACGGCGTGTTCGCGAGCCCCGACGACGACGGCTACGACGACCTACCGCCCTTCGGGCTCCGGTTCCAGGCCGCGATCCAACGCGGCTGTGAGGCCGACTTCGGCGACCTCAACCCGATCTGTCCCGTCTCGAGCAACTTCGAGCCGATCGGGTTCATCGACGTGGCGACCACCGACTTCTTCTACGAGCCGGTGAACTGGATGGCGTCCGAGCAGATCACCACCGGCACCGCGCCCGGCGTGTTCTCGCCGCGGGACCCCGTGACCCGAGCCCAGGCGGCCACCTTCGTCTGGCGCTTCGTCGGCGAACCCGATCCCGCCGCGCCCAGCGGATTCGACGACGTCCCGGACAACACCTGGTACTCCGCCGCGGTGGCGTGGATGAAGGAGCAGGAGATCACGACCGGCACGAGTCCGACCGAGTTCTCCCCGAACGGCATCGTCACCCGCGCCCAGTTGGCGACGTTCCTGTACCGCCTCGCCGGCGAGCCGGAGGCGCCGCCGAGCGACCAGTTCGACGATGTCGAGGCCGGCCGGTTCTACACCGATGCGGTTTCGTGGATGGTGCTCCACGAGATCACCGCGGGCACGAGCCCCACGACCTTCGAGCCCGAGGCCGAGCTGACCCGCGGCCAGCTGGCGACCTTCATCTGGCGTCTGGCCGGCAAGCCCGAGGCGTTCGCCGACGGCATCGAACTCCCTGCCAAGATGCGGTCGTGAGGCCGACCCGCCGCTCGGTTCTGCAGGCGGCGGCAGCGGTCTCGACGGTGTCGATGTGGCCGGTCCTCGGCCGGGGTGCATCGGCGAGCCCGGGTGAGCGGGTCGACGCGCCGCTCGAGGTCGACGCCACCGGTCTGACCGGGATCAGCATGAGCTGGTTCGGTGTGCGCCACACACCGGTCGCCGTGATCGAAGCCCGCATCGACGATGCCTGGACCTCCGGCATCGAGGTGGTGGCCGACCACGGGCACGGCCCCGACGACCCGGCCGGACGGGAGCGCAGCGCCCCCGTTCTCCGCCCGTCGGCGACGGCGTATCGCATCACGCCCCGCCGCGGCGTCGATGCGACCGACCTGCGGGTCCACCGCATCGCGGCCGGGCCCGCCCCGCTGTCCGTCGCCGCCGATGCACTCGACACGGTCTCCCCGATCGCCGGCCTCCACATCATCCGGCGCGATGCATGGTCGCTGCGACCACGGCTCGACGCCTACGACTGCGCATTCGGATCCTCGGTGTACGGGGCTGGATGCCGATCCGACATCGGGCTCCGCCACGGGGTCATCCATCACACCGTGAACGACAACCAGTACACCGAGGCGGAGGTGCCGGCGCTGCTGCGCGGCATCCAGACCGAGCACATCGACAACCGCGGTTGGGACGACATCGGCTACAACTTCGTCGTCGACCGCTTCGGGCGCATCTGGCAGGCCCGGGACGCCGACCTGTACGAACCGATCGTGGGCGGGCACACCCTGGGCCTCAACGCCGAGAGCGTCGGCGTGGCGGTCCTCGGGACGTTCACCGACGCCGACCCCGGGCAACCGGTCATCGACGCCTTGAGCCGGCTGCTCGGGTGGAAGTGCTCGCTGCACGGCGTCGACCCGCTCGGATCGGTCGTCGTGCGTTCCAACGGCAACGAGTTCACCGACTTCGGCGAACGGGTCGCGGTCGAGACGATCTCGGGCCACCGCGACAACCAGGCCACCTCGTGCCCGGGTTCGGCGCTCTACGAGCGGATCGGCGAGGTGCGCATCGCTGCTGCTGAACTCGTCCCCCTGTTCGGCGATCTCACCCCGCGGTACTTCGACGACCGCATCGAGTTCGACGGTTGGGTGATCAGTCGATTCGACCCGACCGCGGTGATCGAGGTCGACGTCGAGGTCGACGGCGAGCCCTGGAAGACCCTGTCCGCCGACCTGGCGTCGGACGCGGTCGCCACGGCCCATCCCGAGGCCGGGTCCGGTCACGGGTTCGACGAGGTGGTCCCGATCACCATCGACACCCGATCGATCACCGTCACCGCTCGCGCCCTCGACGGCACGACCACCTCACTGATGGACCTGACCCTCTTCGCCACGTTCATCGACGTCGAACCGGATCGCTTTTTCGCCCCGGGGATCTACTTCCTCAAGGCCAACTGCCTGACCGCCGGCAAACGCGCCGGTCTGTACGAGCCGATGGACGTCATGACCCGGGCCGAGATGGCCACCTTCCTCTGGCGTTTCATGGGCGAACCCGCCGCCGACCGCTCGGACCGCTTCGACGACGTCGACGACGGCACCTGGTACACCACGCCGGTCGACTGGCTCGCGGCGTCCGGGATCACGATCGGCACCAGCCCGACCACCTTCTCCCCCGAGGACCCGGTCACCCGGGGCCAGATGGCCACCTTCCTGTGGCGCCTCTGCGGCCGGCAACCGTCGACGGCGACCACACCGTTCACCGACGTCGCGACCGGCGCCTTCTACAGCGAACCGGTGCGCTGGCTGTACGACCTCGGCATCACGGTCGGGACGACGCCGACGACCTACTCCCCCGACGGCATCGTGACGCGCGGCGAGATCGCGACCTTCCTGCACCGCCTCGCCCGCACCCCGGAGGCGTGGACGATCACCGACCGGCCACCCGCACTCGTCGACTGATCGATCACCGGCCGGCTTCGGCCCGGTACCGTCGCCTCGATGATCTCCGCCCTTCGTTCGCTGCTCGAGCGGCGAGCGCGCCCGATCCCCGATCGGATTCGCCGTCCGATCCTGGCGTTGACCACCGTCGGCCTGGTGGTCGCCGCCGTCTGGGCATGGCGCAGCGCCGACCTCGCCGCATCCGACCTGCGCTGGGCCCCGATCCTCGGGCTGGCGCTGCTCGCCGCACCGCTGTCGCTGCTGCTCAAGGCGGCCGAGTTCGCGGTGGCGGCCCGGATCGCCGGACAGCGACCGAGTCGCCGGCTCGCGACCGAGACCGCCGTCGTGTCGTCCGCAGCCAACCTGCTCCCGCTCCCCGGCTCGCTGCTCGTGACCGTCCAGACCCTCGCGGAGCGGGGGGCGACCTACGGTGGCGCCGTCGCCGCGAGCGCGGTGCCCGGCATCGCCTGGATCGGCGCGACCGGGGTCGTCGGTGGCATCGCCATCGCGGTCGAGGGCTCCGCGGTACTCGCCGCGACCGTGATCGCGATGGGGGCCGTCGCCCTGCTCGGCGCGGGCGCCATGTTCCTCGCCACCGCACCGGCCAGCGGCCGAGTCCCGCTCGCCGCGGCGGTCCTCGCCGTCGAGATCGCCTGGCTGGCGACGAGCGGGCTGCGGTTCGTGCTGGCCGCATCGGCGATCGGGCTCGACCTGACGTTCACCCAGGCGTTGGTGTTGTCGGTCGCCGGCGCTGCCTCGGTGGCGATCGGGTTCGTCCCCGGCGGACTCGGCGTGCGAGAGGGTCTGATCGCCGCGCTCAGCCCGCTGATCGGGCTCGACGTGGATCAGGGCCTCGTGCTCGGCGTCATCGATCGAGTGGTGTGGCTGGGCTTCCTGGGACTCGCTGCGGTCGCCTTGACCCTCACCCGGCGCAGCGCCGAGGCCTGATCAGCCCCCGGTGGCGGACATGCGGCCCGCGGCGCGGTGCTTCGCGAACTCGAAGCGCAGCAGGACCCCGTTGACGAGCGATCCGCTCAGGGTCGCAGCCAGCAGGGCGATCTCGACCTGCAGGAACGGCTCGTCGGAGAACTGGATCGCGATCGGGAACACGGCGACGGCGGTCATGAAGCCCACGATCGCCAGGCGGGTGTGATGCAGGGCGACCAGCCCGAGCGAGAGGGAGAGCATCAACATCAAGCCGCCGCCGGACGCCGAGAGCAGCGCCATGTCGCGGCCTGTCAGTTCGTCGTTGAACAGCAGGTCGATCAACCACGGACCGATGAAGGTGATCGCGATCGTCGAGCTGACCGCGACCACGGCCACCGCTGCGACCAGCCGGAGCTGGACCTCCCGGAAGCCGTCGAGGTCGCCCTCGGTGGCTCGAGCGGTGAGATTGGGCAACAGCGACGCCTTGACGGCCTGGAAGAAGAACAGCGGGATGCGGGAGATGATCAGGCCGTTGAGGAACACGCCAGGCGCCTCGTCGCCCAACTCGTCGCCGACGATCGACACCGCGACCGGCCCGACGTTGAGCAGGAACGCCTCGGAGATCGACGTCGCCAACAACAAACCCAGCGCCGGGGTGATCTCGGCCATGTGGGCCGGCGGGCCGGGGCGGACGAACGGCCGGACGTGGTAGGCCGCGCCGATGGCACCCACCATGAAGGCGGCGGCCAGCGTGAGGGCGTAGATGCCGACGACCTCGACGCCGATCACGACGAGGATCGCCGCGATCACCATGCGGCTCCCGCCCTCGAAGGCGAAGTAGCGGCCGTACTCGCTGAACAGATGGCGGCCCGACAAGATGCCGCGCACCAGTTCGGCGAAGGCGAACGCGGCGAGCCCCAGCAAGAGGGCGATCAGCAGGTCGACCCGGTCGTCGAGCATGCCGGCGAGCCCCAGAGGCCAGGCGACGAGGATGCCGACGAACACGGTGCCGAGTGCGATCGCACCGACCCGGGCGGCCTGGTAGAGCACCGGTGCGCTTCCCTCACCGCGAGCACCCCGGGCGGCGGTCGCCCGAGCGACCTCCTGCTCGAGCGGCTGAAACAGGCCCGGACCGAGGATGTAGACGAGCGCCCAGGTGACCGCCAGGCCGCCGTACGCCTCGTCGCCGACGGCGCGACGAGCCAGCACCAGGAAGCCGTAGGTGCTGAGTCCGTTGACCACGAGACCCAGCACGATGGCGGTGGTGCCGTCGGGAAGGGGGCTGCGGTCACGCAGTCGTTGCAGGAAGCCGAGAATGGTGTGCTCCAGGGAGAGCGCCCCTGTCTCAGGGACCGACAGAGCGTATCGGCCGCCACCCCCCGCACCGCGGTTGGTGGGTCAGGCGCGGGGACGCCTCGGTGAGCGTCAGGCCCGCCGGATCGCAGGCATGCAGAGCCCGTCGAGATCGACGACGTCGACCAGATCTCGGTTCTCCCACGTCACGACGTTGTCGGGATTGACGTTGAGCCGGAACTCGCTGAACGACAGGTCGAGGGCATCGAACACGAGCAGCCGCCCGACCAGGGGTTCGCCGATGCCCAACACGAGCTTCAGGGCCTCGAGCGCCTGCAGGCTGCCGATGATCCCCGGCAACACGCCGAGCACACCGGCCTCCGCACACGACGGTGCGAACTCCGGTGGCGGCGCCTCCGGCAACATGTCGCGATAGGTCGGGCCCTGGCGCGGGTCGAAGACGGTGACCTGCCCCTCGAACCGGAAGATCGAGCCGTGCACGACGGGGATCCCGGCCTTCACCGACGCGTCGTTGAGCAGGTAGCGCGACGGGAAGTTGTCGGCGCCGTCGACGATCACGTCGTAGCCGTCGATGATCTCCATCACATTGTCGGCGGCGAGCCGGACGTCGTGGGTGTGCACCGTCACGTCGGGGTTGAGGGCCTCGATCGCGGCCCTTGCCGACTCGACCTTGCGCTCCCCGACCCGGTCGAGCCGGTGGATGATCTGGCGCTGCAGGTTGGACTCGTCGACCTCGTCCATGTCGACGAGACCGATCGTACCGACACCGGCTGCGGCGAGATACAGCGCAGCCGGCGAGCCGAGACCGCCGGCGCCGAGCAACAGGACCTTGGCGTCGAGGAGAGCGAGTTGCCCCTCCTCCCCCACCTCCGGCAACAGGAGGTGGCGCTGGTACCGGTTGCGCTCGGCTGCCCCCAACGTGCGGGGACGGGCCCACGGCTTGCCGGCGTCCTTCCAGCCATTGAACCCACCGTCCATCGAGACGGCATTGGTGTACCCGAGCTGCTGCATCGTCTGCACGGCGAACGCCGAGCGGGTCCCGCCGGCACACATCACCACGATCGGTTGATCCCGATCGGGGATCCGCTGCTCGACGGCGGTCTCCAGCGTGCCGCGCGGGACGTGCATGGATCCCGGGATGGCGCCCTGGTCGTACTCGTCGGGCTCGCGCACGTCGAGGAGCAGGTGACCGTCATCGATGAGCCGGGCCCCGGCATCGACATCCACCTCGGTGATGTCGGCCTTGGCGGCCCGGAGGAGATCCCGGAACGTGGCCATACCTCAGGCTACGGCACGAGGGTCAGCGACCGTCACTCACCACCCCGACGCTCCCCTGCGATCGAGGAGCCCGGGCGCTCACTCGCCGCCGACGATCTTCGGCAGGACCTCGGTGATGGCGGCGTTGAGCACGACATCGGCGATCGGGTCGAACGGCGTCGGCTCGCCGTTGAGGATGATGATCCGGGCGTCGGTCTGGTGGGCGATCTTCACCGTCTCGTTGATGGGGAAGACCGCCAGCGAGGTGCCCACCGCCAGGTAGAGGTCGCACTCGGCGGCGGCGCGCTGGGCCCGCTGCAGGTCCTCGGCGATCAGGTTCTGACCGAAGCTGATCGTCGCCGACTTCAGAATGCCGCCACAGAGCGGACACGGCGGGTCGGGCTCACCGGCGCGCACTCGATCGAGCACCACCTCCATGTCGTCGCGATAGTCGCATTCGAGACACCCGACCTTGCGGGTGGTGCCGTGGATCTCCACGACGCGGCCCGGCGACGATCCGGCCCGCTGGTGGAGTTCGTCGACGTTCTGGGTGATCAGTGTGTGGAGCTTCTCGCGTCGCTCCAACACGACCAGCGCCCGGTGGCCGTCGTTGGGTTCGACGTTCGCCCACAGGGAACCCTCGGCCCGGCGGGCCCAGTTGGTGCGGCGTACGGCGGGATCGCCCACGTAGAACTGGATGTTCGACGCCTTCTCCGCCTGCGGGTCCTTGGTCCAGAGCCCGTTCGGACCTCGGAAGTCGGGGATCCCGGAGTCGGTCGAGATGCCGGCACCGGTGAGCACGGTGATCGCCTCCGCCTCGTCGATCAGGGTCTTGGCGGCAGCGATCCGGTCGTCGAGAGAACCATCCATGGAGCGGCATCGTAAGCCAGGTCGACCGGTCGTTGACGGCTGGGTGACGCCCGTCTGGTGGGGTTTTCAGCAGCGGCGGTTCGCCGCGGGTTACCGTTTCTCGAGAACAACCAAAGGGGTGGTGATGAGAGTTCGACGACGGTTCGCCGTGTCGACGGCGATGCTCGTTGCAGCCTTGCTCCTGACCCCGCTGCTCAGTGTGGCGGCGACGGCTCAGGAGGCAGGCAACGACACCAACGGCGACGGCGTCGCCGACGACTTCGACGGCGACGGGTTCGCCGACGATCTCGACGGGGACTGCATCCCCGACGACTTCAACGACGACGGCGTGCCCGACGGCGACGCCACCGAGTTCGTGTGTCCCGAGGGCAAAGGCGGCACCCTGCCGCCACAGCTGTCGCTCCAACAGATCGCCTTCGTGCTCGATGCGATCTTCGTGCGGCTGCCCGACGTGACCGAACCCGGCGAGGAAGCCGACGGGTTCCCGAACATCCCCCGCCTGGGCGACGACAGCGGCCCCGATTGGGACGCCCTCGACGCCTTCCTGGGTGAGCCCGGCGCACGCGACCTGCTCCAGGAGGCCGACAACGACATCAACGAAGTCCTGCTCGAGGAGGAGGACATCAACAATGTCGAGTTCATCGATCCCGTCACCGGCGACGTCACCTTCGTCGCCACCCCCGAGGCGCTGGAGTACACCCTCGGACAGATCGCCGCCGCCGGCGGGGATCTCGGCCTGATCGCCGGCTCCGGCTCGGCGTTGAAGGGTCCGTGCATGGGCCAGGCGTGGAGCTACGACAGCGATGGGCAACCGCTCGACATGGCCTTCGACTTCAACCGTGAGCTCCCGCCGATGTCGTTCACCGACGACGGCGGGCTCGAGCAGGCGTTCACCTCCGACAACCCCTTCCGGGTCGACGTCAACGGTGCGGTCATCTTCACCGGTGTCGCCGGCGGCTTCGCCGACGGCAGCGGGCCGATCGAGCACGACTGGTTCATCCGCATGAACTTCTTCGGCTTCAGCGGGGTCAACGTCGATGCCGGCGGCGACCCGAACGACAACGGCGAGAACCGCAACGCCGGATCGGTCAACCTCAACGAGGACCTGCCCGAGCCGGCCAAGATCAACGGGCTGATCTCGATCAACGGCTCGATGGAGGCGCCCGAGACGGGCGACCTGGCCGAGGCGTTCTTCTGCACCGGCTCCGGGTTCGTCGAGTTCGAAGGCGGCATCCCGTTGAGCGCACCGGGTGTTGCACTCGCCGCGCTGGCGACCGTGGGCCTGCTGTTCAACGCCCGGCCGGCCAAGACCTGGGGAGGTGCCTGATGACCGCCACCACGACCACCGCGACCAAGCGCAAACCGATCCGCGGCTTCCTGTACGGCGTCGTGCTCGGGCTCGGGCTGATGATGATCGTCGTCGGCCAGGGCATCGCTGCGCTCGGCACGTGGCCACCGTTCCTCGTGCTGTTGGCGGGCATCGTCATCGGCACCCTGTGGTCGACCTATGGGCCGGCCAAGGCGCCGAAGGGCCCGCCGCCGATCGCGTCCGAGGTCATCGACGAACCGGCCGCCGAGGCCGCCGACGAGGTGACCGAGGCCGTCGATGAGGTGGCCGAGGCCGCCGACGAGGTGACCGGGCCCGAGGAAGACACCACCGAGGGGTCCTGACCCCTACCATTCCGGCCATGCCCACGGCCGCCCATGTCGAACGAGCGCTCGCCACCTACGAGGACCGGCTGTCTCGAGAGCTCGCATGGGCGGCCCGTGGCGCCGGTGGGCTGAGCACCAGCCAGGCCCGCCAGGTCGCGCGTCGCGAGGGGCAACGGCTGATCGGGGCGATGGTGATGATCGACGGCCGTCGCGAGGTCGGCGAACCGGCGTGGACGGGCATCGACATCGATTCGGTCGAGGACGCCGAGCGGTTCCTTCGCCGACCCTCCGAGGTCCTGGAACTCCTGCTGTCGACCGAAGGCCGGTTCGGTTCGGCGGCGACGACGTACGCGGCCGAATCCCGAACCCTGTTGCGGGTCGCCGCCGCGGTCGACGGCATGACCTCCGACCTCGAACTCGCCGGGCTCAATGCGTTCGAGTCGATGGTTGCGGCGGCCATCGCCGGCGCACCGATCATCAACCTCGACCCCGAGGAGCCGGCACCGCCGCGGCCGGGCGCCGAGGCACCGCCGCTCGCCACCGCGGCGGCTGCTCCCGATCCCGCCGGCGCCGACGAACCCGATGTCGAGGAGCCGCCCGACGAATCCGTGGACGACGTCATGGCCGAACTCGACGAGCTGATCGGTCTCGACGAGGTCAAGACGATCGTGCGAGAGCTGGTCAACGTCACGATCGTGGAGAAGCTCCGGGCCGATGCCGACCTCCCGGTGCCCAAACGCACCCATCATCTGGTGTTCACCGGCAACCCGGGGACCGGCAAGACGACGATCGCTCGTCTGCTCTCCCGGGTCTTCGCCGCCCTCGACATCTTCGACCGGGGCCACCTGATCGAGGTCCATCGAGCCGATCTGGTCGCCGGGTACGTCGGGCAGACCGCACCGCTGACCGAGGGCGCGGTCGAGCGAGCGATCGGCGGGGTGCTGTTCATCGACGAGGCGTACGCGCTCGTCGCCGACGGCCGTGACTTCGGCAGCGAGGCGATCACCACCCTCGTCAAGCTGATGGAGGACCATCGCGGCGAGTTCATGCTGATCGCCGCCGGCTATCCCGACGAGATGGACGCCTTCATCGACGTGAACCCCGGCTTCTCCAGCCGGATCCGGGCCACGATCCCGTTCCCGGACTACACGCCCGAGGAGCTGGCGGCGATCCTTCGGCTGATCTGTGCGAAGAACGGCTACCGGACCGATCTCGACGACGCCACCCTGGCCCGCTGGTTCGCGCGACCCGACCTCGATCTCGCCAACGGCAACGCCCGTCATGCTCGCCGGTGCTTCGAGGAGGCGACCGTTCGCCAGGCGAATCGACTGGTCGGCACCGAACCGGACCGCGAGGCGCTGATGACCCTCACCGCCGCCGACCTCGGGATGGAACGACCCGACGCGCCGCCATCGTCCACCGCTTGACAAGAATGCATGAAAGGGATTGAAATACATCCCAGCTTCCCCGGCTCGTCACCCCGAAGAACCGGGAGCATCATGTCCACCACCCACGATCCGTCCGCCGACGCCACCTCCGTCGACCCCGACCCGTTGCACGTCGTGCGCTGGCACGACCCGCTGATCGACCAGCTCGGCCACGACCCGAGGTCGCGCTACGTCGAGCAGTTCTGGCTCGGCGTGCTCGGCCCGTCGACCACCCTCCTCCTGCGCCACCTCGCCGATGCGCTCGATGCCGGAGGCGGTGTCGCCCACGTCGACCTGGTCGAGGTCGCCGGCCACCTGGGGCTCGGCCATCGGGGCGGGCGCAACAGTCCACTCGCCCGCTCGATCCAGCGGGCGATCCGGTTCGGCGCCGCCCGCCCGTCCGGCGCCACCACCCTCGAGATCCGGCACCGGCTCGCTCCGCTGAATCGGGCCCAGATCGAGCGCCTCCCGCAGGATCTCCAGCAGCGGCACGCGCAGTGCTTCGAACGGGGCCACGACGATCCGTCAGCGCGCGCCCGGGCCCGCCGGCTGGCGCTGTCGCTCATCGAGTGCGGCGACGGCTTCGACGAGACCGAGCGCCAACTCGACCAGTGGCGCGTCCCCAGCATCATCGCGGCCGAGGCGGTCAACTGGGCCTGGGAACGGCATCGCCACGCCGCTGAAATCGGTCCCGACGCCGCCTGAACCCGGTCCAGCGGACGATTTCGACCCACCCAGGCCGAAGGACCCGGCGAATTGGGTCAAAAGATGCATAAGGAACGGCGGTGCAGGTGCCGAAAGAACAGAGACGGTTCACCGCCGAGTGGTGGTGAAGAATCAACTACAGGGGAGTCCACCCACCATGACCACCACCTACCAGTTCCTCAGCGCTTGGATCACCAGCCGCATCGATGACGAGCGTGGCGCCAGCCTCGTCGAGTACGCCCTTCTCGTGGCCCTCATCGCCGTCGTGTGCATCGCCGCCGTTACCGCTCTCGGTAACAGCGCCTCCTCGAAGTTCTCCGAGGTCGACTCGGCGATCGGCTGATCCAGCCGACAATCTGCTTCGAATGGCGGCCCCTCGGGGCCGCCATTCGGCGTTTTCGGACTCGGTCTTCGGCGGGCGAGCAGCCACGCCACCCCTCGATCAGGCGGCGGGTGCGGTGAAGTTCGCCGCCAGGTCGGCGAGCAGGCGAACACCGAAGCCGGTGCCCCCCTTGGTGATCTCGGCGTCCTCGCCGTCGGTGAACGCCGGCCCGGCGATGTCGAGGTGGGCCCACGGGATGCCCTCGGCGACGAACTCCTGCAGGATCAGACCGGCGGTCAGCGCACCACCGTGCGGGATGCCGATGTTCTTCATGTCGGCGACCGACGAGTCGACGTGCTTGCGGTACTCCGGCGGCAGGGGCAGGTGCCAGACCCGCTCGCTCGTGGCCGCCGAGGCCGCCTCGATCTGCTCGATCCAATCGTCGTTGTTGCCCATGAGCCCGGCGATCTTCGGGCCGAGGGCGACCATGCACGCGCCGGTGAGGGTGGCGAGGTCGACGATCGCGTCGGGCTTGGCCTCCGAGGCGAGACACAGGGCGTCGGCGAGGATGAGGCGACCTTCGGCGTCGGTGTTCAGCACCTCGATCGTCTTGCCGTTGCGGTATTTCAGGACGTCGCCGGGGCGGGTGGCGTCGCCGCCGAGCATGTTGTCGGTCATCGGCACGAAGGCGCGGACCCGGCACGGCACGTCGAGATCCTTGAGCACGGACATGGCGCCGATCACCGCCGCCGCGCCGCCCATGTCGCACTTCATGGTCATCATCCCGGCGCCGGTCTTGATCGACAGGCCGCCGGCATCGAAGGTGATGCCCTTGCCGACGAAGGCGATGGTGCCCTTCGGCTTCGACTTGGGTGTGTAGGTGAGTTCGACCAGGCGCGGCGGGTTGTCCGACCCGCGGTTGACGCCGAGGAGACCACCGAGCTTGCCCTTCTTGATGGCTGCCTCGTCCCAGACCTTGGCCGTCAGCCCCTGCTCCTTGGCCATGGCGACGGTCCGGCGGGCGAACACCGCCGGCGTGAGCGTGCCACCAGGCTCGTTGACGAAGTCGCGGGCGAGCATCTGGCCCCGGGCGAGGGCAGCGCCGCGGTCGAGCGCGGCCTGGTTCTTCGCCCCGCTCCCGCCTGCGACCTCGACCGTCTTGAGCTTGGTCGGCTTGGCGTCGGACTTGTAGGTCGTGAACGTGTAGGTCGCGCCGACGACGCCTTCGACCAGCGCCTGGCGGGCGGCGGCACCGTCGAGATCGCTCGTCGGGAGCTCCACCCCGATCCGGCCGTGACGGGCGAAGCCCCGGCCGAGGGTCGCGCCGGCGGTACGGATCGCCTTGGTGTCGACCTCGGCGGCGGCGCCGATGCCCACGAGCGCCTCGGTGCGCTTGGCCTCATGGACGACGTAGCGCTCCCCCGCCTTGCCGGTGAACCCGGCCTGATCGAGTTGGGCGGACGTGACGCCGGAGATGCCGCCCTCGACGTCGTCGGTCGTGACGATGCGGATGCGGGCCTTGGCGGCCTTGGGCACGGAACGGGCAGCGGTGAAGGTGATGGCCATGGGTGGATCGTAGCCATCCGGAGGTGGCGGACCGGGACCGGGCCCGGCCCGCCACCGCGGGGATCGGCTCAGACCGCCGGTGGGCAGAAGACGCCGAAGTGGTTGCCGTCGGGATCCTCGAGGTTGGCGAACACGAGGCCGCCGGTGCCCGGGGCCTCGACCGGGCCGACGAGCACGCGTCCGCCCTGTTCGGCGACCGCTCGGCAGGTGGCGGCGACGTCGGGCACGACGATCGAGAAGATCGAGTAGCGCTCGGGCAGTCCGCCCTCGGCGGTGGTGATCCCACCGGCGATGCCGTCGCCCGCATCGACCATGCGGTAGCCGGCGCCGGCCGGTTCGGGCCCGTCGGCGAAGTCCCAGCCGAACAGGTCGTGATAGAAGCTCTCGGCCTTGCCGATGTCGCCGACGGCGATCTCGAACCAGCCGATGGGGTGCTTGGTGGTGGTCATGGGGTCTCCTCCGTGTGTGGTGTGGCCCCACCGTGAACCGACCCGACGACAGCCCCCTGTCGGGATTGTCGGAGAATCCCGGATTTCGCTCAGCCCAGCGGCACCGGCCGTTCGACCAGCCACGGCATGAACTCGAGGAACCGCTCCGGGTCTCGGGCCGGGGCGACCTCGTCGGTGAGCCGGGCCGAGCAGATGCGATCGAGCCGGAAGCGCCGAGCGTCCTGACGGAGGCGGCACCACCCGACCAGGTACCAGTCGGCGTCGAGCGACATCACCCCGACCGGCTCGATGGCTCGCCCGGACGGCTCGCCGTGACGGTCGATGTAGTCGACCTCGATCACGAGGCCATCGCTGATCGCCTGCTGCACCGCCAACGGCACCTCGGCGGGCACCGCTCGGTGCGGTCGCCGGTAGCGCCGAACCCGTTCGGCCATCGCCTTGGTCTCGCCGCGAGCGTCGTCGCCCATCGCCGCCAGCACCTTGTGACGGGCCTGCCGGCCGGCGGCGGCGAACGGACCGGCCTCGTCGGCCAGTGCGATCGCGATCGCCAGGGCCTCGGTGGGGGTGAAGTTGATGGGCGGGAGGGTGCCGTGTGGGTCGATGAAGTACCCGCCGCGGCGCCCGGCGGCGCCCCGGATCGGCACGCCGGCCTCTTGCAGGGCGAGGATGTCGCGCTCGATCGTGCGGGTCGACACCTCGAAGCGATCGGCCATCTCCCTCGCGGTGCGCGACATCGGCGCCCCGGCCCGGAGTTCTTCGACGAGTGCGTAGAGCCGATCGGTTCGATTCATCCCCTCATCATGGGGAGGGGGTGTGACACTCAGTCCGTGGGCGGCCGAACGGGGTCGGTCGTCGGGGCGCCCGGCGCGTCGTCGATGAATCGGCGGGTGGACTCGTTGCCCGCGCGGCTGCGGAACGTGTCGACGACGAAGAAGCGCGCCTCGCGCAGGAAGCCCCCCATCACGACCGCCGCTCGTCGAAGGAGCGGATGTAGTCGTCGGCCCCGTCGCGGGCGATTCGGGACGGGTTCGTGCGCCCGGAGGAGCCCATCGCGCCACTGCGCGTTACGTGCGACGACTCCTTGATCGTGCGGGCCAGGGCATCGTCGACGGGGAGCTTGCGTCGACCTCGTGACCTCCACGCATCGACGATGGCGAAACGGATCTCCTTGAGGAACTGACGCATGGCGCCAGTGTGACCGATGCAACCGAAAGGGACCCGAAAGCCCGCGACCGGCACCGCTACGGTCGAACGATGACCGCAGTGACCTCGACCTCGACCACCGGGCGTACCCGGTCGATGTCGCAGCGTGAGCTGCTGACGTTCGCCTCGATGGCGATGGCCCTGATGGCGCTCGGCATCGACACGATGCTGCCGGCGTTCGACGAGATGCGGGCCACGTTCGGGCTGGAGGACGGGGCGCCCGAGATCGGCAACACGATCACGTCGTACCTCTTCGGCACCGCGCTGGCCCAGCTCGTGTGGGGGCCGCTGTCGGATCGGTTCGGTCGTCGCCCGATCCTCTACGCCGGGCTGGCCGTGTACGTCCTCGGGGCGGTCGCGTCGGCGCTGGCCCCGACCCTCGGCACCCTGTTCGCCGCCCGGTTCCTGTGGGGCTTCGGCGCCGGTGGTCCCCGCGTCGTCGTCACCGCCATCGTGCGCGACACCACGGTCGGCGACGCCATGGCCCAGGCGATGTCTCGGGTGATGGCGGTCTTCATCCTCGTCCCGATCGTGGCGCCGGCGGCCGGCGCCGGCATCGTGGCCTTCGCGCCGTGGCAGACGATCTTCTGGATCTGTGCCGTCGCCGGGATCCTCCTCGGTGTCTGGGCGACGCGCCTGCCCGAGACCCTCGACGACGCCAACCGACGTTCGCTCGAACTGCGGGAGCTGGCGATCGCCGGCCGTCGGGTCGTCCGCACGGCGGTCACCTTCCGCTCGACCCTCGCCGCGGTCGCCATCCAGGGCGCCATGACGCTGTACCTGACGACCTCGGAGCGCATCGTCGGCGAGATCTACGATCGCGAAACCTGGTTCCCGTTCGTCTTCGGCGCGATCGCGATCGGGCTCGCCCTCGCCGCCGTGCTCAACGGCCGCCTCGTCGGGCGGTACGGGCTCTCGACGGCGATGCGGTGGCAGGCGGTGGCTTCGGCGGCGATCGCCACGACGATGGTCCTCGCCACGATCGCAGTCGACCTTCCCGACTTCTACGTGTTCCACGTCCTGCTCGGCCTGACGATCGGATCGTTCATGATGCTGATGCCGAATCTCAACGCCGCGGGCATGGTCCCGATGGGCGACATGGCCGGCACGGCGTCGTCGGTCACGAGCGCGGTCCGTCTCGGGGTCGGGTCGTTGCTGGCGACCGTCGCGACCGCCGTCATGGGGGCGTCGCTCGCGGGCTTCTCGGTCGCCGTCGCCGTCTTCGTCGCCGCGACGGCGGCGTTCTCCCTCGCAACGCCGCGCGTGACGTCAGCCGAGTGACGCGTACCAGCGCTGGAGCACACCGAAGGCCAACTTGGGTTCGCCCTCCTCGCTGACGAGTCCCTTGCGGTTGTAGCCGTCCTGGATCCCGGGGAGCACCCGCATCGGCGTGCGGAAGTCCTTCAGGATCCACGGGCTGAGGCCGGCGCAGTCGTCGTTGGCGGCGATCATCTCGATCTGGGCTTCGTAGACGGCGGCCTGGAACTCTTCGGTCCAGATTTCTCCGGCGTCACCGTGGTGGCCCTGCTTCGCGCCGGCACCGAGCTCGCTGAAGATGATCGGCTTGCCCCAGTCCGAGGTCCATCGCTTCGAGGCGATCTCGTCGCGTTCGCCGTAGTACCAGCCGTAGTACTGGTTGACGCCGATCACGTCGATCAGTTCGCCGAGCGAGTCCTCGATGTGGGTCTCGATCCCGCGGCCGGGCAGCGTGAACAGCGCACACGTGACGAGTCGGGTCGAGTCGAGCTCGCGCACCCGCTCGATGAGCCGGCCGATGAAGGCGGTGCGTTCGTCGCCGGGGAAGGTCTCGTTGGCGACCGACCAGAGCACGACCGAGGCCCGACAGCGATCGCGCAGCACGAGTTCGTCGGTCTGCTGCAAGGTGTTGGTCAGCGTGTCGTCGTTGGTCCAGTCGATGCCCCAGTAGACGGGCAGCTCGACCCAGGCCAGCACCCCTCGCCGGTCGGCCTCGATCACCATCGCCTCGTCGTGTTGATAGTGCGCCAGCCGCACGAAATTGGCCCCGAGCTCCTCGGCCCAGTCGAAGAGGGTGGCCGCGTCGTCGGGCCCCGACGCCCGGCGGCCACCGCTCGGTCCCTCGGCGTGCATCGAGATGCCCTTGAAGAAGACGACCTCACCGTTGACGACGATGTCGCTCCCGCGGGTCTCGACGGTGCGGAACCCGACCTGCTCGACGACGCGGTCCTCCCCGGCGGTGAACACGACCTCGTACAGCCGGGGGCGACCGGGGTGCCAGCGTTCGAGATCGGGGACCTCGGCCGCCGCGACGGTGAAGCGTTCGTCGACGCGCACGTCGAGATCGAGGCCGAGTTCGGCGATCTCGATCGACGCCGTCGTCGGCCCGTTCCCGTCGATGTTCACCTCGCCGGTGAGCGAGCCATCGGGGCCCATGGTGATCCAGGCGCTCGCGATGAACTCGTCGGGTACGGCCACGAGGTCGACGCTGCGGTGCAGGCCGCCGAAGTTGAACCAGTCGGTGCGGATCGCCGGGACCCGTTCGGGCGTGCGCAGACAGTCGACGAGCACGATCAGCGAGTGATCGCCGGGTGCGACCCGCCCGGTGACCTCGACCGCGAACGGGCCGTAGCCGCCCTCGTGCGTGGCCAGCTCCTCACCGTCGAGGTACACGGTGCAGTAGTGGTTGACCGCGCCGAAGTGGACGAAGGTGCGGCCCGACTCCTCGTCGGTCGTGGTGAAGCGCCGTCGGTACCAGAGCGACGCCTCGTAGTAGTGCAGCTCGGGGACCTGGGTGTTCCAGTCCCCCGGCACCTGGAGTTCCATCGAGGTGTCGAAGTCGTACTCGATGCGCTCGGCAGGGTGCCGGGGCTTGCGGTCACGGAACCAGCCGTCCTTGGCTGGTCCGAGGAGGCTGAACCCACCGACGTCGTAGGGATCCGGAATGGCCTTCCAGGTCCCGTCGAGGGAGGTGGTCGCGCCCGCGGCGCGACGGCTCAGCAGGTGGCTCAGCGTGGTGGTTCCAGAGGTCGGCATGCCCGGAAGGTAGTGGCGGTGCGCCGAGGGCGCCGCACTCGTTCACCCGCCGGCGACCGGTAGCTCCTGCTCGAGCTCGATGGTCGGCGCGAAGAGGTCGCCGTGCTCCTCGATGCGTTCGAGCACGTCGCCGGTCTCGAACGAGAGCGGCTCGCCGTCCGCACCGTCGGCGACCTCGTCCCACGTGATCGGGGTGGAGACGGTCGGGCGGTCTTTCGCCCGCATCGAGTAGGGCGCGATCGTCGTCTTGTGGCGGGAGTTCTGACTCCAGTCGATGAAGATCTTGCCGTTGCGGGCCGCCTTGGCCATCGTCGAGGTGATCCGATCCGGCGATCGCTGTTCGAGGAGTTGGGCGACGGCGAGCGCGAAGTCGCTGCAGTGATCGTGCTCGTGGGGGGTGTTGAGCGGCACGTACAGCTGGAGTCCCTTGCTGCCCGACGTCTTGGCGAACCCCTCCAGCCCGACCGTCTCCAGGACCTCCTGGATCTCCAGGGCGACCTGGCAGCACTCGACGATGGTGGCCGGACGGCCAGGGTCGAGATCGAAGACCAGCATCGTCGGTTCGTCGATCGCCCCGCAGCGAGCCATCGGTGCGTGGATCTCGAGCGCGGCGAGGTTCGCCGTCCACGCCAGCGCCGGCACCGAGTCGAGCCGGCAGTACTCGATGCCGCCGCGTCGATCCCCGGGCCCGAGGCAGGTGCCGACCCAACCGGGACGGTGCGACGGACAGCGCTTCTCGAAGAAGGAGTCCTCGTTCACCCCATTGGGCCACCGCCGCTGGGTGATCCCCCGGTCGGCGATGTGGGGCAGCATCGTGGGCGCGACCCGCACGTAGTAGTCGATCACCTGGGCCTTGGTGAACCCCACCATCGGGTACAGGATCTTGTCGAGGTTGGAGACCGACAGGCGCTTGCCGTCGATCTCGACATGGACCCGTTCGGCCTCGGGCACGGCCCCTCGGACTCCAGGCTCAGGCCGACTTGCGGGCCCGCTTGGCGGCGGCCTTCTTGGCCGCAGACTTCTTCGCGGCCTTCTTCTTGGCCGCCTTCTTCGCACCCTTGGCCTTGGTCGTGCCTGCGCCGGCGGCCGGGTGGCGCTTGCGGGCCTTCTTCGCCTCGGCGACCGAGGCCTCGAGAGCCGCCATCAGATCGATGACCTTGTCCGAGGAGGGCTGCGCAGCCGGAACGAGGTCGTCGCCGGTCTCCCCCGCCGCCTTGCGGTCGATGAGGTCGAGCACCGCTTCGCGGTAGGTGTCCTTGTGCTTGCCCGGCTCGAACTCGGCGTCGAGGGTCGAGATCAGCTGCTCGGCCATCGCCTGCTCCTTGGGGTCGATCTCGATGTCGTCGAGGAGATCGAAGCCATAGATGTCGGCCGGGTCGACCAGTTCGTCCGCGTAGACCATCGTCGACATCAGGAGCCGCCCGTCCTTCGGGCGCACCGCAGCCAAGTACTGCTTGGTGCGCATCACGAAGTGGCAGATGCCGACCTTGCCGGCCTCCTCCATCGCATTGGCGAGCAGCTTGTAGGGCTTGGCCGTCTGTTCGTCGGGCACCAGGTAGTAGGCGTTGTCGTAGAAGATCGGGTCGATGTCGGCCAGATCGACGAACTCGGCGATGTCGATGGTGCGCACCGCCTCGGGATCGAGGGCCGCCATCTCGTCGTCGGTGATCGTGACGAAGTCGCCCGAGGGCAGTTCGTAGCCCTTGACGATGCGCTCGTAGGGCACCTCTTCACCGTCGGCGGCCGACACCCGCTTCTGTTTGACCCGGGCGCCGGTCTCGGCGTCGATCTGGTTGAACCGGACCGTCTTGCGCGACACGGCGGTGAACAACTTCACCGGGATGTTCACCAGGCCAAAGCTGATCGAACCGCTCCAGATCGCGCGTGGCATCCCTCCAGCGTAGCCCGCCTGTGGAAAACCCTCAGCCGGACGTGCGCGGGGCGACCGAACCGGGCCCGTCGCCCGTGCCACACTGCGCGCCGTGCCCGTGACCTTCCCCGCCCACCAGGCGTTCGTCCTGCCGGTGAAGCTGGCCCAGCCCGAACGGGTCGACGCGACGGCGATGTGCATCGGCGCGGCCGCGCCCGATCTCACCTATGCGAGCACCACCTGGCTCAACCAGCACGGTCACACCCCGCTCGGCGTGGTGGCGTGGGGAGTACCGCTCGCATTGGTCGCATCGTGGATCGTGCGACGGTGGTCCGCACGGGGGATCTTCGCCCATCTCCCCGATCTCGGTCCGTGGCGGCTGCGCAGCTACGGCGTGGTCGCCCACCGTCGTCCGCCGATCGCCTCGACGGTCGCGAGCGCGTTCGTCGGCGCCGGCTCGCACGTGCTCGTCGACGCCTTCACCCACGCCGACATGTGGGGCGCGGAGCTCCTCGGCTGGGACGTCGTGCGTTGGGAGGTCGCCGGCCACGGCGTGAGTCCGGCCGGTGCGCTGCAACGCATCGGTCACGTCGGCGGTTCCCTGCTGTTCGTGGGACTGACCCTGGCGGTCAGCCGGCGGAGCCTGCTCGAGCGTTGGTACGGCGCCGACGCGCTGGCCACCGCCCGGGCGGTGCGGCCGACGCCGGCATCGTCTGCGGCCTTCTGGGCGCTCACCGTGGTACCGATCGTGACCGCCTGGCGGATCGCACCCACGCTGGGACGCTCGTCGCTGTTCGCCGCCGTGCTGGCCGCGTTCGCTGCCGTCCTGTTCGCCGGGGCGGTCGCCGGCACGATGCTGGCGGTGCCGGCCCGTCAAGGCGACAGCAGGACTCGCGCCACGATGTCTTGACCGAAGCCGGTCAGGATCGCGAGGTACATGAGCCCGGTCGCCGCCATCACGGCCGAGTACTGCCGCTCTTTCAACGCCAGCCGACACACGACGATGAGCGCGCCGGTGCCGATCACCGACGCGACCCAGAACCATCCGAGCAGACCGTTGTAGGCGTCGTCGATGTCACCGTTGAGCACCGAGACCATGCCGGTCGGAATGAGGAACACCAGTGTCTCGGGCACCCACAATACGCCGGCCCACCGCACCTGCTCGAGGATGGGGGCGCGGGCGAGGCCCGGCTGCACGAGGTACCAGTGGCCGAGCAGCATCGCATCGGAGAGCACGCCGAGGAACAGCGCGGAGGTGACGCCGCGCACGACCGAGAGGAGTTCGACGCCCTCGGCCGATCCGGCCTCCCAGCTGGCGACCACGACGGCCATCATGCCGACGACGGCGGTGATCAGGTCGAGGACGGGCGGGAACTCCGCCGCGGTCTTGTCGAACCGCTGCTCGTCACGATCGATGCCGGTCATCGCCGCGACCCGCTGGCTGCGGCGCTCGACGACCTCGCGCTGACCGGCCACACCGGCGGACCGCCGAGCGACCGACACGACGAGCGAGACGGCGCCGACCGCCACGAATGCGATCGTGCCGATCTCACGTTCCCAGGTCGGTGAGGTGATCAACGCGGCGGCCAGGGACCCACCGGCGAGCGCGAGGAAGGTCAGCCGCTGGAGCCAGCCGTACCCGAGGCCGACCTCACGACGCCGGGTCGTGACCCACAGGAACAGCCAGCCACCGGCCGCCCACTGCAAGAGGACGGTTGCGCCGTCGAGCTCGATCACAGCGCCGCTCCGGCCACCACCATGAGGCCCAGGATGGCGACCCCGGCCGTGGTTGCCACCCGGACCGGGAGCACTCGACTCGGCACGGCCTGAGCGACGACGACGAGCCCGACGGAGAGCCACGCCACGACGGTGGCGGTCGCGCCCGCGCCGTCGTCGAGGGCGACGAGCACCACACCGGCTGCGATGCCGGCACCGATCGCCGCCAGGAAGGTGGCGGCGGCGGTCGCGGCACCTCGGCCGGGAGCCAACCACCGGTTCACGGCGAGCGCCAGGACGACGAGGTACGCCACTGCCGCGGTTCCGAAGCCGGCGAGCACCCGGGTCTCGAGCGCCTGCCACGCATCTTGTTGTTCCGCCCCGACCAGCGCCGCCAGGCCCAGCCCGAGCAGGCCGACGACCGCGGCGACGACCAACGCCGCCAGGTTGCTGAGCATCAACAGCGAGACCGCGCTGTCGTCGAGATCGTCGGGATCGACCTGGCTCACAGGGCGAAGGCGCCGACCGCGGCGGCGAGGAAGAGCCCGAACGCCGCCGGCGCGAGCAAGCGTCTCGGCATCGCACCACTCTGACGCGACAGCACGACCGCGACCATGCCGATCATGGCGAACACGACCACGACGACCCCTGCAAGACCGGGCTCACCGGAGCCGACCAGCAGGCGTCCGAGGGCAGCGGCGCCGGCCACGGCGGCGACGAGGGTCGCGACGGGGCGCAGCGACGGCGCCGGCGGGCGGCTCATCCGAGGACGGCGAGGTGGTGGTCGACGGTGTTGAGCGAGTCGGGCCCGGCGTCGTCGGCGACGACGATGTCCTCGAGGCGCATGCCCCACTTGCCATCGATGTAGATGCCGGGTTCGACCGAGAAGGCGTTGCCGTGGGCGAGCGGCTGGGTGTTGCCCTCGACGATGTAGGGGTCTTCGTGGGCCTCGACACCGATGCCGTGGCCGGTGCGGTGCACGAAGTACGAACCGAAGCCGGCGTCGACGATGCGCTGACGGGCGGCCCGGTCGACGTCCTGGCACGGCGTGCCGACGGTGGCTG
>JBCCWI010000041.1:0-36947 GCA_039193795.1 Actinomycetota bacterium | reverse complement strand
CGGCAGAAGAGAGCGAATGATCGACCCCGAGTAGGGTCAGCGGGCCGGCCGCCTCCCGCCGCCGTGGCCGGCCCGCGTCTCTGCCTCTCCAACCCACGCCCGCTTCGACACCGTCGGATTCACCATGAGCCGCATCCTCGTCGTCGACGACGAAGAACCGATCCGCCGCCTCGTCCACGCGTACCTCACCGACGAGGGGTTCGAGGTCGAGGAGCTCGCCGACGGCCAGGCCGCGGTCGAGCGGATCGGGCGCTCCCCCGCCATCGACCTCATCGTGATGGACGTGCGGATGCCGAAGCTCAACGGGGTCGACGCGCTCCGGGAGATCCGCCGCACCTCCGACACCTACGTGATCATGTTGACCGCCGCGACCGAGGAGACCGATCGACTGATCGGGCTCTCGGTGGGTGCCGACGACTATGTCACCAAGCCGTTCTCCCCCCGGGAGGTCGTCGCACGCGTGAAGGCGGTCCTGCGCCGATCGCGCGGGTCGGCACCGGTCGAACGGTCCGTCCTCGAGTTCGACGGGCTCACGATCGACGTTGACCGCCACACCGTCGAGCGCGACGGCGCACCGATGGAGCTCACGGCCCTCCAGTTCCAACTGCTGCTCGCCCTGGCCGAGTCACCGAAGCGGGTGTTCGCCCGGCATCAGCTGATCGAGCGGGTCTGGGGCCAGGACTTCTTCGGCGAGGAGCGGATCGTCGACGTTCACATCGGCAACCTGCGCAAGGCGTTGCGCGACGACCCGTCCGATCCCACGATCATCGGCACCGTGCGCGGCGTCGGCTACCGGTTCGTGGCCGAGCCCCTCGATCGATGACCGTCCGGACGCTCCGGCGGCAGCTGTTCCGCTCGCACCTGCAGGTGATGTTCGTCGCCCTCGGCGTCATGGTCGCGATGACGATCGCCGGGTTCGTCCTGGTGATCGTGATCACCGGCGACGACTTCGTGATCGGGCCGGGCGGACCCCACCTCGACCGCAAGGAAGAGGATGCCGTCGGTGCGGTGTTCCCGCTCGTCGTGCTCGGTGCGGCGATCGGCGCTGCCTCCTATGTCGGCTGGCGGGTGTCGAAGCGGCTCGGCTCGCCGCTCGAGTCGCTCGGTGCGACCACACGCGAGCTGGCGTCGGGCAACTACGACGTCTCGATCGAACCGACCGGGATCGAGGAGCTGGATCAGCTCGGCACCGACGTCCAGTCCCTCGCGACCGCGTTGGCGGAGACCGAGGCCCGGCGCCTGCGGTTGATCGGGGACATCGCCCACGAGCTCCGCACCCCCCTCTCGACGATCGAGGGTTCGATGGAGGCGCTGATGGACGGCGTCATGCCGGCCGATGACGCGACGTTCGCCGGGATCGCCCGGGAGGCCGCCCGGCTGCGCCGGCTCGCCAACGACCTCTCCGCCCTCTCCTCGTCGGCGGAGCAGGACATGCTCACCGACGCCCGCCCGGTCGACGTGGCCGCCCTCGCCCAGGAGGTCGGCGACCTCCTCGGCGTGCAGGCCGAGGCGAAGGGCTTGACCCTCCTCGTCGCCGCCGACGCGCCCGCGATGGTGACCGGCAACGCCGACCGCCTCGCGCAGGTGCTCACCAACGTCGTCGGCAACGCCATCCAGTACACCGAGACCGGACGCATCGATCTGGCAGCCACCGCGACCGCCGACCGGGTGATCGTCACCGTCACCGACACGGGACGCGGTCTGGATCGCGACGAGCTCACGAAGGTCTTCGATCGCTTCTACCGCACCGACGAGCACTATGCGGATGGCACCGGGGTGGGGCTCACGATCGCCCAACAGATCGTCTGGGCCCACGGCGGTGCGCTCACCGCCGAGTCTCCCGGTGTCGGGCGCGGCACGACCTTCACGATCGCGCTCCCCGCCGCTGGTTCCGCTTGAGCGGAGCGATCACCGACCGACGGAGCACTAACGTCGTCATCGCGAGAAAGGACGCAGCCATGGATGAAACCTCGCTCAGTACGAACAAACCCAAGCCCGGCGGAATGGGGATGCGCCTCGGCCTCCTGGTCGGGACCAACATCGCGATCATCGCCCTGTTCACCACGGTGGCGAGCATCGCCGGCGTCGACCCACAGGGGGTCGTGGGCCTCACCCTGTTCTCGGCGCTCTTCGGCTTCGGCGGCGCCTTCATCTCGCTGGCGATGTCGAAGTCGATCGCCAAACGCTCGACCGGCGCCCGCGTGATCGAGACCCCGACCAACGAGACCGAGAAGTGGCTGGTCGACACGGTCGCTCGGCTCGCCGACGACGCCGGCATCGGCATGCCCGAGGTGGCCGTCTTCGAGGGCGCCCCCAACGCATTCGCCACCGGCGCCAAGCGCAACGATGCGCTGGTCGCGGTCAGCACCGGACTCGTCGCGAGCATGGACAAGCGCGAGGTCGAGGCGGTGCTGGCGCACGAGGTGGCCCACGTCGCCAACGGCGACATGATCACCCTCACCCTGATCCAGGGTGTCGTGAACACCTTCGTGATCCTGATCAGCCGTGTGATCGCCACGATCATCGCCAGCCGGGTGCGCCGCGGTGGCCGGGCGATCTACTTCGGTGTCGTGATCGTCATGCAGATCGTGCTCGGCTTCTTCGCCACCATGATCGTCATGTGGTTCTCGCGTCGGCGGGAGTTCCGAGCCGACGCCGATGCCGGGCGGCTGACCTCCAACGAGGACATGATCTCCGCGCTCGATGCCCTTCGACGCGACCCCAACGAGGCGAAGCTGCCCGACTCGATGGCCGCGCTCGGCGTGCGCACCAGTTCGAGTTCTCAGCTCCGGAAGCTGTTCTCGTCGCATCCGCCGATCGAGGCACGCATCGAGGCCCTGCAGCGAGGCTGACCACCCCGGGTCGGCTCAGTTCGCGAACCACAACCGCTCGGCCGCCGGGAGTTCGACGGCGGCCGGGTAGGTGGGCGTGTGTTGGGGGTGATCGCTTCCCCAGCTGAGGCGATCGACACCGAAGTGGTCGAGCGCCCGATCGATCGACAGCCCGCTGGTCGCCGTCACCGTCGGGCACAGGTTCTCCGCTGCGCGCAGCGCCGACAGCTCCGCATCGCTCCTCGCGAACGCGACGTGATCGAGTGCGAACTCCGTGTCGGGGAACGCGGCGGCCAGCGACAGCAGCGCCGGGATCTCGGCCGGCAGGATGCACACGCTCGGACGCACGCCGAGCTCGACGCAGCGTGCGACCAACGCATGGCCGACCTCTGCGTCCAGCCACGGCTCGCTCGGCCGGATCGAGAAGAGCCGCAACCCGGCGACACCGGCGAGCGCGAGCGCGTCCAGCGCGGCGACCGGATCGGGCCCGAAGGGGTCGACGGCGCCGACCAAGGCCACCGCCGGGCGCTGCGCCGACACGAGGTACGAACAGTCGTAGCCGTGGGCGCCGACCGCCTGTACGAGCACCGCCCGATCGACCCCTGCGCCCGCGACCCGCTCGAGGACGGCGTCGATCGACGGGTCGGCGTGCTCCCACCAGGGCCCCGACGGGGCGAGATGCGCCGCCGCTCGCACGGTGCCGACCTCGACGACGTGGAGGTGGGCGTCGATCACGTCATCCGCCGCGAACGACCGCGGCCACCACGACGAGCACGAACGCGACCACCGAACTGACGGTCCGGACGTCGTGCCATCGGTTCCACGGTCGCTCGTAGCGGGCGCGCTCGGCCTCCACGTCCTCGGGCGACGCGCCGGTCAGGTCGAAGGCGTCGAGGGCGTCGTTGAGCGGGATGTTCCGCGTCGCGGTCGTGGCGACGGTGGTCGTCAGATACACGACCACCGCAACCGCCAGGAGCGTTCCAGCGGTCGTATCGTCGTCGGCGAACTGGACCACGGCGGCAAGTCCGACCAGCACGGGCACGCCCATGAAGACGACGAGGAACGCCGGGTTGATGATCGCGACATTGACCCGCTGCATCGTCTCGACGTACGCCGCTGCCGACGTCTGCGCGGTGCCGGGGATCACCGACACCCGCCAGCCGTAGAACAGTCCGGCCGACAGTCCGCTCGCGATCGCGGCGACCACCAGTGTGAATTCCCCCATGGGTGTCTCCTTCTCCTCCCCGACCGAAGCCGCTCGGCCGCCGGCCGTCAAGCGGGCGGGACTACGCTCCCACCGAGCGACGCGGGGACGACCCACCCGCGGTGTGCGATGGAGAGACACCGATGAGCGACGAGATGATCCACGACCCCGAGCACTTCTACCTCGGGCCGTTCCTGGCCGAGGACGCCGAGGACCCGACCCTGCACTACGAGTCGTCGGATCTCACCACCCACGGCGTGATCGTCGGCATGACCGGTTCCGGCAAGACCGGCCTCGGGATGATCATGCTCGAAGAAGCGCTGCTCGACGGCATCCCGTGCCTGGTGATCGACCCGAAGGGCGACATGGGCAACCTGCTCATGGTGTCGCCGACGTTCGCCGCGACCGACTTCGCCCCCTGGGTCACCGAAGGCACCGACCCGTCCTCGGCTGCCGAACTCTGGAAGGGCGGCACCGAGCGCTCCGGCATCGACGCCACCCGGATGGCGGCCCTCGCAGCGGTCGAGAAGACGATCTACACCCCCGGCTCGAGCGCCGGCGTTCCCCTCAACGTGATCGGCGACCTGCGCGCTCCCGCCGACATGAGCGACGCCGAGAGCATCCGTGAGGAGATCGACGGGCTCGTCCAGGGCCTGCTCGGGCTCATCGGGGTGAAGAGCGATCCGCTCTCGGGCCGCGAACACGTGCTGCTCGCCAACCTGGTCAACCACGCCTGGGCGAACGGTCAGCACATGGACCTCGCCACCCTGCTCGGCCAGATCCAGGACCCGCCGATGCGCAAGCTCGGGGTGATCGAGCTCGACACGTTCTTCCCGCCCAAGGACCGCACGGAGCTGGCGATGAAGCTCAACGGCCTGCTCGCTTCGCCGGCCTTCGCCGCGTGGGGCGAGGGGGCGCCACTCGACATCGAGTCGATGCTCTACACGCAGGACGGCAACGCTCGCGCCGCAGTCGTGTCGATCGCCCATCTCACCGACGAGGAGCGCCAGTTCGTCGTCACCTTGCTCCTGTCGAAGCTCGTCACCTGGATGCGGGCCCAGTCCGGCAGCCCGAGCCTGCGGGCGATGGTCTACATGGACGAGGTGTTCGGGTTCGTCCCGCCGTCGGCCGCACCGCCCGCGAAGCGACCGATCCTCACCATCCTCAAGCAGGCGCGCGCCTTCGGCGTCGGCATGGTGCTCTCCACCCAGAACCCGGTCGATCTCGACTACAAGGCGATCAGCAACGCCGGCACCTGGCTGATCGGCCGGTTGCAGACCGAACGCGATCGCGATCGCCTGCTCGACGGCATGCGCTCGGCCGGCGGCACCGTCGACATCGGTGCACTCGCCGACACGATCGGCAACCTCGGCAAGCGGGAGTTCGTCTTCCACTCGACGCGCGGTGGCGCCCCGAGCCGGTTCGGCACCCGCTGGGCGATGTCGTACCTGCCCGGTCCGCTCACCCGCGAACAGATCGGCGAGCTGATGGCCGGGCAGAAGGCGGCGCTGACGACCGCTGCGGCCGCCGTCACACCGACGGCGTCCACCGCGGCTCCCGCCTCAGGTGCGGCCCCGGCGACTTCCGCCGCGCCGGCACCGGCAGCCCCGGCACCAGAGCCCGAGCTCGCCGACGACGAGTCCGCGATCGCCCCCGAGATCGCCGACGGCATCCAGGTCGCTCACCTGGACCCGGCGGCCTCCTGGGCGGCGTCGGTCGGCGCCGTGTCCGGCGGTCGCCGACTGGTGCCTGCGATCACGACCCGCGTCCGGCTGCTGTTCGACGAGACGAAGGGCGATCTGCGCCACGAGGCGGAGTGGGAAGCCGTCGTCGCTCCGCTCGGGACCGACGTCGACGGGGCCGACTTCGTGGCGGTCGACTACGACGACCGCGACCTGCGCCCGACCGCGCCCGAGGGTGCGGTGTACGTCCTTCCCGAGGGCAAGGTCCACACGAAGACCTTCTTCAACAACGCCCAGAAGGCCCTGAAGGACCACCTGTACCGCTCCGAGACCCTGAGCCTGTGGCGTAACGACGAGCTGAAGCTGTACTCGCGGGTCGACGAGACCGAGGACGAGTTCCGGGCCCGCTGCGAGAAGGCGGCCGACGACAAGCTCGACGAGGAAGCCGAGGATCTCCGCCAGTCGATGGCCAAGAAGGAGGATCGGGTCCGGGCGGCGATCGCCACGGCCGAGGACCGCATCCGCGAACTCGAGGACGACGCGGGCGACCGCAAGCGCAACGAGGTGTTGAGTGGAGCCATCGACGTGATCGGCGGACTGTTCAGCGGTAAGCGAAGCGCACGGAGCATCCTCGGCGGCGTCCGCCGGGCGTCATCGAAGCGACGCACGTCGGCCAATGCCGCCAACCGGGTGGAGACGGCCAAGAACCGACTGGCCGAGAAACTGGACGAGCTCGACGAACTGGCCGAGGCACTCACCGATGCGCTCGACGAGGCAGCCGACGAGTGGGATGCGGCCGCCGCGGCCATCGAACCGTTCGAGGTGGGGCTCGAGAAGGCCGACATCACGATCGAAGATCTGACCCTCGTCTGGGTCCCGACGGCCTGAACACCGTCCGTGATCACGAATCGACACAGAGTTGTCATCGTGGCGTCCCCATCCTGACCACGCTGTGTGAAAGACTCCGAGTCGGCCAACGGCTCACGTCTCGGGCGAGCTTGAAGCCACCGGCGAAATCAGGCGATCACTGGGCCCAACGACCTAGAGACCGCCGACGAGAGCACCGATACGCTCTGCAGGCAGTGTGAACCATGGCGGCGAGATGACGACGACTGAGACCCAAAGCCCCGAGCAACCGGCACTGGCGCCGCACGCCCGCGAGAACGTCCAGCTGTACCCGACCGGTGAGGCGCTCCCGGCGCTCGGCCGCAGTGCCCGGCCCGCCCTCAACCCGTCCAAGCTCACGCTCGTCTTCGCCGACCTGTTGGTCGTGTCGCTCTCGTTCGTCATCGGCACCTGGCTGAACGAACTGCTCAACCCGCTCGACCCCACCACGGCCCGTGAGTACATGGGGCTCTTCTTGCTGTCGCTGCCCGTGTGGCCGGTGATCTTCACCCAGCAGCTCCTCTACCGCGCCCGCTTCCTGAGCCGTCGTGTCGACGAGACCAGCCGGGTGATCCGCGGCGTCGTGTTCGGCATGCTCGCCACCGCCGCCATCTCGGTGTTCGTCAAGGTCTCCATCGGCCGGTCCTGGGTCCTGATCGTCACGGTCCTGCTGCTGATGTTCGTCGTGAGCGAGCGCCTGATCGCACGGGCGATGTTCGACCGGGCTCGTCGGCGCGGCACGCTCCTTCGCCCCGTCCTGATCGCCGGCCGCAACGCCGAGGGCCGCCTCGTGCGCACCGTCATCGACGACAGCCCGTCGCTGGGTTACCGCTTCGAGGGCTTCATCGAGGATCTCCTCCAGGCCCAGCCGGGCGAGTCGCCGCTCGCGGTGCTCGGCGACCCCAAGCGCATCATCGATCTCGCCGATCGCATGGGCGTCAACAGTGTGATCGTGGCCGCCACGGCGATCGACGTCGGCAGCTCCAACCGGTTGATCCGCTCGCTCACCGAGCACGGCATCCACGTCGAGATCTCGTCGACCCTCTGCGACATCGCGTCGAGCCGCATCACCGTGCGCCCCGTCGGGCGAGTGCCGATGATGTACATCGAGCCGGTCCAACGCAACGGCTGGCGCCAGTTCGCCAAGCGAGCGTTCGACCTCGCCATCGCCGTGCCGATGTTCGTGCTGTCGTTGCCGATCCTGTTGCCGGCGATGGCACTGGTGAAGATCACCGACCCCGGCCCCGCGCTGTTCCGCCAGCCCCGTGTCGGCCGCGACGGCGAAGTGTTCGAGATGATCAAGGTCCGCACCATGGTGGTGGACGCCGAGGCCCGCCTCGCCGAGATCGCCCACCTCAACGAGACCACCGGCGTGCTGTTCAAGGTCAAGGACGATCCTCGCATCACCCGGGTCGGCCGCATCCTCCGCAAGCTCTCGATCGACGAGCTGCCCCAGCTGATCAACGTCATCAAGGGCGAGATGAGCCTGGTCGGCCCTCGCCCGGCGCTGCGTTCGGAAGCCGAGCAATGGGACGAGGAGCTCCACAACCGTCTCCGGGTCCAGCCCGGCATCACGGGCATGTGGCAGGTCGCGGGTCGCGGCGACGACGACGACCACGACGCCACCTACGCCCAGCTCGACCTCTACTACGTCGACAACTGGAGCCTGGTCACCGATCTGGTGATCCTGGCCCGCACCGTGCCGGTGGTGTTGACCAGCCGCGGCCAGACCTGACCCGGCCCTGACATCGGGCCGGCTGTGCGAGGCTGGCCCGATGACCGATACGCCGCGCCTCGCCCCACTCGCCGACGACGAACTCGAGGGCGCCGCGCTCGAGTTGATGCAACCGATGATCGACAGCGGGCGACCGTGGAACATCTTCCGCACCCTCGCCCACCATCCCGACCTGGCACGGCGGTGGTTGGTGTTCGCCAACCACGTGCTGTTCAAGTCGACCTTGAGCCCCCGTCACCGAGAGCTGGCGATCCTGCGGGTCGGCTGGCGCTGTGGATCCGAGTACGAATTCGCCCAGCACCGGGTGATCGGTCTGGACGCGGGCCTCACCCGCGACGAGGTCGAGCAGGTAAAGCGGGGCCCGACCGCCGACGGCTGGTCCGACCTCGATCGGCTGGTGCTCGTCGCCACCGACGAGCTCCACGAGGCGAAGATCGTCTCCGACGAGACCTGGTCGGCGCTCGGTGAGCACCTGAGCGACCATCAGCGCATGGACCTGGTCTTCGCCGTCGGGCAGTACACCCTGGTCTCGATGGCGCTGCGCACCTTCGGGGTGCCCCTCGACGACTTCCTCGAGGGATTCTGACCGGCCAACCCGGGCGGTGGGGTTCGGTCCCGGCGCCCGGCGACGCATACGATCCCGGCATGCAGCCGATCGATCCTCGCCCGCTCGACATCCTCGACGGCGACTTCTACGTCGACGGTGACACCTACGCCAAGTACGCCTGGCTACGTGAGCACTCGCCGTGCCACTGGGACGCCGTCAACGAGCTCTGGGTGATCTCGCGCTACACCGACATCGTCGAGGTCGAGAAGAACAAGCACGTCTTCATCAACTCCGACAAAGAGAAGGGCGGCTACCGGCCCAACATCCCCGCCGACGCCTCGATCATCGGCTGCGACGATCCCCTCCACGTCGCCCGCCGGAACCTGGTGTCGCGCCGGTTCACGCCTCGCCAGGTCGGCAAGTGGGACGACGAGGTCCGCGACACCGTCGACGCCCTCCTCGATCCCGTGCTCGCACGGGGACGGGGCGAGATCGTCGGCGAGCTCGCCGCCCCGCTCCCCGCCCAGATGATCGGCCTGCTGCTCGGCTTCCCCGACGAGATGTGGCCCAAGCTCCAACACTGGTCCGAGACCACCATCGCCCTCGGCGGTGGGCCCCGGTATCACGAGGAGGAGGGCATCATCTCGGCGATGGACTTCGCCGGCGCCTGCGCCGAGCTCTACGAGACCAAGAAGGCCGAGGTGGCCTCCGGGTGTCCGGCCGACGACGTGATGACCAAATGGGTCAACGTCGAAGCCGAGACCGGAGGCGAGGTCGGCGGTCATCCGTTCGGGCTCGATCAGATCATCTCGGACTGCCTCCTGCTGCTCGACGGCGGGGCGGAGACGACCCGCACCGTCATCGCTCGCACCCTGCTCGCCCTCGCCGATCACCCCGAACAGTGGCGACTGCTCAAGGAGGGTGCGGACATCGAGGTCGCCGCGGAGGAGTTCATCCGCTTCGTCACACCGATCCACAACTTCTGTCGCGTCGCGACCGAGGACGTCGAACTCCATGGTCAGACGATTCGGGCCGGCCAGCAGGTGCTGCTCGCGTACGGGTCGGCCAACCGGGACCCCGAGCATTTCGAGCACCCCGAAGTGCTCGACGTCACCCGCACCCCCAACCACCACATCTCCTTCGGGTTCGGGACCCACTTCTGTCTCGGTGCATCGCTCGCTCGCCTGGAGATCCGCACCTTCTTCGAGCGGCTTCGGCAGCGGGTGGATCACATCGATCGCATCGAGAGCGCACCACCACCGGTCGAGATGCCCAACGCCTTCGTGTTCGGCCTGAAGGAAGCCCACCTTGCCTTCCGCTGACGGGGCCCGTCCGCTGCTGGATCACACCCCCGACGACACCTCACCCGATGCCCTGCTCTTCGCCTTCCTCGAGTGGGCGGAGGACCAGGGACTCGAGCTCTACCCCCACCAGGAGGAGGCGATCGTCTCGATCTTCGGGGGCGACAACGTCGTGCTCGCCACCCCCACCGGATCCGGCAAGTCGCTCGTCGCTCTCGCCGGTGCGTTCGCGATGGTCGCCCAGGGCAAGCGGGCCGTGTACACCGCACCGATCAAGGCGCTGGTCAGCGAGAAGTTCTTCGAGATGGTGGCCGCCCTCGGCGCCGACAACGTCGGCATGGTCACCGGCGACGCCGCGGTCAACAGCGACGCTCCCGTGATCGTCTGCACCGCCGAGATCCTCGCCAACCGATCGCTCCGAGAAGGCGCGGCCGCCGAGGTCGACCTCGTCGTCATGGACGAGTTCCACTACTACGGCGATCGCGACCGTGGATGGGCGTGGCAAGTCCCCCTCCTCGAGCTGCCCCGACCGAACTTCCTGCTCATGTCGGCCACGCTCGGCGACACCACCGCGCTCTGCGACGACCTGACGCGGCGTACCGAGCGGGAGACGGTGCTGGTGTCGGGAGCCGAGCGGCCGGTGCCACTCGACTTCGAGTATCGGGAGACGACCCTCCTCGACACGATCGGTGAGCTGCTCGACGACGGCAAGCAGCCGATCTACATCGTGCACTTCACCCAGAAGGAGGCGAGCGCCCGAGCGCAGAGCCTCACCAGCCTCGACGTGCTCACCAAGGACGAGAAAGCGGCCGTGAAGGCCGCGGTCGGCGGCTTCCGCTTCGACACGCCGGTCGGCAAGGACCTGAAACGCTTCGTCCTCGCCGGCATCGGCGTGCACCACGCCGGACTGCTCCCGAAGTACCGACTGCTGGTCGAGAAGCTCGCCCAGCAGGGTCTGCTCAAACTGATCTGTGGCACCGACACGCTCGGCGTCGGCGTCAACGTGCCGATCCGGACGGTGCTGTTCACCCAGCTGTGCAAGTACGACGGCCGACGGGTTCGGGTGTTGTCGGTGCGAGAGTTCCAGCAGATCGCCGGTCGGGCCGGTCGTCGCGGCTTCGACACCGCCGGCTCGGTGGTGGTGCAGGCCCCCGAGCACGTCGTCGAGAACAAGAAGGCCGAGGCCAAGGCGGCCACCGATCCCAAGAAGAAGAAGAAACTGGTCAAGCGCAAACCGCCCGAGCGCGGCTACGCCCATTGGGACGGCGACACCTTGGCCCGGCTGAGCGGCGGTCAGCCCGAGACGCTGCACAGCAGCTTCGCGGTGAGCCACGCCATGATGCTCAACGTGCTCGACCGGCCCGGCGACGGCTGTGCAGCGATGCGCAACCTCCTGGTCGACAACCACGAGACCCGCAAGAACCAGCGCGGCCACATCCGCCGATCGATCGCGGTCTACCGGTCGCTCATCGAGGCCGAGGTGCTGCAGGCCCTCGACGAACCCGACGAGCAGGGCCGACCCGTCCGCATCAACCTCGACCTGCAGGACGACTTCCGACTCAACCAGCCACTGTCGCTGTTCGCGCTGGAGGCGATCGACGCGCTCGACCGCGAGGCACCCGACTTCGCCTGGCAGTTGTTGAGTGTGATCGAGTCCGTGCTCGACAATCCGATGGTCGTCCTCCTCGCCCAACTCGACAAGGCCAAGGAGACGCTGATCTCCGAGCTCAAGCGGGACGGTGTCGAGTACGAGCAGCGGATGGAACAGCTCGAGCAGGTGACCTGGCCCAGGCCCGAGGCCGACTTCCTCGAACCGGCGTTCGAGGTGTTCGCCCGCCACCACCCGTGGGTCGGTCGTGATCGAGTCCAACCCAAGTCGGTCGTGCGCGACATGCTCGAACACGCCGAGACCTTCAATCAGTACATCGCTCGTTACGGCCTCAAGCGCTCCGAGGGAGCGGTGCTGCGGTACCTCACCGACTGCTACAAGGCGATGGTGCAGACCGTCCCGGTCGACGTGGAGTCCGAGGAGTTCGACGACCTCACCGAGTGGTTGGGCGAGATGATCCGCCGCGTCGACTCCAGCCTGCTCGACGAGTGGGAGAAGCTCCGCAACCCCGACGACGACGATGGGCCGATGGAGGCACCGCCGGTCGCCGCGTTCACCGCCAACACGCGGGCGTTCACCGTGCTCGTCCGCAACGAGATGTTCCGGGTCGTCACCGAACTCGCCCACCACCGAGCCGGCGAACTCACCCACGACATGGCCGCCTACTGGGACGAGCACGACCACATCCACATCGACGCCGAGGCGCGGGCCGCACAGTGGTTCGAGATCGATCTGGAGACCGGCTTCGCGTCACAGACGCTCTGTGATCCGGCCGGCTTCAACGAGTGGGTGCTCGAGGCGGAGATCGACCTCGGCGCCTCCGACGACGAGGAGCGAGCAGTCGTCATCCCGGTCGCCGTCCGCCGTCGCTGACCGGGCCGAAAACGCGAACACTGCGGCCCGGAGGCCGCAGTGTCGTGATGTCGTGCTGCGGCGAGCCGCAGCGGACGGTGGACGCCGAAGCGTCAGAGGATCACTCCTCCTCGCCCCCACGCTCGTCCTCGCCGTCGATCTTGTCGACGGCGTCCTTCACGGCGTCCGGCACACGGCCACCGCTGACATCGTCGACCTTGTCGACGACGGCCTCGGCCGCGTTGCCGACCACGTCGCGGGTCTTGTCGACCGCATCACCGGCGACGTCCATCGCCTTGTCGGCGGCGTCGGTCACGGCGTCCTTGGCCTTGTCGGCGAAGTCCTTGATACCCATCTTGCTTTCCCTCCATCGGGGGTTCTCTGCGGAGCTCCCGGTGAGCACCGTTGTCCTCGACGCCTGAGACGATGCAGAAGTCGCGGATTTCCGAAACTAGTGTCTCGCCCGGCTTCAGCGAAAGGGTGAGACATGGGTTCCATCGACGGGTACTCGGTACTGGTGACGGGCGGGGGCAGCGGCATCGGTGAGGCCTCCGCCGCCAAGCTCGCCTCCGAGGGCGCCAACGTGATGATCTGTGGGCGCACCGAGGACAAGCTCGTCGCCGCCGCCGACCGCATCCGCGCCGCCGCAGCCGAGGGGGTCACCGTCGCCCACGTCGTCGCCGACGTGACCGACGAAGCATCGGTGCAGGCGGCCGTCGCCGCGGCCACCGACATGACCGGGCGCCTCGATGGTCTCTTCGCGTGCGCAGGCGGTTCGACCGGGGTCGGCCCCTTGGCGACCGCCGACGTCGAGACGATCCGCTCGACCATGGAACTCAACTATGTCGGCACGTTCCTGTGCATCAAGCACGGCGGCACCCAGATGACCCGTCAGGATCGAGGCGGGTCGATCATCGGCTGCTCGTCTCATGCGGGGTCCGACCCGTTCCGCTGCCTCGGGGCCTACGGTGGCGCCAAAGCCGGGCTCGACCACCTGTGCCGGATCGCGGCCGACGAGATGGGTCAGTTCGGCGTGCGGGTCAACTCGATCCAGCCCGGCATCGTCGGCACCGATCTGATGACGCCGATCACCGGGGGCGGGGCACTGCTCGACGACTACATGCCGCTCATCCCGCTCGGACGGATCGGCGACCCGGCCGACATCGCGGAGATGGTGCGATTCCTGATCGGCCCCGAGTCGGCCTGGCTGACCGGACAGAACATCGCGGTCGACGGTGGCCAGAATCTGCGGCGCGGCGCCGACTACGGCGAGATGCTGCGCGAGTTCGGCATGGATCCGATGGCCCCGATCCTGGGCGACACCGACGACTGAACGCCGGGCCGACGCCGCACTCAGCGACGGACCGCGCCGATCAGCGCCGGCGGGAGCAGGAACGACCCGTCGGGCTCGGGCGGGAACGCGATCTCTGCGAGCACGGCGTCGAGACCGAGTGCCCCGTACAGGTGGGGGAAGTACTCGTCGGTACCGGTGCCGGGTTCCCAAACGAGCGCATGGTCGATGAGCAGGGCGTCGACGACCACGGCGACGAGATCATCTCGGCCGCGGTAGAAGCGATTGGCCGGGGTCAGCACCTGATGCAGCGCCGACAGATGGATGAACCCGTCCGTCGCAAACTCGGCGGGGAGGTAGGCGCCGCTGATCCGAGCGTCGTCCCACCGGCTCCGGTCGGCCAGATGGACGAGACGCGGAACCGTGACGTCCCAGCCGGCACGCACGCGGGCGACCAGCGCGGCACGTTCCGCGTCGGGCAGGAAGGCGGCCACGGCCGCACGTTCGTTCATGGCGGCCAGCTCGATGTCGGTGACACCCAGCTCGTCGCGGGCGAGGATCAGCTCGCGGCGCGCGGTCGTCGTCGTGATCGAACGGTCGTCGGGATTCAGGCCGACCCGGAACCCCGCATCGGCGAGCTGTCGGACCGGATGGTCGGCGACGGGGCGGCCGAGGCACGCATTGGACGTGAGGCAGATCTCGAGCGGCACGCCGGCATCTCGGAGCGCAGCCGCGGTCGGCCCCAGCGCGGTGATGCGTCCGTCCACCACCTCACAGTCGTCGATGATCCGCCAGCCGTGTCCGATCCGATCGGGCGCGCACGCGAGCGCGCTCGCGATCTGATGTGGGCCGTCCATCTCGCCCGCGTGGATGGTGATCCCGAGGCCGGCGGCGCGGGCTCGCTCGATCGGCTCCGCATGCCCTGCGGCCGGGAAGCCGGGCTCGATTCCGGCGAGATCGATGGCGACGATCCGCCCGCCGGCCGCGATCGCGGCGTCGACCGCCTGCTCGGAGACCTCGACGGGCTGATCGCGCATCAGACACACGATCAGGCGGGCGTCGAGCCCGGTGGTCGCCGCTGCGTCGTCCAGTCCGGCCGTCACCGCCTCGATGACGGCCGTCGGCGTGAGACCGCCGGCGGTGTGCAGGAGCGGGGCGAAGCGCAGCTCGGCGTGGACGACACCGTCGGCGGCGAGATCCTCGACCGCCTCGGCCGCCACCCGTCGCAGCGCGGCGGCGGTCTGCAATGCGGCGTTGACGAGGTCGAAGCGAGAGAACGCCTCCTCGATGGGCATGCCCGGATCGATCGTCATCCAGGCGGCCAGCGCGTCGGGATCGTCGGCGGGGGTCGCCACGCCGGCGGCGCGACAGAGGTCGAGCACGGTCGACGGACGAACCCCGCCGTCGAGATGATCGTGGAGGACGACCAGGGGGCCGTGGGTCACGGCGTCGGTCGCCCCTGCGATTCGAGCACCTCGGTGATGCCCGGGTATTCCTCGATCGGTTCGAGACCCCGGTCGATGTACATCAACCCGAGCGTGATGCAGACGAAGGCGAACACGAAGTTGGTGCCGCTTCGGGCGAGGAAGAAGAGGTTGAACCCGGAGTTGTTGAACAGCCAGACATCCCAGATCGCCGACACGATCTCGTAGAAGACGATGATCCACGAGGCGTTCGCCATCGTGCGCCGGTAGCGGGGATCCTCCAGCACGGCGGGGGCGAGCTTGATGACCATCGGAATCGCCCAGGCGAGCAGGGGACGACCGATCAGGATCGTGGCCGCAACGGCGATGCCGATCAGGAACTTCGTCGCGAATCCGATGCCGAAGTAGACGGCTTCGGCGCTGATCCCGAAGTCGACCCACTCCTGCTCGACCGCGATCGTGATCGCCGCTCGCACGAGCAGGTAGATCGTGACGCTCGGGAGCCACCAGCCGATGTTGAGGCCCCGTCGCCGCCGACCGATGGCGGCCTTGATCGACCAGGTCGTGGCCGCGATGACCGCAGGGATGATGCCCCACACGTTGAACAGCACGAAGAACAACAGGACCGGCATCAGCTGGTCGAGGTTCGAGCCTCCGCTGAGGCCGGCGGGGGACGGGCGCGTGTCGGTCATCGGCAGAGTTCGAACCACTCGTCGAGCAGGGACTCGTCGCCGAACACGTCGAGGACGTCGGCCGGACCACGGCCCCACATCGCGAGCATCAGATCGGCGCCGGAGCCCCGCGCCGCGGCATCGCCCTTCGCATGCTCCTGTCGCACGACGATCTCGTCGTCGACGACCGCCACCGTCCACTCGCCGGCGCCATCGGTGCGGTGGAGATGCAGCGATCCGCGGGGTCGTTCCTCGCGCCGGTGGACGAACTCGGTGAACCGTTCGTCGATCGAATCGGCGGCTTCGTCGCCGTCGATGTCGCTCTCGACCCCGGCCGCCTGCTCGGCATCGATCCGATGGACCAGGTTCTCGAGGTGGTAGCGGCGGTGGAAGTAGTCGCTCGACTGGGTCGTGCCCCACGACCACATCGGCGTGCCGGGGGCGAGTGCTCGCATCGCGGCATCGACCCGATCCAGGGCAGCGCGGGCCGCCGCCTCCTCCCCACCGGGCTCGGGCATCGGCGGGAACGCATCGCGATCGGGGAAGCCGTCGGGACGGGATTCGGCGAAGATCGCCAGCATGTGCCAGACGTTCGTCATGTGACTCAACAGCTTGGCGGCGTCCCACCCGGGGCAGGCGGGGACGGCGGCTTCGGGGTGCGCCGAGCAGAGCGCGATCAACCGCTCGCCGTCCTGACGGGCACGATCCAGGCGATGAGGCTGGTCCATTTGCCCAGTCTGGCCCACGGCAACGATCATCGTGCACCGCAGAAGGGGGATTCCGTGCGCACCATCGCCATCAGTGGATCGGCCTCGGGCATCGGGGCGGCCACCCGCACCATGTTGGAGGCCGAGGGTCATCGGGTGATCGGGATCGATCTCCGAGACGCCGAGGTCACCGCCGACCTGTCGACCGACGACGGCCGCGCCGCAGCGGTGGCCGAGACCCTCGATCGCTGCGACGGTGTCCTCGACGGACTGGTGCCCGGCGCCGGACTCGGACCCCCCGTCGACGCCGGCCTCATCGCCGAGGTCAACTACTTCGGCAGCGAAGCGCTGCTCGACGGCCTGCGCCCCGCACTGGCGGCCGGCGATCGCCCCGCCGTGGTGCAGATCGGGTCGAACTCCACGACGCTCACGCCCAACCTGCCCGACGAACTCGTCGACGCGTTCCTCACCGCCGACCGCGCCACGATCGACGCGGTGCTCACCGAGACCGGCCCGCCGTTCAACGCGGCGATCGCCTACGGCGCCTCGAAGACGGCGATCACCCGCTGGTGCCGCCGACACGCCACGACCGACGAGTGGGTCGGCGCCGGCATCCGGCTGAACGTGATCGCCCCCGGAGCGGTGCAGACCCCACTCCTGCAGGGAGGGGACGACGACCCGACCTTCGGTCCACTGACCAGCGGCCTCCCGGTACCCACCGGTCGGGGCGAGCCGGTCGACATCGCCGCCTGGATCACGTTCATGCTGTCGCCCGCCGCCCGGTTCGCCTGCGGATCGGTGGTGTTCGTCGACGGCGGCAGCGACGCGGTCATCCGCACCGACGACTGGCCCCGAACCTTCTCGATGTGACCCCTCGGACCGCGGCGTGGGCTCAGAGCACGCCGGCGAGCCGCAACGCGAGGACATAGTGCGTCCCCGCCCCCACGACGACGAGCACGTGCCAGATCTCGTGATACCCGAAGCTGTCGGTCCAGGGGTCGGGCCACTGCGCACCGACGATGATCGCACCGACGGTGTAGGCCGCCCCACCGCCGAGCAGGAGGGCGAGCTCCCCGCCCGACAGGGCGTCGATCAACCACGGGAGGAAGACCAGGAACGACCCGCCGAAGGTCAGGTAGACGGTGTTGACCAGGCCGCGGGGTGGATGAAACGGCAGATACTCCAGCACGACACCCAGGGTCGCCCCGACCCAGGCGAAGGCGAGCAGCGCCCACGTGCGACCACCGCCCATGCCGAGGACCGCGATCGGGGTGGCGGAGGTCGCGAACATCACGAAGATCGCCGAGTGATCGGCTCGGACGAGACGCTCGACCCGCTCGATCGGCCAGTCGCGGAGGTGGGTGATCGCACTCACCCCCAACATGATCAGCGTGCCGATCGCGAAGACGCCGATGGCCAGCCGGGCGCGAGCCCCGTCCGCGGCCAGGACCGCCACCATCCCGATCGGAACACACGCGGCGGCCGCCCAACGGTGGAGCACACCACGGAAGCGGGGACGCGGGCGTCGCAGGAGACGGCGAGCCGCTGCCGACAGATCATCGGCTCGGGGATCGTCGAGCAGCGGGCCCTTCATCGGGACCCAAGGATACGGGTCGTAGCATCGTGAACCGTGACGGTGCTCACACAACACTCGGTCTGTGACGACGACGAACTCGACGCTCGTCGTCGTCCCCGCACCGACATCGTCGCCGAACGGCCCGAGGGCGATGATCGGTGGGGGCTCGACGAGGGTCCCTTCCGCGACTATCGCCGCGAGCTCGTCGCCACCCGCCGCAGCGACGGCCGCCACGACGTCACCGAGACGACCACCTATCGCCTGGCGATCCCGGTGTGGGGATGGCTCTTCACCTGGCCGATCCGACGGGCGCTGACCCGCCGCCAGGAGGGCTTCTCGTACTGGTGGGCACCACCCGACCGGCTCACGGCGGGCGCGGCCACCGTGCTGGGGTTGCTCTGCGCCGTCCAGATCGTCGACGGCTACCTGGGCACCGTCCTCACCCAGACGCTGTCGTTCGCCGCCGACGAGTTCGGCCGCGGCAACACCGCCCAGGGCGTGGTCTTCGGCGTCGTGCGGTTCGGCGTGCTCGTGACCCTGATCGTGTCGACGATGGCCGACCGACGCGGCCGTCGCCCGCTCCTGCTCTACACCGGCGTCTCGAGCTGTGTGCTCACCGTGTTGGGCGGCCTGTCCCCCAACATCGCCGTGCTCGGGGGCACCCAGCTCTTCGCCCGCGGCCTCTCGACCGCGCTCGGCATCATCATCGCGATCATGGCGGTCGAGGAGATGCCGACCCGCAGCCGTGCCTGGGCGGCATCGGTGCTCACGATGAGCGCCGGACTCGGCTCCGGCATGGCGGTCTGGATCCTGCCGCTGGCCGACGTCAGCGTGCGCGGATGGCGCATCATCTATCTCGTCGCCGGTCTCGGCATCGCCGTCATCGTCTGGGCCGGGCGACGCCTCCCCGAGACCCGGCGCTTCACCGACCAGGTCGAGGACGCGGCCGAGCTCGACGCCGCCGGACGGGAACGCCGGATGGAGCGATTCGCCCTGCTCGGCATCAGCCTGTTCCTCCTCGCGATGTTCGCCGCGCCGGCGAGCGGCTTCCAGAACGAGTTCCTCCGGGAGGAGCGCGGCTTCGACGGTGGCGCGATCTCCATCTTCACGATCGTCACCTCGACCCCGATCGGCCTCGGTGTGCTCGTCGGCGGCTATCTCGCCGAGTCGTGGGGCCGGCGCCCGGTCGCCGCGATCGGGCTGGTCGCGGCGGCGATCGGCACGGTGCTGTCGTTCATCGTCGCCGGGCCCTCGATGTGGATCGCCAAGCTCGCCGGCAACATCGTGGGCGCGATCGCCGTCCCCGCGATGGCCGTGTACGGCCCCGAGCTCTTCGGCACCCACAACCGGAGCCGGGCCAATGCGCTGATCGTGACGGTCGGGGTCGTCGGCAGCGCCGTCGGTCTCGTCAGCGTCGGCTGGCTCTCCGACCGATGGGGAAACCTCGGGGCCCCGATCGCACTGATGGGACTCGGGCCGGTACTGGTCGCCGGGCTCGTGCTGCTCCGATTCCCCGAGACGGCCGGCCTGGACCTCGAAGAGCTGAACCCCGAGGATGCCGATGGTGCCCCGGCTTGACCGGGCCGGTTCGGTAGCGTCGGCCGTCATGGATCGGCGTCGCTTCCTCCTCGGAGCCTCCGCGCTGGGGTTGACCGCGTGTGCCCACCCCGAACGCGAGCTCCTCGACGACTTCGCAGGCGAGCGCATCCCGCTCCAACCCGGCGCCCCGCGCACCACCACCACGACGACCACCGCCCCCGCGGAGACCACCGACCCGACCACGTCGGAGGCGACCCTGCCGCTCGAGGACGAACTCCCGGTCGATGTCCCCGACGAGGACCGCCCGGGGCTGGCCTTCGTGGCCGAGGCGATCGCACCGGTCGTGGCCGTGTCATCGACCATCGGCCTCGACGACACCGTGCACGAGTTCCCCAACCCGATCCCCAGCGGTGGCCCGTTGGTGTTCCTCGTCGAGCAGCTCGTCGACCTCGAGCGCATGGAGGTGCTGCTCCCGACCCGGCCGAACGGCAGCTTCGGTTGGATCGACGGCAACGACGTCCGCCTCACCCGTCACAACTACGCGATCGAGGTCCGCCTCGACGACTTCGTGCTGACCGTCTTCGAGCGAGAGCTCCCGATCTTCGAGACCACCGTCGGGGTCGCGCGCGACAACGCGCCCACGCCGCTGGGCCGCTACTACACGACCGAGCTGCTGCGTCCTCCGGAGCCCGACTCGGTGTACGGCACGTTCGCCTACGGCCTCTCCGGCTTCAGCGACACCTTCACGACCTTCGCCGGCGGCGAAGGCCAGCTCGGCATCCACGGCACCAACGATCCCGACACGATCGGCACCAACGTGTCGTCGGGCTGCATCCGCATGCACAACGACGACATCAGCCGGATGGTCGAGGCGATCGGTCTACCCGTCGGCGTGCCCGTCGACGTGATCTGACACCTCGGGCGACGGGGCCGGCCGGGAGTCAGGCGGCGACGGTCGCACGCGTGGATGGAGCACGGAGAACAGCCCGAGCGCCAGCGCCAGGATCCCGATCGGCACGATCGCATCGCCCTCCCCCGTGTAGGTCGGATACAGCACGAAGGCCGACAGCAACGCCGTCCACGCCCACAGGATCAACACCGCTCGACGGTGACCGTGGCCGAGGTTCATCAGACGATGGTGCAGGTGCTCCTTGTCGGCGGTGGCGAAGCTCCGGCCGCGAACCGTGCGGCGCAGCACCGCCCAGATCGTGTCGAGCACCGGGACGCCGAGGATGACCAGCGGGATGAAGATCGGCGCGAAGAAGAAGAACGACTGACCCGAGAACTCCGTCGTGGCCCGGCCGCCGACGCTCATCGTCGAGGCCGCCATCAACAGCCCCAGGAGCAGGGCACCGCCATCGCCCATGAAGATTCGGGCCGGGTGCACGTTGTGGGGTAGGAACCCGACACACACGCCGAGCGTGATCGCCGCCCACAGGGCCCCGGGGTTGGCCGGATCGAGGATGTCCTCGTTGCCCAGGCGCAAGGCGTAGAGCAGGAACGTGGCCGAGGCGATCGCCACGATCCCGGCGGCGAGGCCGTCGAGCCCGTCGATGAAGTTCACGATGTTCGCCATGCCCACCACCCACAGCACGGTGATGAAGAACGACCAGTCCGTGGAGAGGAACAGCACGTCGAAGAAGGGCACCCGGAACACCAGGATCGACACACCGGTCAACGACAGCAGGCTGCCGGCGAGAACCATGCCCGCCATCTTCGCCGGCGCGGTGATCTCCCGGATGTCGTCGACGAACCCGACACTCCACATGACGAAGGCAGCCACGACCACGCCCAGCATCTCGGTGCGGGCCGCCATCACGTCGTCGAACTCGGGATGGACGAAGGCCACGACGGCCGCAGCGAGCATGCCGACGATCATCGCCGCGCCACCTGCGGTCGGGGTCGGCCGGGTGTGGACCCGCCGCTCGTCGGGCGCGACCACCGCCCCCATGCGAGGCGACAGCCAGATGACGACCGGGATCAGGACGAAGGTGACGATGGCGGCGGTGGCGCCGACGATCAGGTACGCCGAGAGCGACGGCATCGCCCGAACCCCCGCCGCTCCGTCAGGCCCCGAGCTCCGGGTAGGGCTGGAAGCGGGCGCACAGCGCCTCGGCTTCCTGCTTGACCGCGGCGACCGCCGCCGGGTCCTCCCGCTCGCGGAGCGCTCGGGCGATGAGATCGGCGATCGTGGCCATCTCGGCCACGCCCATGCCCTGGGTGGTGACCGCCGGCGTGCCGATCCGGACCCCGGAGGTCACGAACGGCGAACGCGGGTCGTCGGGCACCGTGTTCTTGTTGAGGCTGATGCCGGCGTCGTCGAGCACCGCCTGGGCCACCTTGCCGGTCAAGTCGTCGTCGAAGGTGCGGAGATCGACCAGCAGCAGGTGGTTGTCGGTGCCACCGGAGCAGAGCCGGAAACCCTGCCCGGCGAGCGCCTCGGCGAGCGCCTGTGCATTCGCGACGACGGCGGAGGCGTAGGCCCCGAACGACGGGTCGAGCACCTCGCCGAAGGCGACCGCCTTGGCCGCGATGGCGTGCTCGAGCGGCCCGCCCTGGAGCCCGGGAAACATCGCCTTGTCGATCGCGGCCGCGTGCTCGGCGGTCGACAGGATGCACCCACCGCGGGGACCACGGAGGGTCTTGTGGGTGGTGAAGGTCATCACGTCGACGTAGGGCATCGGGTTGGGGTGCACCCCACCGGCGATGAGGCCGGCGATGTGGGCGGCATCGAACATCAACATGGCACCGACCTCGTCGGCGATCTCGCGGAACGGCGCCGGGTCGATGATCCGGGGGTAGGCGGTGGCGCCGGCGACGATCAGCTTGGGCTGGTGGGCCCGGGCCTTCTCGCGCACCTCGTCCATGTCGAGCCGCTCGTCGCTGGCGGTCACGCCGTAGCTGACGAAGTCGTACTGCAACCCCGAGAAGTTGACGGGAGAGCCGTGGGTGAGGTGCCCGCCGTGGTCGAGGCTGAGCCCGAGGATCGTGTCGCCCGGCTCGAGGAGCGCCTGGTATACGCCCATGTTGGCGATCGCGCCGGCGTGGGGCTGCACGTTGGCGTGATCGGCACCGAAGATCTCGCAGATGCGCTGACGGGCGAGGTCCTCGAGCTGGTCGACGACCATGTTGCCGCCGTAGTACCGCTTGCCCGGGTAGCCCTCGGAGTACTTGTTGGTGAGCACCGAGCCGGTGGCCGCCATGACCGCCGGCGATGCGAAGTTCTCGCTCGCGATGAGCTGGATCGTGGAGTTCTGACGAATCTCCTCGTCGCGGATCAACTTGAGGGCAGGATCGTCGGCGCTGCTCGGCCACGGCATGGTTTCACCTCCAGAAACGTGAACGTCGGAAGCGTACTGGGGCGTGCCCGATTCGGCCGGTTCGGGTGGGGAAAGAACGTCGAAGGTTCACTCAGTCCGCGTCGCCGAGTGCGTCGAGCTTCGCGACCCGGCCGGTGTGGCGTCCACCCTCGAACTCGGCGGCCAGCCATGCGTCGACACAGTCTTTGGCGACCTCGGGGCCGGTGAGCCGCTCTCCGATACAGATGACGTTCGCGTCGTTGTGCTGCTTGGTGAGCCGGGCGCTCGTCACGTCGTGGACCGTCGCCGCGCGGATGCCCGCGATCTTGTTGGCCGCCATGGCGATGCCGATCCCCGAGCCACAGACACACAACCCACCATCGGCGTCGCCGTCGCGGACCGCCCGACCGACAGCGGCACCGAAGTCCGGGTAGTCGACCCGCTCGTCGGAGTGGGTGCCGCAGTCGACCACGTCGTGGCCGGCCTCGCGGAGATGAGCGGCGAGGGTCTCCTTGAGATGGAAGCCCGCGTGATCGGAACCGACGGCGATGCGCACGGTGCGATCCTAGATCGGTCGGCCCGGGGTCAGGACCGCTTTCGGGCGACGACCGCGCGGTCTCGTCCCGCCAGGTCGTGGTGGACGGTCGCCTGCCATCCGTCGCGGCGGAGGCGTTCGGCGATCGGGCCGGTCTGATCCGGGGCCATCTCCAACACCACGACCCCGTCGTCGGTGACCCAGTCGGCGACGGACGCCACGATGATCCGGAGGTCGTCGTCGCCGGTCGGGCCCGCTCGCAGGGCCCGGGCGGGCTCCCAGTCCGCGACGACCGCCGGCAGCACCTCGTCGTCGCCGACATAGGGCGGGTTCGAGATCACGACGTCGATGGCGCCGCGGGCGCTCTCGGGCAGCGCTGCGAACCAGGACCCTTCGTGCAGGCTCACCCGGCCGGCCGCACGGCCGAGCCCGGCCAGGTTCGCTCGAGCGACGGCGAGGGCGTCGGCCGACACGTCGGTCGCGAGCACCCGGGCGGTCGGACATTCCGACGCGATCGACAGCGCGATCGCACCCGAGCCGGTCCCGAGATCGGCCACCACGACGTCACGTCCGCCGCTGGATCGGGCGACGACGTCGTCGATCGCCAGGCCGGCGACCACCTCGGTCTCGGGACGCGGGATGAGGACCCGATGATCGACCATCAGATCGAGGTGGCGGAACGCCCACCGTCCGACGACGTACTGCAGCGGCTCACCGGCCTCGCGACGAGCGACCATCCGGTCGAAGGCCGCCACCCCGCGCACGGTGGCGAGCTGATCGAGCACGCCGTGGAACCCGCTCGGTTCGACCCCGGTCACCTCCTCGACGATGCGTCGCGCATCGATCGTCGGTGCGTCCAGGCCGGCCCGTTCGAACCGAGCGGTCGCCTCACCGAGGAGTTCGGACCACGCGACCGTGCCCTCCAGGTCGGCGTCGGTCACTCCTGGTCCTCGAGCTGGCGGCGGCGCTCCTCGGCGACCAGGGCGTCGCTCACCTCGTCGAGCTCGCCGGCGATGATCCGATCGAGCTTGTGGATCGTGAGACCGATGCGATGGTCGGTCACCCGATTCTCCTTGTAGTTGTAGGTGCGGATCTTCTCGGACCGATCGCCCGAACCCACCTGAGAGCCCCGCAACGCCGCAGCCTCCGCCGCCGCCTTCTCCTGCTCGATCTGCAAGAGCCGGCTCTTGAGCACCCGCAGCGCCTTCTCCTTGTTCTTGAGCTGGCTCTTCTCGTCCTGCATCGACACGACGACGCCCGTGGGCACGTGGGTGATGCGCACCGCGGAGTCCATGGTGTTGACCGACTGACCGCCGGGTCCCGACGCGCGATAGGTGTCGATGCGGAGATCGTTGTCGTCGACGTCGATCTCGACCTCGTCGGCCTCGGGGATGACGAGCACCGTCGCCGACGACGTGTGGATCCGTCCCTGACTCTCGGTCACGGGCACCCGCTGCACCCGATGCGTGCCGGCCTCGTGCTTCATCCTGGTCCAGACCGCGTCGCCGCTGACCATCGCGGTCACCTCGCTGAACCCGCCGAGGTCGCTGTGGGAGGCCGACATCGTCTCCATACGCCACCCCTGACGGCGAGCGAAGGACTCGAACATGTCGAACAGGTCCTTCGCGAACAGGTTCGCCTCCTCCCCGCCGGCAGCGCCACGGATCTCGACGATCACGTTGCGACCCTCGTTGGGATCGGGTGGGAGCAGCAGGATCCGCAGCTGCTCCTCGTCCTCGGCCACCTGCACGTCGAGCCGCTCGATCTCGGCCCGGTACTCGTCGCGTTCGTCGGCGTCGGCGTCGGCCATCATCTCGCGGAACTCCGCGACGTCGTCTTGCGCCTGACGCAGCCGGCGACCGACCGACACCACCGCTTCCAGCTGCTTGAAGCGGCGGCCGAGATCGGCGAGCTGACGCGGATCGCTCTGGACCGCCGGGTCGCCCAGGCGGATCTCGACGTCGCGCAACTCGTTCTCGAGGCTCTCGATCCGCTCCAGCACGTCGCCAGCGTAGAGCCGACGGCGACGTTCCGACCGCCTGGCCGCCCACCGCTTCCGGTCAGGCGCAGAAGGTGACGTTCACCGTGAGGAGAGGAACCGACCGACCACCTCGACGATCTCGTCGTCGAACGCCGGCTTCGGGTCGTGACGCTGCCCCTCGAGCCAGTGCACCTCGACCGATCCGCCGATCGCCGGGAGGTGTGCTGCGAGCTCGTCCGGTGTACCGAACGGGTCGCGGTCGCCGTTGACGAAGAGGGTCGGGACGTCGAGGTCGCCGAAGTGATCGATGCGGAGGCGGTCGGGCTTCCCGGGAGGATGGAGCGGGTAGCTCAACAGCACGACCGCAGCCGCTGGCAGGCCTTCGGCGATCGCCATCGAGCAGATCCGACCCCCCATCGACCGGCCGCCGAAGGCGAGCTCGCCCGGCTCGCATCCGAGGTCGGCGGCGAAGCGGGCCGCTTCGTCGACCACCGATGCGATGAGCTTCGGCGCCCGGTCCGGGGCCCTGCGACCCTCGGCCCGATAGGGGAACTCCATGCGGCGGACCGGGAGCTCCAGCCGCTCGTCGAGTTCGACGAGGAGGCGATGGTCCGCGCCACCGCCTGCACCGTGGGTCAACAGGAGACCGGCCGGCGGCGTCACGAGGCGAGCAGGATGCGGCGGGCCTCGGTGATGTCGGCGATCCGCTGGGCCGCCTGGTCGTCGGCACCGCCGTGATCGGGGTGCGCGTCGATGAGGCTCTTGCGGAAGGACCGCTGGATCGCCGAGCGTTCCGGGGTGCCCGCGTCGATGTCGAAACCGAGGGTGCGCAACGCCCAGCCGACCGGATCGGCGAGCGCGTCGCCGTTGAGCGAACCGAGACCGCGGCCGGAGAGATGCACGAGCAACGCCGGGCCGATGTCGCCGTTCCAGGCGATCCCGCGCCGGACGGCGGCGAGCACCGGGCCACGCAGCATGGGACTCAGCGTCTGTGCCGCATAGATGGCGCCGAGAACCATCTGCCCGGGCTGTCCCTTGTCGTCGGTGAAGGCGACGGTGAGTTCGCCGTCCTCGTCGTGACGGAAGAGTCGATGGGCGCTGCGGGTCAACCCGATGCGGTCCTCCTGGAACCGATGCCGCAGACGGGGCTGGGGGATCCGCCGGCCCGCCTCCACCTCGTGGGTGAGCGAGACCAGATCCGGGATCATGTCGGGGTCGAGGTCGGGCGTGAAGCGGGCCGCGACGGCGCCGAGGAGCACGCCGCCGACACCGGGCCCCGGGTCGCAGGGCAGCAGGAGGTTGCCGAGCGCGACACGCCGAGTCGGGGCGATCGGTCGCGAGTGGTAGACCTCGATCTCGGCGAGCAACATCAGGGCTCAGGGTACGACGTTCAGCACCCTTAACCCTCGTTGAGCGTGCGGGAAATGACGGTCAGATCACCTGGCGCAGCGCGTCGCTGAGACGGGCGGCGTGGTCGCGGATCTCGTCGTCCTCGGAATCCTCGGCCTCGAGCATGTCGGCGAGCATCTCGCAGCGCTCGCGCAGCGCCGACCACGACGGTGCCGAGAAGCCGAACGGGGTCGCGACCGTCGAGAGCCGACGACCGTGCTCCACCGCGTCGAGAACGGCGCCACCGTCGTGCACGTCACGCCGGAGACGGTCCGCGGCCTCGAACATCTGCGAGAGCAGCCCGTTGATCTCGAGCCCCTCGAGTTCCTCCATGCCCTCCTCCGCCACCCGGGCGAGGAGGTCCTCGATCACCATCTCGACCTGCTCCTCGTCCTCCTCGTGCACGACCAGATCGCCATCGCCGTCGAAGAGATGGGCGACGGCGGCCGACCCGAGGCGTTCGGCCAACGCAGCCTGCAACTCCCCCGACCACTCCGCCATCTCGAACGCGACCTTCGGCTTCTCCGGATCGAGCTCGGGGTTCTCGGCCGCCTCGACCTCCTCGATGAGGGCGTCGACGGTCTCCTCGACCGATTCGTGGGCGAGCAGGGTGGTGCCCTGCCACGAGTGCGGCACGGCGTCTGCGATCAGCAACTGGGCCAGCATCGCCCGCGTCTGGGACGCCCACTCGTGCAGTTCGTACGCCAGCCACTCGGACTCGGCATCGTCGATCAACGCCGCGTCCTCCGCCGCTTCGGCGGCCTCCTCCTCGGTGGCACCGGTACGACGAAACGGGTTCTGGAACGCAGGCACGGACGTCATGTTCGCACGGTGGCGCGTCACGATCCTGCATTGGTGTGGCGACGGCGAGCGGTGGAGTAGCGTCCCGGGCATGGCCGACACTTCGTTGCTCCCCGACCGCAACCTCGCGCTCGAACTCGTCCGCGTCACCGAGGCCGCCGCCATGGCCGCCTCGCGGTGGATGGGGCGAGGCGACAAGGAGGGAGCCGACGGTGCGGCCGTCGACGCGATGCGCCAGATGCTGCGAAGCGTCTCGATGGACGGCGTCGTCGTGATCGGGGAGGGAGAGAAAGACGAAGCCCCGATGCTCTACAACGGCGAACGCATCGGCGACGGCACCGAAGCCGAAACCGACATCGCGGTCGACCCGATCGACGGCACGACCCTCACCGCCCTCGGGCGGGGCAATGCGCTCGCCGTCATCGCGGTGGCGCCCCGGGGCACGATGTATGACCCCGGGCCCTGTGTCTACATGGAGAAGATCGCCGTCGGCCCCGAGGCCAAGGGTGCGATCAGCTTCGACAGGTCGATCACCGAGAACCTCGAAGCGGTCGCCGAGGCGAAGGGCGAGGAGGTTCGCGACCTCACCGTCGTCATCCTCGACCGTGACCGTCACGCCGAGCACATCCGGGAGGTCCGCGAAGCGGGTGCCCGGATTCGGCTGATCCCCGACGGCGACGTCGCCGGCGCCATCTCCACCGCCTGGCCCGACACCGGCGCCGACATCTTGATCGGCATCGGCGGCACGCCGGAGGGCGTCATCACCGCCGCCGCGCTGAAGTGCATGGGCGGTGAGCAGCTCGGTCGGCTGTGGCCCCGCAACGACCGGGAGCGACAGCAGGCCGTCGATCAGGGCTACGACCTCGACCGCATCCTGACCGTCGACGATCTCGTCCAGAGCGACGACTGCTTCTTCGCCGCCACCGGGATCACCGACGGCGACCTCCTTCGCGGCGTGCACTTCGACAGCTGGGGCGCATCGACCGAATCGTTGGTGATGCGTTCACGCTCGGGCACGGTGCGCCAGGTCACCGGCCGGCACCGGCTCGAGAAGGTCAACGAGTACTCCGCGATCGACTACTGAGGCTCAGCTTCCGAACACGTCCCGGGCGATCCGAGGGGCGGACGTGAGTTCTCGCATCCGTTCCATCACGTCGACCCCGAGCTGATCCCAGACGTGGAGCACGTCGAAGAGCACCCAGTTCTCACGGATCCGGGGACCGGCCGGCGTGTCCTCGACGCGCCAGAAGTCGAGGCTTCGTCCGGTGACCGGGGTGCCGGTCGGGATCATGCCGAGGAAGCCGTCGCCGGAGAAGTGCATCGTCATGCCCGGCCACGCCGTCTCGGCCACGAACGGGCCGTCGCCGAAGAAGTAGGTCTCGCCCAGGTAGCCGCCGGCCCGATCGGGCATCGCCTTGAGGAACGGGATCTGGTGCCAGTTGCGGAAGCCGCTGACGCCGCGGGCGGTGCCGATGCCGGCCGGGCCGTACCAGGAGAACTTCTCGTGCCACCAGTGATCGAGCCGCATCGCCTCCACCGGCCCGGGCGGATGCTTGACCATGTCGCCGAGCATGTCGATCACCAGCTGCTTGTTGCGCTCCGACAGCGCCTCGTCGCGAGGCCCGGTGCGGAGGCCGTCGTTGAGGGCCGGGCCGGGCGCCCGCCAGGTCCGGCCCAGAGCGGGGCCCATCGGCCAGACACCCGCCTGGAACATGACCTCGGGGATGTCCCACAGCGCCTGCATCTCGGTGATGCGGCCGTCCTCGATGCGGAAGTACTCGTGGAATCGCATCGAGGTCTGATGGCCGGTCGGCGGAATGTCGAGGAAGGGTCGGGCGAAGGTACCGGTGTAGTCCCCTGCGCAGCCGACCCAATGGCCGTCGTAGGAGTCCGCCCCGGCCATGACGATGTAGTCCCGGCGTTCGACGTCGGGCCAGGCGTGGTGCAGCGGCGCCAACGCGCCACCGACGAAGTCGGTCGGCCCACCCAGGGTGTTGAACGGGTGGGCGAGGTGGAAGACGGCGTCGGGCGCACTGGCCTCGAGCACCGCGGTGCGGACTGCATCGGGCGTCCAGTCGTACATGGCCGCCCGCATCGGGGCGATGAGCTCGCGTAGCGCAGCGTGGTCCACGGTCATGCGTCGAGTCCTTCCAGGAGGTCGATGCCGCACTGTGCGGCGAAGTCGATGAGATCGATGAGAACCCAGTTCTCGTGCAGCTTGTCGCCGCGGCGGACGTAGAAGTCCATGATGTTCTGGCCGATCGGCCCACCGGTGGGCGCGATGCCCCGGAACGGTTCGCCGGTGAAGTCACCGTGCAGGCTCGGCCAGCCCGTGAACGCTGCGGCGACGCCGTCTGCGAACCGCGCCCGGTGAAAGCCTCCTCGCCGGTTCGGGAACGAACGGACCGATGGACCCTGGGCGAAGTCCTGGAACTCCTCGAACCCGTAGGAGGAGCCGACGCCGTGGGGTCCGTGCCAGACCATGTCGTCGTGCCAGTAGGCGGCCATCCCCATCGAGGCGAGATCGCTGCCGTCGAGACGGTTGCAGCCGCCGAGCATGTCCTCGACGAGCTGCAGCGTGTCGGAGGTCGCTCGCGGATCCGACGAATCGAGGATCATCCCGTTGCGGGCCGCGGGTCCGGGTGGCAGGTGATTGCGGGCGGGCGGCTCCGGTAGCAGATGGATGCCGGCCTGGGCGGCGAAGCCGACGATGTCGAACAGCACCCGGAGCTCGACCACGCGGCCCGCCTCGACGCGGGCGAAGTCGCCGTACCGCAACGCGGCGGTGCGTCCCGACGGCGGGATCCCCCACAGCGGCTCGACGAACACGCCGGTGATGTGCCCGGAGTGTGCGACCCATACCTCGTCGTCCCAGCGCCCGCCGAGGAACAGGTACGGCTCCCAGCGGCTCGACAGCAACGCCCGATTCAGCGGTACGTGGATCGAGTCGAACACGGCGCCGGCCCCGTCGAGGCGGCCGATCGGAGCGGGCCCGTGGAAGACGACGTCGGGATGCAGGGCGGAGTCCGAGCGGCGCCACCACGCGTCCCACACCAGCCGTTTGGCCGCGCTGACGTCCTCGGCGATCGGACTCACCGGGTGCTCACCAGAGGCGATCCGAGGCGAGGCGGGCCCCCTCGGCGAGCGACGCCAGCTTGGTGTAGGCGATCTCGGGGTCGATACCGGCGTAACCGGCGAACGTCGAGAACCCACAGTCGGTACCGGCCATCACCCGCTCCTTGCCGACGATGCCGGCGAAGGTCTCGATGCGCTGTGCGATCAACTCGGGGTGTTCGACGAAGTGGGTGGTCGTGTCGATGACGCCGGGCACGAGGATCATGTCGTCGGGCAGATCGGTCTCCGCGAAGGTCATCCACTCGTGGGCGTGACGGGGGTTGGCCGCCTCGAACAGCAACGCCTGGGGCTTGGCCTTCGCAGCGATCGGAAGGACCTGGCTCATCGGAGCGTCGTGGGTGTGGGGCCCTTCGTAGTTGCCCCAGCAGATGTGGAGCCGCATCCGGTCGGCGGGGATGTTCTCGACCGCGTGGTTGAGCGCCTCGACGTGGATGTTGGCGAGCCGTTCGTAGTCCTCGTCGGGCTGACCCTTGAACATCATGTGACGCCCCAACCCGAGGTCGGGTGAGTCGAGCTGGAGTACGTAGCCCGCGTCGACGATCGCCTCGTACTCGGCCCGCATCGCATCGGCGAGCGCATAGAGGTAGGTCTCGTGGTCGCCGTAGTGGGCGTCGGGCTGGAACAGGGCGATCACGCCGGGCGATGCCGCGTTCATGAAGGCGTCGACCGGCCCGTGCTCGGCCACCGCGACCGCCATGTTGGCGATGTCCTCGTTGCAGGGCGCCATGTCCTTGACCTCGATGGGGCCGACGCACTGCGGGCGCTTGTAGGTCGGTGTGCCACCGGTCTGGGCCTGGCGCTCGAGGAAGCTCGGGAACGCCTCGAGGTCGGCCGGCGGGCGACGGTCGCTGTCACCTTCGAACCCGGTGATGCGGTCCTTGATGTAGGTGGCGTAGCTGAGCTTGGACATCTCGCCGTCGCTCACGACGTCCACCCCGACGTCGACCTGACGGCCGACGACCTCGACCACGGCCGCCGCGACCTCCGCACAGTGACGCTCGACGTCGATGGCCTCCTCTCGCTCGAGTGCGAAGACCCCGTCGGTGACCGCCTGATTCCTGGGCAACGATCCGACGTGGGTCGTGAGGATGCGTTCGGTGCTCTGCTGCATGTCAGTCCCGGATGGCGAGGTGGGAGGACCGGTCGAAGAAGTGGAACTTCGCAGCGTTGACGGTGAGCTCGATCGCGTCGCCGACCTGGGCGCGGCTGAGCGGGCTGAAGCGTCCGGTGCAGCGCGAGCTGGACTCGTCGCCGAGCTCGTCGAGCGCATCCGGATCACCGGAGTCGACGTGGGGCGCATCGACGCCGAAGTGCATCAGCGTCTCCGCACCGAGGGCCTCGCGAACGTCGATCGTCGCCCGCATCCGCTGATCGGCGGGATGATCGGGGAACACGGCGGCATCGTCGAGATCCTCGGGACGGATCCCGACCACCACGGACTCGCCGAGGTATCCGGCGAGCGCCGGTCGTGCGTCGACGACTTCGGCGGGGACCGCGATCGACTGCGAGCCGAGCTGGACGGCGTAGCCACCGTCGGCCTCGGAGACGACGCCCTCGAACAGGTTCATCGACGGTGAGCCGATGAAGGCGGCGACGAATACGTTGTCGGGATGCTCGTAGAGCGCCTCGGGGGCGTCGACCTGCTGCAGGTGACCGTCCTTGATCACCGCGACGCGGTCCCCCATCGTCATGGCCTCGACCTGGTCGTGGGTGACGTAGAAGGTCGTCACCCCGAGGTCGCGTTGGATCCCGGCGATGTCGGCACGCATCTGGACTCGCAGCTTGGCGTCGAGGTTCGACAGGGGCTCGTCCATCAGGAACAACTTGGGGCGGCGCACGATGGCACGACCCATCGCCACCCGCTGACGCTGACCGCCCGACAGCTGCCCGGGCTTCTTGTCGAGCTGCTCGGTGAGCTCGAGGATCTGTGCCGCTTCCTCGACCTGACGATGCAGCTCGCCCTTGATCACCTTGCGGAGCTTGAGCGGGAAGGCGATGTTCTCGCGCACCGACATCTGCGGGTACAGCGCGTAGTTCTGGAACACCATCGCGATGTCGCGGTCCTTGGGCTCGACATCGTTGACCGTCTTGCCGTCGATCACCAGCTCACCGCCGCTGATGTCCTCGAGCCCCGCTATCATGCGCAGCGCGGTCGACTTGCCGCAGCCCGACGGACCGACGAGCACCATGAACTCGCCGTCCTCGAGTTCGAGGCTGAGGTCGGTGACGGCCTGGAAGCCGTTCGGGTAGATCTTGGTGATCTTGTCCAGGGTGACGGGAGCCATCAGTCCCCTCCTTCTACTCGCCGACTCTCGTCGGACGCTGTCGAATCGTCCTTGCTGACCGTTCCGACGGGAACCCGACTCTCGTCGGACACCGTCGATTCATGGGGTCGACCCGGCGCGGGCGGGGTGCGCTCGCCGCGGTCGTAGGTCTCCCAGCCCTCGCCGCCGAAGACGTCGACGCCGAGCTGGGCGAGTACGTGGGGGAAGTCGACCATCACGTAGTTGTCGACGATCTTCCCGTCGACGACCTTCCAGAAGTCCATGTAGCGGATCTCGACCCGCTTCCCGGTGGGCTCGACCCCCATGAAGGTTCCGCCGTGGGTGGCCTCTTGGCGGCCGAAGGCAGCGGCCCACTCGCCCATGTAGAGGCGGGCCTCGTCGATGCAGACCTTGTCGTGGAACGCGGCCTGGAACGGCTTTTGCCAGTTGTCCTGGAACTCCCGCAGCCCCGTCTTGGTGCCGCATCCGGTGTTGCCCATCCAGCGGAAGGACGCCGAGAAGAACTCACCGATGTCGGCGATGCGGTGATCGTTGAGACCGTCGACCATGCCCTCGATGACAGCCTGAGTCTCGGCGGTCTTCGACAGATCGGTGTCGCGGCTGAGCGCCGCCTGTTCGGGGCGGGCACCCGCCATCAGAGTTCCTCCTGGCCGGTGAGCTGGCGCATCCGGGCCAGCACGTCGAGGCCCTGCATGTCGAGCCAGTGCAACAGGTCGATGAAGATCCAGTTCTCGGCGAGCTTGTCGCCGTCGCGTCGGTACACGTCGACCACCCGCATGTCGGCGGCGTTCGAGGCCGGAAGTCCGAGGAATCCACCGGTTGGTTGGTTGGTGAGGTTCGCCCATCCGAAGAAGCAGGCGTAGTCACCCTCGGCGAAACGGGCGATGTGCCCGTTGAAGCGCTTGCCGGTCAAGTTCATCCGGAACGGGTACTGATGCTGTTGCTGGTAGCGATCGATCGTGTACGTCGCGCCGATGCCTTCGGGCCCGGACCAGATCATGTCGTCATGCCAGGTTCGGGCCAGCACCTCCCGCGGCATGCGGTCGCCGTGGAGGTCGGCCTCGTCGTTGGCCTTGGACAGTTCGGCGACCATGCGATGGACGAGATCGATCGTCGCTGCGCCCTCCGCCGGATCCTGGGGCTCGAACAGCAGACCGTCGTGGGTGGCCGGGCCGGGATAGACGTGCGACGACCCGGTCTGGGGCGGGAGTGGGTAGTGGCCCGCCTGTCGCATCACGCTCAGCACGTCGACGAACAGTGCCGTCTCCGCGATCTGACCGCCGACGACGCGATGGAACTCGGCGTAGCGGAGGAACACCATCTTGCGGGTCGGCGGGATCCCGAGCCAGGGCCGGTCGAACAGCCCGAGCAGGTGACCCATCTCGCAGACCCACACAGCGGGATCGCCGTCGTCGACCACCGACTCCCCGGCGAGGAAGACGTCGGGTCGGCGTTGCAGGGGGGCGAAGGCCTCCAGGGTCGGGATCCAGAAGGCGTCGGCGACGGCGTCGGCGCCCTCCTGCTCGTAGAAGGGGTGCATCCCGCGCCACGCGTAGTCATCGGTCGTGTGCTTTCGCAGCACGGACGCGACGTCGTCGACACCCGCGATCGCGAGGTCGGCGTAGTAGTCGAGGACCACCCGTTTGGCGAGCTGGAGCTCGGCCACGTCAGCCCTTCACCGCGCCGGCCCCGAGGCCCTTCACCAGGTGCTTCTGGAACAAGATGATGACGATCACGATCGGCAGTGTGATCGACACCGATGCCGCCGCCGCTTCGGTGATCGTTCTCGAACTCTCACCGCCGGTCAGCGACACGATCGCGACCGGCAGGGTCCATTCGGTGGGTGCCAGGACTCGCACGAACAGGTACTCGTTGTAGGCGAGCAGCAAGGTGAAGAGCCCGGTGGCGATGATCGCGGGCCACATGACCGGGATGATGATCTTGCGGAAGGCCTGCACCCGCGTGGCGCCGTCCATCATCGCCGCCTCTTCGAGCTCCTTCGGCACGTCCATGAAGAACGAGCGGAACATCCAGATCGTGAACGGCTGGTTGACCGCGACGAGGGCCAGCACGATGCCGAGGCGACTGTCGAGGATCTGGAGTTCGTCGATGAACGGGAAGTCGATCAACGGGAAGTCCCAATCCGACAGCCCCGAGTCGCGCAACCACCGGTCGACCCGGTTGGCACCGAAGAAGTACGGCAGCACGAAGGCGGTACGCGGCAGGGCGCGGAACCCGAGCGCGATGATGAGGATCACCGCGCCGGAGATGCCGGTGTAGCGGGCGAGGCCGTACCCGGCGAGCAAGCCGATCGTGAGCGAGATCAACATCGTCAACACGGTGACGACGATGCTGTTGATCAAGAACTCGTACGTGTCCTCGGTCGCCCAGATCCGCGAGAAGCGCCACAGGCCGTACCAGAGGGTCAGCATGATCGCGCCGATGAACCAGTTCTTCGGGTGCCACTCCTCGCGGGTGCGCATCAGATAGGCGATCACGACGGTCACGACGACGTACCAGAAGACCGGCCAGAACCGGATGCCCTCGGCGATCCAGAGCAGGTGCACACCGAGCACGCCGAGCAGACCGAGCAGCCACGGCCGGCCGTCGGCCTGGCGGCGGTTCATCAGCCCGAAGAAGCCGGCGACGAAGGTGATGAACAAGATGAACCACAAGACGTTCCAGAGGCTGGCGTCGCCGCTCTCGAAGGGCCGATCGTCGAGCCAGAAGTTGCGGTAGGCGTTGGCCGTCGTCTCGTAGCCCCAGAAGACGGGGTCTTTGGACGCGACGTCTCGGGTGAACTTGATCGATGTCTGCACCGTCCACAGGAACGGCAGCACCGACCACACGACCATCAGGAGCATCGCCGAGTGCAGACCGACCCGGTTCCACTGGATGCGCTTCACGAAATCCACCATGTCAGTCACGCTCCGCGATCTGGTCCTTGTAGCTGCGGTACAAGAACGGGATGAGCACGATGAAGATGCCGATCACGGTAAGGATCGACATCGCATTGCCCTTGCCCAGCCGGCCGATGTCGAATGCGGTGGCGGTCCGCACGTTGTAGACGGCGAGGGTGTGGGCGTCGGTGAACCGGTTGCCGGTCCACACGAAGACCTGGTCGTAGACCCGGTACATGTCCATGATCGAGATCAGGGCCACGAACAGGATCAGGGTGCGCAGGTGCGGCAGCGTGACGTGCCACAACTGCCGCCAGAACCCGGCCCCGTCGATGGAGGCCGCCTCGACACGCTCTTCGGGCAGGGTCTGGAGCCCGGCGAAGAAGGTGATCATCGCGAACGGGGTCACGGCCCAGACGAGCTGGATGATGATGAGCCAGCGCACGTTACCGGCGGTCACCTGGAAGGGATCGTTGGTGATCTGTTCCCACGCCCAGGCGAGCAGGCCACCGCGGTCGAAGAGGTCCTTGTAGACCAGCGAACCGACGACCGGAGTGACGATGAACGGGGTGAGCAGGGCGGCCATGTAGAGCGAGCGGCCCCGCTTCACGCGGTCGAGCAGGAGGGCGAAGGTGAGACCCAGGCCCATCTGGAGCGGCACGACGATGATGACGAGGAGGATCGTCCATCGAGCCGCGGCCCAGAACTCGGGGTCGGAGAGGATGTCGCGGTAGTTGTCGAACCCGATGAACTCCGGGTTCTGCAGGT
>JBCCWI010000040.1:0-37395 GCA_039193795.1 Actinomycetota bacterium | reverse complement strand
CTCACGATGTCGACCAACTCGGCCATGTCGCCCTTGGCCGGGAAGAATCCGTCACCCAGGCGGCCAGCGCGCTCCGCGGCGCCGCGGCTGTGCCCACCGATCGTGATCGGGACCGGCCCGTTGGCCGGCTTCGGGTTGGAGCTCATCCCCTGGAACGACACGAACTCACCGTCGAAGCTGGCGTTGTCGCCCGCCCACAGGGCCCGCATGACCGCCATGTACTCCTCGGTACGGGCCGCCCGTCGCTCCCACGGGACCCCGAGGACCTCGAACTCCTCTCGGAGCCACCCGATGCCGATCCCGAGCTGGAGCCGGCCGCCGGACAGGTTGTCGAGGGTGGCGACCTCCTTGGCATAGGTGATCGGATGACGCTCCGGCAGCAGTGAGATGCCGGTGGCGAGCGTCAGTTCGCTGGTGGTCGCGGCGACGAAGGCGAGCCAGACGAGTGGGTCGGGGATCGGGTTGTCGCCCGAGCCCGGCATCTTGCCGTCGGGTGCGTAGGGGTAGGTGGATTCGTAGCCCTCGGGGTACACGACGTGCTCGACGGTCCACACCGAGTCGAAGCCGGCGGCTTCCGCGGCCCGCCCGAGCAGGGCGGCGCCGGGACCCCCGGCGAAGGGACCGGTGTTGGCGAATCCGATACCGAACTTCATGTGGGCAACTCCTGTGCTGAGCGGACGCCCATCCTGCCCCGCCCGGCCGGAAGTCGAGAAATGTGATATCACTTTGATTCATGAATGATTCCCCCATCCCCCACACCGTTCCGAACCTCGGCAGCACCATCGCCGAGCAGCCCGGCAAGGCTCGACCCGGCATCGTCGGGATCGGCGCCCTCCTGGCCATGATCGCGACCGTGGTGCTGAGCATCGTGCTCATCGCCACCGTGAGCCCGATCTTCGTGATCACGCTCGTGATCGGCGCGATCCTCACCATCGGGTTCCTCCCGGCGCACTACCTGGTGCAGCCCAACGAGGCGTTGGTCCTGATCCTGTTCGGCCGCTACCGCGGCACGATCACCGAGCCCGGCTGGTACTGGACCGCCAACCCGTTCACCAAGGCGGAGTCCCGCAAGGTCAGCCAGCGGGTCCACAACTTCCAGACCCCGGTCTCGAAGATCAACGACGCCGAGGGCAACCCGATCGAGATCGCGGCGGTCGTCGTCTGGCGGGTCACCGACACCGCCAAGGCGGTCTTCGACGTCGACGACTACGACGACTATGTCGTGGTCCAGAGCGAGACCGCGATCCGCCATCTGGGCACCCAGTACCCCTACGACGACTTCCAGGGCGATCGCACGAGCCTTCGGGCCGACCCCGACGTCGTCGCCGCCAGCCTCCACGAGGAGCTGCAGCAGCGGCTCGACGACGCCGGCATCGACGTGGTCGAAGCGCGGCTCACCCACCTCGCCTACGCGACCGAGATCGCCGAGGCGATGTTGCGTCGCCAGCAGGCGGCGGCCGTGGTCGCGGCGCGGCGCACGATCGTCGAGGGTGCCGTCGGCATGGTCGAGGATGCGTTGGAGATGCTCAACGAGCGCGACGTCGTCGAACTCGACGAGGAGCGCAAGGCCACGATGGTCTCGAACCTGCTGGTGGTGCTGACCTCGGAGAATCAGACCACGCCGGTGGTCAACGCCGGATCGATCTACTGATCGAGGCTCGTCGTGGCCCGCAAGCGCAAGAGCTATCCGCTCCGCATCGATCCGGAGGTGCATGCCGCCCTCGAGCGGTGGGCAGCGGACGAACTGCGGAGCGTGAACGCCCAGATCGAGTTCCTACTGAGACAGGCGGTGGTCCAGGCCGGACGGCTCAGGCCGGCCGGCGAGGATCCGTCAGGCCTGACCGACGCCGGTGCTCCAGACGACGATCTCGGTTGAGTCGGCGGCGCCGGTCACGGCGACGCCCCGATCGAACAGGCGGAGCGCATCGCCCTCGCCGAGCACGACCGGTTCGCCGTCGAGTTCGGTGGTGACCGCACCACGAGCGACGTACAGGTGGATTGCGGGAGCGGTGTCGATCTCGATCGGTGCCCCCTCGGGGGGCCGGGCCACCGCCATCACCGCCTCGGCCTGATGCAGTCGCACCGCGCCCTCGTGACCCTGGCCGGAGGCGACCACGACGAGGTCGCCCGAGTCGAGCCGGTCGCCCACGTCGAGCTCCTCGTAGCCGGGGGCGATCCCGGTCGTGTCGGGGGGAACCCACATCTGCAGGAAGTGCACCGATTCGGTGGCACTGCCGTTCATCTCGGAGTGCTGGATGCCGGTACCGGCCGACATTCGCTGGATCAGCCCGGGGCGAATGACCCCGTGGTTCCCCTCGGAGTCACGGTGCTCGAGTTCACCTTCGAGCACCCACGACACGATCTCCATGTCGCGATGCCCATGGGTCCCGAACCCCTGCCCGGGCCGCACCGTGTCGTCGTTGGCGACGAGGAGCAGGCCGTGATGGGTGTTCCGGGGGTCGTAGTGGCCGCCGAAGCTGAAGCTGTGGAAGCTCTCCAACCAGCCGGCGTTGGTCTCGAAGCGCTGGTTGCTGCGGACGATGGTGGCGCTCATGCTGCGACGCCTGCGCTCAGGAGGCGGGAACGAGCTGGATCTCCAGCTCGATCGCGACCTTGTCGCTGATCAGCATCCCGTCCATGCCGAGCGGCGCGTTGAAGTCGATACCGAAGTCGCTGCGCTTGATCGTGCCGCTGGCGGAGAAGCCGGCCCGGGTCGTCTGGTAGCCGTCCACGGCCACGCCGTGATAGTCGACGTCGAGTTCGACCTCTTTCGTGACGCCGTTGATCGTCAGATCACCCACGAGCGTGTCGGCGGAGGCCGAGGTCGACACGAAGGTCATCTGCGGGTGGGTCTCGGCGTTGAAGAAGTCGCCACTCGTGAGGTGGCCGTCGCGGTCGGGGTTGTTGGTGTCGACCGAGCTGAGGTCGATCGTGGCCTCGACCGATGCCGTCGTCAGGTCGTCACCGATCACGGCCGAGCCGCTGAAGGTGTTGAAGCGGCCGCGCACCTTCGACATGCCCAGGTGGCGGACGGTGAACCCGCATTCGCTGTGCATGGGCTCGATGGTCCAGGTGCCGGCGGTGAGGGTGGGGGATTCGGTGGTGGTCATGCGGGGCCTTTCTGATGTTTCAATGTTGAACTACCAGAACGAGTATTTATTTCAATCTTGAAGTTTGTCAAGATCGGATGCAGTGGCGCGCGTCACACGCACCACGCAAGACTCCGACCATGACTGCACTGCCCATGCTCGAATCGACCATGCAGGACGTCCCGCTCACCATCACTGCGCTCCTGCAGCACGGTCGACGCGTCCACGCCGATGCCAAGATCTTGACCTGCGACAGCCCCGGGGACATCCGCGAGGCCACGTTCGGCGAGGTCGCCGACCGCGCCGACCAGCTCGCAGGGGCCCTCACCGAGCTCGGGATCGGACCCGGCGACCGCGTCGGCACCTTCATGTGGAACAACCAGCGCCACCTCGAGGCCTACCTCGCCGTCCCGTGCATGGGTGCGGTGCTCCACACCCTCAACATCCGACTGTTCCCCGAACAGCTCGCCTATGTCGCCGATCACGCCCAGGACAAGGCGATCATCCTCGACGGATCGTTGGCACCGCTGCTCGCCAAGGTGATCGACCAACTCCCGCTGGTCGAGACGATCATCACCTGCGGCGAAGGCGACTATTCGGCCTTCACCGCCAGCAAGCGGGTCGTCGACTACGAAACGATCATCGGCCGTCACTCCCCCGGGTTCGCCTACCCCGAGATCGACGAGCGAGCGGCGGCCGCCATGTGTTACACGAGTGGCACCACCGGCAACCCGAAGGGCGTCGTCTACTCCCACCGCTCGTCCTATCTGCACGCGCTCGCGGCGCAGACGGCGCAGGGACTCGGCATCTCCCACACCGACCGCATCCTGTTGATCGTGCCCCAGTTCCACGCCAACGCCTGGGGCATGCCCTACGCCGCCTGGGCGGCCGGCGCCGACATCGTGATGCCCCAACAGTTCCTCCAGGCCGGCCCGATCGCCGACATCATCGAGGCGACCCGTCCGACGATGTCGGGCGCTGTCCCGACCGTCCTCAACGACGTGCTCGCCAACCGACCCGACGCCGATCTGTCGTCGCTGCAGTTCGTGGTCTGTGGCGGATCGGCCGTGCCCCGTGGGTTGATCGAGGGGTTCCGTGCGACCTTCGGCGTCACGATCACCCAGGCGTGGGGGATGACCGAGACGAGTCCCCTCGCCGCGGTGAGCCACCCGCCGCGCGACACCGCACCCGAGGACGAGCTCGACGTCCGGGTCAAGACCGGCCGCGTCGTCACCGGTGTCGAACTCCGGATCTGTGACGACGACGGCAACGAGATGCCGTGGGACGGGGAGGCGCAGGGCGAGATCGAGGTACGGGGCCCGTGGATCACCGGGAGCTACCACCTCGATCCGGATCCGGAGAAGTTCCACGACGGCTGGCTCCGCACCGGCGATGTGGCGTCGATCGAGCCCAACGGCTTCATCATGATCTCGGACCGGGCCAAGGACGTCATCAAGTCCGGGGGCGAGTGGATCAGCTCCGTCGACCTCGAGAACACCCTGATGGGCCACCCCGACGTCCGGGAGGCCGCAGTGATCGGCGTCCCCGACGACCGGTGGGACGAGCGGCCGCTCGCGTGTGTGGTGCTGGCCGACGGCACCGACACGTCCGCCGCCGACCTGCACCGGTATCTGAGCGACCGGGTCGTCAAGTGGTGGCTGCCCGAACGATGGACGTTCATCGACGACGTACCCAAGACGTCCGTCGGCAAGTTCGACAAGAAGGTGCTGCGAGCCCGCTACGCCGCCGGCGAGGTCGACGTCGAGACGGTCGGCTGAACCCGCCGCCACTCCTCCACCCCGCCCAGCGAACGTGACGAACCGACCGATCGACCCCGCCACGATTCCCCGACGGACCCTGGCCGACGGCTCGACGCTGCCGGCCATCGGCGTCGGGACGTTCGGCTCCGATCACGTCGGCGCCGCGGAGGTCGCCCGGGCCGTCGACCACGCGCTCAGGATCGGCTATCGCCACATCGACACGGCTGCGGTGTACCGCAACGAGCGCGAGATCGGCGAGGTGCTCGCGGCCCGAACCGCACGAGGACTGCGACGAGACGACCTCTGGATCAGCTCGAAGCTCTGGAACGACGCACACCGGCCCGAAGACGTCGCGCCGGCCTGCGAACGAACCCTCGCCGACCTCGGACTCGACCACCTCGATGCCTACCTCGTCCACTGGCCATTCCCGAACCATCACGCCGCCGGCGCTTCCGTCCACGACCGCCACGTCGGCGCCGTCGGGTTCGACGCCGACCGTTACCTCTCGACCTGGCAGGCCATGGAGGCGCTGGTCGATCGTGGACTGGTCCGACACCTCGGGACGTCGAACATGACCGAGCCGAAGCTCGATGCCGTGCTGCCCGGGATGCGACGCCGGCCGGCGGTGAACCAGATGGAGCTTCATCCGCACCACCAGCAACCCGCCTTGTTCCGCGCCGTCGTCGACGCGGGCATCGTGCCGATCGGGTTCTGCCCGATCGGCTCGCCGGCCCGACCCGAGCGGGACCGCACCCCCGACGACTCCTCGCCCGTCGACGACGAACACATCACGACCATCGCCGCACGACACGGTGTCCACCCAGCGACGGTGTGTGTCGCATGGGCGCACCAGCGGGGCCAGGTCCCCATCCCGTTCTCGACGAACCCGGACAACCTGGCGGCCAACCTGCGGGCCGTGTGCGAACTGACGCTTCGCGAGGACGAGATGGAGACCCTCGCCGGCATCGACCGCGACTGCCGCCTGATCAAGGGACAGGTCTTTCTGTGGCGCGAGGGCCAGGACTGGCGTGATCTCTGGGACGAGGACGGGGTGATCGTGCGCTGACGGCCTCAGGCCAACAGGGTGCGTTCGAGCCACGGGTTGACGTACACCCCGGTGGGGTCGAGTCGAGCCCGGAGGGCCAACCACGCCGCCCGCGGCCGGTCGGGGACGCGGACGTCCAGCTCGGGGCTGAAGTGCTTGCCCCAGTGGGGCCGGGGCCGCAGATGCTCGAGCGCTCGTTCGACGGTGCGGGCAGCCGCCGCGGCGGCGACCGGATCGGGCCGCCAGGTGAAGTGCAGCGCCAACGTCGCCCCTTCGTACTGCGGGCTGAGCCACTGATCGTCGCCCGCCACGGTGCGGATCTCGCTCACCAGCAGCGCGGGGGCGATCTCCGCAGCGACACCGCGCACCGCGTCGATCGCCCGGGCCGCGGCGTCGATCGGCACGAAGTACTCCGATTGGATCTCCTCGCCGCTGCTCGGCTCGAACCCGAGCCGGAAGTGGGGCAGGCGGTGCGCCCAGAGGCCCGCAACGCCGAGCTGCTCGGTGCACGCATCGGGCCGATGCCCGTCGATCGGATGCAACGGTTCGGTTGCGGCCACGACCTCACGGCCGGCCGGTGGAGCATCGTGGTCGTGGCCGACGCGACGTTTGACCCACAGCGTGCCGGGTGTGTCGCCGAACCGGGTGAAGAGGCTGACGCTGTAGGCGTGACCGAGGAACCGCAGCGGATCCGCGCTCACCTCGTCCCAGCGCAGACCGCGGTACACCGTCTGCGCAATGTCGTATGCCGGTTCGACGGCGAGTTCCAACTCGACGACGGGCCCCAGCGCCCCGACCGCCACCACCACGCCGTGCCAGTCGGGGTCGCCGACCGCGAACCGCCGTGGCCCGTCGCTCGTCGCGAGAGTGAGCGCACGCACCGCGGTGGCGAGGTTGGCGTTGCCCACACCCGACCCGTGGGTCGCCGTGGCGACCGCCCCGGCCACCGAGATGTGCGGCAGCGAGGCGAGGTTCGCGAGGGCGAGCTGCTCCGGCTCGAGCAGCCGGCACAGCCGGCCGTACGTCATCGCGCCGTCGATCGACACCGTCCGGCGGTCCGCCGCCACCACGAACCGCTCCCTCAGACCGGCGAGCGACACCAGCCGGACCCCGTCGCCGATGTCGGAGAAGGTGTGCCGGGTACCGATCACCTTGATCGGGGATCCGGCGAGCATCGCGCACAGCGCAGCCGTCGACTCCGGCGTGGCGATCTCGGCGGCTCGGTACGCGTGGTTCCCCGCCCAGTTGCGGAGGGTCACGGGGTCATCCGAGCGCAGCGAAGAGGTCGACCGGATTCTCCTCGGGGTCGAGCACCGTTGCGTACCGCTGACCCCAGGGCGCGTCGAACGGCTCGACGCGGCTGCGATGCCCGGCCGCGACGACGGCCGCGTGGAGCTCGTCGACCTCGGACGGCGATCCGCACAGGAACGCCAGACCGACATTGCGCCCACCCTGCGCCGGCTCGTGGCTGGAGAACGACTCGATCATGGCGACCGAGTCGACCATCAGCCGAACGCCGCTTGCGTAGGAGATCTCGACGTGACCGTCGGCCTCGAAGGTCAGCTCACCGCCGAGCAACCGGTAGAAGTCGACCGTCTTCGTGAGATCGCCGGCGATCACACCCACTGCATCCAATTCAGCCATGGGAGGCATCGTACGATGCGACACTGACAGCCATGTTCGTGTGCCCCACCGTCGAGACCGAACGTCTGATCCTGCGCCCGTTCCGCGACGACGACGTGGAGGCCTACTTCGCCGTCCACGACACGGCCGAGGTACGGGCCTCGCTCCATCTGCCCGACCTCTTCGACCGTGAGGAGGCGTGGAAGCACCTGGCGCTGTGGAACGGCCAGTGGACGCTGCGCAACTCCGGCCAGTGGGCGGTGGAGTTGGCCGCGACCGGGGCGCTCATCGGGCGAGCCGGCACCCACCGACCGCTGCGAGCCGGGTGGCCGGGACTCGAGGTCGGCTGGACGATCCATCCCGAGCACTGGGGGAACGGGTACGCGACCGAGGCGGGACGCGCCGCCGTCGACTGGGGGTTCGCCAACCACGACGTCGACGAACTCGTGAGCGTGATCCTGCCCGACAACACGGCCAGTCAGGCGGTGGCGACCCGGCTCGGGTTCAGGTGGCGCGAGGATCGCATCCTCCCCCACTTCGTGGCCATCCCCCATGGCATCTGGGCGCTCCCCCGACCGACCTGATCGATCATTCGACGCGGCGGGCGTGCCACCTTCCCGAAATCGATGGATCGGCGGCTCAGGTGAGCCACGCGACCAACGTCTCGAGCAGCGGCTCGACGTCGGGACACACCGGGTGGGTACGGGCCCAGCTATGCACCTGTATCGGGTCGATCTCGGCCATCTCGGCCACCTCACCGTCGGCCGGGTGCAACGGCGCATCGGTCGTGAGGGAGTAGAACACCCCCACCCACGACACGGCCTCGGTCTCCTGGCGGAAGGTCCCGAGCCGCTGGAGTGCCGTGACCGACACGTCGATCCCGGCCTCCTCGGCCAACTCTCGCACTGCGGCGTCGGCATCCGCTTCCCCCACCCCGGGCACCCCGCCGAAGGCGACGTCCCACAGCGACGGATAGACGTCCTTCCAGTCGGCGCGGCGGTGCACGACGAGCCGCCCGTCGGACCGACGCACGAGCACGGCGATGTTGCGATGGCGCAGGTTGCCGGCGCGCATCTCGGCTCGGGTCACGACCCGCTCCACCGCACCGTCGACGCCGATCACCTCGACGGCTTCGTCCGCAGGGGAACCCATCAGCGGTAAACCAGATTGGTGTACATGTCCTTGTCGCGGTCGTAATCGAAGGCCCGCACGAGGCCGACCGACTCGATCGACGCGATCTGGTGCTCGAGCGCCTCGTTCGTCATGACCACGGGGCTCGACACCGACCAGTCGGTGCGGATCCACTCCAGGACGGCCTCCAGCAGAACCGCCTCGAACCCGTCGTCCCAGGTCGATGCCCGGACCCAGAACGCCATCACCAGATCGACCGAGCCGAAGTCGGTGCCGTCATGCGACGTCACGACCGCAGACGGGAACATGCGGTCGTCGTTCGGGAAGAAGTAGAGACACCCGAGGGCCTGGGTCTCGTCGGCGTTCATCACGGTGAACGTGTACCGGATGCCGTCGTCGTGAGCCGTCGCCATCTGCTCGAGGTCCTCGAGGTTCTCCTCGAGCGAGAAGTCCTCGGCGGGGTACGGCGGCTCCTGCTCCCAGTGATACAGGAACTCCCGCGTCGACATGACCGCCTCGTGGTCGATCGGGTTGTCCGACGGCCGCAGCGGCCGCACGACGAAGCCATCGCCGGCGAAGCCGTCGGGTGCATCGATGCCCTGCGTTCGCAACGTCATGGGCGGAAGTCTCGCAGCTCAGGTCGACGCCAGCAGTCGGTTTCGCAGCAGGTTCAGACTCTGGATGTTGGTGAACTGCCGCACCCGCTCGCGGTCGAACGGCATCTTCAGGAAGCGGGCGTCGGTCTCGCCGGCGAGGTGGGTGGCGATCCACACGTCGCCGGGGTCGTTGCCCTCGAGCGGGGCCGGCCCGGCCACGCCGGTCACCGCGATGCCCACGTCGGCACCGAGCACCGCACAGACCCGCTCGGCCATGGCCCGTGCCATCTCCTCGCTGACCGCCGGCACGTCGGGGCACCCGAGGAGTGACAGCTTCAGCTCGCGCTCGTACGGGGTCACGCCGCCGCGGAACACGTCCGACGATCCCGCCACCCCGGTGAGGCGGCTTCCGATGAGCCCGCCGGTGAGGGACTCGGCGACGGCGAGGGTGAGGCCGCGGTCGCGCAGGAGTTGCAGGACGACCGACTCCATCGTGTCGTCGTCGGTGCCGAACACGATCTCCTCACCGACGATCTCTCGGACGATGCGCTCCTCGTTCGCCAGGATCGTGGCCACCTCGTCCTCGGTGTCGGCCTTGGCCGTGATCCGGACCTTGAGACCCTCCCAACCGCTCGCGAGGAAGGCGATGGTGGCCTCGCCGCTGTCGTCGAGTCGGCGGATCTCCTCGTCGAGTTGCTCGGCCAGGCCAGACTCGGACTGTCCCCACGTGCGCAGCGTCCGGCTGCGGATCACACCGGTGAACCCGGCCCGGCGCTGCAGGTCGGGCAGGATGCCCTCGGCGAGCATCTGCTTCATCTCCCACGGCACGCCCGGTACGGCGTAGATGACCTTCCCCTCGTACTCGCCGGTGAGCGGGCAGATCAGGCCCGGGGCCGTGCCGGGCATGGCGGGGTTGATCGACGCACCCTCGGGGACGTCGGCCTGGAGCAGGTTGTTGTCGGGCATCGGGCGGCCACGGCCCCCGAACATGGCGCGGATGCGTTCGACGATCGCGTCGTCGCGGACCAACTCGACGCCCATGACCTCGGCGATCGCGGCGCGGGTGATGTCGTCCTGGGTCGGCCCCAGCCCGCCACAGCAGATCACGGCGTCGCTCCGGCTCAGCGCCTGACGCAACACCGCGACCATGCGGTCGTGGTTGTCCCCCACCTTCGTCTGGTGGTGGGAATCGATCCCCACCATCGCCAACTGCTCGCCGATGTAGGACGAGTTGGTGTCGACGATCTGGCCGAGCAGCAACTCGGTCCCGATCGCCACGACTTCACAGTTCATTCGCTGCCTCCGGCAGGTCGCTCGCTGCCCCTGATGCGGGGACCGGTCAGTCGCCGGTCGTGCTCAGGGCATTCTGCCCGTCGAGCAGGTACTGCACCCCGGTATAGACGGTCCAGGCGACGGCGACCCACAGGGCGACGTCGATCAGGGTGTCCTGATCCTCGAGCGTCGGCATGACGGCCAGGATCAGCGCGAGGCCCTGGACGAAGGTCTTGTACTTGGCCGAGGTGCGAGCGGGCAGCGCAAGGCCCTCTCGGGCCCATCGGCTGCGCCAGGCGGTGATGCCGAGCTCCCGGATGGCGATGATCGTCACCGGTACCCACCAGTACCGTTCGACGTAGACGAGGCAGTAGGCACCGCCGATGACGACGATCTTGTCGGCGAGCGGGTCGAGGAACGCACCGCTGCGACTGACGACGTTGGAACGCCGTGCGACCCGCCCGTCGAAAAAGTCGGTGCTCGCGAGCGCGATGCCGAGACCGAAAGCCGCCCACGACGCACCGCGGGTCGACTCGGCATCGAGCACGAACCAGAAGAGCAGTGGCGCGAAGACGAGCCGGGCGAGGGTCAAGAGGTTGGCCGGGTGCGTGATCCCGACCTGACGCGGTTCGACCGCGGGTTCGCTCACGAGGCCTCCAGGTCCGGACCGAGGGCGGCGGTGACCGTGACGTCGTGGAACTCGCCCACCGTCAGCGTGTCGGGCACCTGGATCACCCCGTCGATCTCCGGGGCTTCGTGATGGCTGCGGGCCACACCGGTCTCATCCACGAGCACTCTGACCTCCGAACCGACGAGAAGGTCACGTTTCGCGGCGGTGATGTCGTCTTGGAGTTCGCGGAGTTCGGCGAGTCGCTCGTCGCGCAGGGCCGGCTCGACCGCGCCGTCGAGTTCCATCGCGTAGGTCCCGGCCTCGGGCGAGTAGGCGAAGAAGCCGCACCAGTCGAGCTCCGCGGATGCGACGAAGTCGAGCAGGGCGTCGTGATCGGCCTCGGTCTCGCCCGGGTAGCCGACGATGAAGTTCGACCGGAACGCCGCAGTCGGCTCACGGTCGCGGATCGCCTCGATCCGCGTGAGGAACCGTTCGCCGTCGCCCCACCGACGCATGCGGCGCATCAGCGGTCGAGAGACGTGCTGGAGGCTGAGATCGAAGTACGGAACGCCCGTCGCGCAGATCGTGTCGATCAGCGCATCGCTGAGGTCGGACGGGTACAGGTAAAGCAGTCGGACCCACTCGACCCGCTCGGCGATCGCCTCGACCAACGGGATGATCCGTCGCTCACCGACGCCCTGGTCTCGGCCGAAGGCGGCGAGGTCCTGAGCGACGAGCACGACCTCGCGGGCCTGGAGCTGGTCGACCTCGGCGAGGATCTGCTCGACGGAGCGGCTCCGCTGGGGACCGCGGAACGTCGGGATCGCGCAGAAGCCACAGGCGCGATCGCACCCCTCGGCGATCTTGACGTAGGCCCAGGGGCGGACGGCTGTCGGGCGGGGCAGGTTGAGCAGGTCGAAGTCGGGCGCCCGACGGGTCGGGCCGAGACTCACCGGCACGGCGGTCGCGCCGGTGGCGAGGGCGGCGCCGAACGGCGCGATCTGGTCGATCTCGGGCAACTCCGCAGCCAGTTCGTCACCGTGGCGCTCGGCCAGACAGCCGGTGACGACCAGCCGCGCGCCGTCACGACGCTGATCGGACAGCGCCAGGATGGTCTCGATCGACTCCTGCCGGGCCTCGTCGATGAAGGCGCAGGTGTTCACGACGACGACGTCGGCCTCGTCCGCGGCATCGACGGCCCGCAGACCGTCGGCGAGGAGGGTCCCTTCGAGCTTGTCGGAGTCGACCTGGTTCTTGGGACAGCCCAGCGTCTCCAGGAAGTAGGTCGTCGGCGGCGAAGACATGACCGATCCATCCTACGGCACTGGGCGCGAACGCCGGGCCTGGTGGATCGACCTAGTACTCGTCCTCGGCGAGGACGACGATCTTGTCGGCCTCGGTGAGGTAGATGAACTCGTCCTTCGCCGGGTTCAGCCGGACGCCGTACCCCTTTTCCGGATCGGCCGAGACGTCACTCGACAGATCGCGGAAGCCGAGGGCCTGTTCCTCGCGTAGGGTCGCCCGCTCGAGGATGTCGGCGAACGACACCCGCCGAGGCAGGTTGTCGAAGTACCAGGTGGCGGGTTTCAGGTAGATCTCCGAACCTTCGGCGACGAAGAGCGCCTCGTACACCTTCAGGATCTCGGGCTGCTCGGAGATCTGGGCGATGATCGACGACACGACCCGGTTGGAGATCACGACGTCGCGCACGCCGGCGTGCACCAGGATCTCCTCGTTCGTCTCGTCGAGCACCTCCGACACGAGCCGACCCATCGGCAGGTTGCTCCGATCCGCCGAGGAGACGGCGTCGACGTCGGGGATCGCGGCGCCGTACAGGTGACTGCGCAGACGAAGCAGGATCGACAGGGTGTCGGAGTCGGTGTCCTCGGCCACCGTGCACGACGGGCTCGGTTGACTCAGGATGATGACGTTGTTGTAGTCCGACAGGTTGAGGTCGGCCAGGGCCTTCGACGAGTGGGGGTCGACCTCTCGCAGCCGGACGGCGAGCCCGTCGAGCTCGTCGTCCAGCGCAGCGACGGCGCCGCTGAGATCCATGTCGCCGTTGCGCGAGACGATGTCGATCTCCGACCCGGCCGACACGTACTCGGCGTACTCGCGCACGATCGTCTCGGACTTGCGGGTCCACCCGACGATCAACTCGCGCTCCGGGATCGGCTCCTTGGTGAGGTCGGGGATCTCGCCGCCGGAGGGCTCGACGATCCGTTCGTCCTCCCACCCGAGGGTGGAGTCGTCCTCGGCGAGCACGATCAAGACGTCGTCGTCGGCGATGACGGTGTTCGGGTGAGGCCGGATCGACACTTCTCCGTCGGCGTGCTGGACGCCGAACGCCACCCCGTCGGGCAGGTGGTAGGCGATCTCGCCGTACACCTTGCCGCCCGCGTTGTGCTCGTCGAAGAGGTACAGCTCGGCACCGTCGAACGACAGCACCTCGCGGTACACGACCGACAGTCCCTCGCTGCGGCTGCACTGGACGATGACCTTGGCGAGAATCTCCTCGGCGTCGATGGTCAAGACCCGATCGCCGGCCAGACCGGCGGCCAGTTCCTTGTTCTCCTCGTGGATGAGTTCGGCCACGATCGGGATCTCGTGGTCGGGGGTGTGGATCAGAGTGGCCGTGATCGCCTTGATCACACCGGCGTCGGAGCGCAGTTCGTCGTCGCCGACGCCGAGCACGATGACGGACTTCGCCTCCTCGGGCGACGCGAGCCCGACGTCGAGGGGCGCGGTCGGTACGCCGTTGCGGGTCACGATCTTGGTCGAGGCCCGCTCGCTCTGCGGGAGATGGGTCCGCAGATACTCGTCCATCTCCTCCTTCTCGAGCTCGGACAGGATCACCACACACGCCGACGGCTCCGACTCGTTCGCCTCGATCAGCTCTCGCAGGATCGTGAGCACGCGGTCGTTCCAGCCCAGGATCACGGTGTGGTCGGATTCCTTCACCTTCGAGTGACCGGAGCGAAGCTCTCGCTCCTTGCGGTCGAGCGCCGCGGTCATCACTGCGATCACCGCCGACAGGAACACGATGCCGAGCAGCGCCGAGACGATGGCGAACCCCTTGAACCACCACGCGCTGTCGATGTCGTAGGCCTGGGTGCCGGGGTCGGTCATCTCCAGCCAGGTCAGCCAGATCTGACGGATGAACCCGCGACCTCGTTCCACCGGGCCGTCGTAGAACCGGACGAAGATCGCTCTCGCCAGACCCACGAAGACGAAGAGGATCAGGAAGGCGATGGTCAGACCCTTGAAGGTCGACCCCGGCCCCTTCTCCATGTAACTGTTGATTCGATAATCCCAGTCGACCGCTTCTCGCAGTCGGCTGACCCGCTTCCGCACGACTCTTACCTCCGCCGCCTCTATCGGCGCCAGACTCTATGGCATGAGCCGTGTCGCGTGGGGTGACGCCGGGCGAGCCGGTCGCTCCACCCCCTGACGGGGGCGGCGACTACTCCTCGTCGCCGGCGAAGGCCGTTGCGATCCGGCGGGAGATGAAGCCGACCGGGATCATCAACCCACCGAGCCCGACCGATGCGGCCCACTGCCCGGCGGAGAGCGGGGTCACCTCGAAGGTGCTGCCGCCGACGGCGATGATGATCGCCTGCATCACGACGATGATCGCCATGATCGTGTTGAACGACGCAGCGGTGAAGATCCCCTCGAGCGGGTTGCGGCCGGGCCGCACGGCACGAGCGTTGAACGCATTGAAGATCTGCAGGAACACGAAGGTGTTGAACACCAGCGTGGTTCGCACCACGTCCTCGCGGCCGGTGTCGGTGACCAGATCGGTGCCGAGCACGACCCACAACAGCGCGAACATGAACGCGCTGGCCACGCCGATGTTGATCATCATGAATTTCGACACCAGCGGAGCCGAACGACCGTGGGGCTTCTGGTCATAGAGCGAGTCGCTCGGGCGCTGCAGCGTCAGGGCCACCGCCGCGAAGCTGTCCATGATCAGGTTGACCCAGAGCAGCTGCACCGGGTTGAGCGGCGTGCCGAAACCGGCGAGCGCCGCGGTGAGCGCCACGCCCAGGGCCACGACGTTGACCGTGAGCTGGAACTGCAGGAACTTCCGGATGTTCTCGAAGACGGCGCGACCCCAGCGGATGGCGCGCACGATCGTGGTGAAGTCGTCGTCGACGACCACGATGTCGCTGGCCTCACGGGCGACCTTGCTGCCCGACCCCATCGAGAAGCCGACATCGGAGGCCACCAGCGCCGGCGCGTCGTTGACCCCGTCGCCGGTCATGGCGACGACCTCGCCCTGGTCCTGCAACAGGCGGGCGACCCGGCTCTTGTCGTCGGGCAGGGCTCGGGCCATGACCTTGGTCGATCGCAGCCGGTCCGAGGCCTCCTCGTCGGTGAGTTCACGAAACTCCCCGCCGGTGATGACCTGGTCCTGGTCGTCGGCGATGCCGGCCTGTCGGGCGATCTCGAACGCGGTCGGTGCGATGTCGCCGGTGATCATCATCACGCCGACGCCGGCGCGACCGCACCGCTCGACGGAGTCCGGGACCTCGGTGCGCATCGGGTCGGCCAGCACGACGAGGGCGAGGAACTCGAGGTCGCCGTCGGGCCGGGAGGCGGCCACACCGAGGGTGCGGTAGCCGCGCTGAGCGGCGTCGTCGACGACGCCCAGGATCTCGGCGGCGAGTTCGGCGTCGCCCGTGCGCTCGAGGACCACCTCGGGCGCACCCTTGACGTGGAGTTCGCGCCCGCCGGGGACCTCGACGAGAGACTCCATGTACTTGCGGACCGAGTTGAACTCGACCCGCTCGAGCAGGGCGTGGTCGTTGCGGGTGCGGAGGTAGTCGTGGCCGAGCGAGTCGAGGAGCATCAGCAGCGCACCCTCGGTGGAGTTGCCGGCGACGTGACGCTCGCCGTCGCGCTCGACGATGTCGGCGGTCGAGTTCACCGCGATCCCCCGGGCGAGCAGGTCGAGGGTCTCGGCGGGCATGGCACCGATCTCGGCGGCCTCGTACATGGTGCCGCCGGCCCAGACCCGGGCGACGTCCATGTGGCCGAGCGTCAGCGTGCCGGTCTTGTCGGTGCAGACGATCGTCGCCGACCCCATCGTCTCGCAGGCGGACAACTCGCGCACGAGCGCCTGCTCCTGGGCCATGCGGCGGGTGGTGTAGGCCAGCGAGAGCGTGACGGCGAGTGGCAGGCCCTCGGGCACGGTCACCACGACGATGGTGACGGCCACCGTCACGTACTCGACCATCGCCTCCCAGAACTCGATGCTGGTGCCGAAGTCGAGATCGCCCCGGATCAGGTCGGAGCCGACCAGGGCGACGAGGGTAAAGACGGCGACGCCGGTGCCGATCTTGCCGATCGTGCCGGCGAAGGACTCGAGGCGCTCCTGGAGCGGGGTGGCGGTGTCGCCCTCCTGGATCTCGGAGCGGATCTTGCCGAAGACGGTGTCGTCGCCGACGCTGGCGACCACCGCTCGGCCACCGCCGTCGAGCACCCGGCTGCTGGCGAACAGCGGATCGCCCGGACGCTTCTTGGTCTCGGGTTCACCGGTGATCTGTGCCTCGTTGACCGTCAGCGGATTGCCGGAGGCGAAGACGACGTCGGCGGCGAGGACGTCGCCGAGGTTGACCTCGACCACGTCGCCGACCACGAGTTCGGCGGTGTCGACCTCTTCGATGTGGCCGCCGCGAACGACCCGCACGAACTGATGGCTGCTGACCTCTTCGAGGGCGGCATAGTCCCGCTGAGCCCGCAGCTCGTTGAAGGTGCCGACGAGCACCACGACGATCACCGCGATGGTGATGGCGATGCCGTCCTCGTACTCGCCGTTGCGCGAGCCCAACGCCATGGTGACCGCCGCGGCGACGACCAGGATCCGCAGCATCGGATCGCCGAAGGACGCCTTGACGAAGTCCCACAGCGTCTTTTTCGGAAGGGGCGCGAACTCGTTGGAACCGTTCGCAGCCCGACTGGCGGCCACTTGCTCGTCGGTGAGCCCGGTGACGAGATCGATCTCGCTCCCGTCAGGCAGCACCGGTACAGACATGTCGTTGGCCATGGCCTCTTCCAGTTCGGGGTCGGCTCATCGTATCGACACGCCGAACCCGCACCACGAATCGGAAAAGTCAGCCCTGGTTGCGCCGTGCAGCCAGCTCCTCGGGGGTCATCAAGACGTCGCGGGCCTTCGAACCGGTCGACGGGCCGACCACGCCGGCCTCCTCCAGGAGATCCATGATCCGCCCGGCTCGGGCGAACCCGACACGGAGCTTTCGCTGCAGCATCGAGGTCGAGCCGAGCTGGGTCTCGACGACGAGTTCCATCGCCTGACCGAGCAGCTCGTCGCCGTCCTCGTCGGCGGCGGGCGGGGCCGCGGTGATGTCGAGGCTCGGTGGGGTGTTGGTGACCCCGCCGCCGCCGGGGATCGGTGCGCCGGCGGGCACGGTCGCCGCCGTCGCGTCGCCGGTCGCCTCCTCGGCGCCGACGGACTGGTCGTCGGTGAAGTCGGGGGCCTGATCGATCCAGTGCTTCACGATCTGGCGGACTTCGGACTCCTCCACCCAGCAACCCTGGACGCGGTGGGGGCTCGACGAGGACGGGCCGAGCATCAACAGGTCGCCCTTGCCGACCAGGCGCTCGGCTCCCGGCTGATCGAGGATCACCCGCGAGTCGGTGAGACTCGACACCGCGAAGGCGAAGCGGGCCGGGACGTTGGCCTTGATCACACCGGTGATGACGTTGACCGACGGTCGCTGGGTGGCGATGACGAGATGGATGCCCACCGCACGCGCCATCTGGGCGATGCGGGCGATCGACTCCTCGACGTCGCGCGCGGCGACCATCATGAGGTCGGCGAGCTCGTCGACCACGACGAGCATGAACGGCAGCCGCTTGTACTCGAGCGGCTCGCCGTTCTCGTCCATCTCACCGAGCCCCGGTTGGACCTCGCCGGCGTCGACGGCCTTGTTGTAGCCGGTGATGTCGCGGAAGCCGACCTTGTGGAGCAGGTCGTAGCGACGCTCCATCTCCCGGACCGCCCAGGCGAGTGCGTTGGCGGCCTGACGGGGGTCGGTCACCGGGGCGGTCAGCAGGTGCGGCGCCTTGTCGTACTGACCCATCTCGACCCGCTTCGGGTCGATGAGGATCATGCGGACCTGCTCGGGGGTCGTGCGCATGAGGATCGAGGTGAGGAGCGAGTTCAGGCACGACGACTTGCCGGCACCGGTGGCGCCGGCGATCAGCACGTGGGGCATGGTGGCCAGGTTGACCATGACGTTCTTGCCGTTGATGTCGCGCCCGATGGCGACCTCGAGCGGGTGGGTGGCCTGGCGGGCCTCCTTGGAGGAGAGGATGTCGCCGAGGGAGATGATCTGGCGGTCGGTGTTGGGAACCTCCACGCCGATCGCCCGTCGACCGGGGATCGGGGCGAGGATGCGCACGTCGGGAGACGCCATCGCATACGCGATGTCCTTGCGCAGGCTCTCGAGCTTGGAGACCTTCACGCCCTCGCCGAGTTCGAGGACGTAGCGGGTGACGGTCGGACCCACCACCGGTTCGAGCAGGGTGGTCGGCACCCCGAACTGATCGAGGGTGTACTGCAGCAGGCGGCCGCGTTCGGCGACGACGGACGCGTCGACCTCCTGCTTCTGAGAGCGCGACAGCAAGGAGTTGGGCGGCAGCTTCCAGTTGCCCACCGACTTCGGGGTGGGGAGGCTCTGCTGCTCGGCCTCGGCGACGGGCTCGGCCTTCTTGCGTTTGGCGGCCTTCGGGGCCGGGACCGGCTCGGGTTCGGGCTCGATCTCGGGTTCGGGGTCGGCTTCGGGCACCGGCGTCGCGTCGCGCAGATCGATCACGCCGTCGCCCTCGTGGGCGGTCGGGTCGGCGAAGAGACCCTGCACGGCTCGGCGGAAGAGGTCCGGGATCGGGCGGACGACGCGTCCGAAGGCCCGGCCGACGGTCCGGGCCGACGAGCCGGTGATGATGATGACCCCGATCACGCCGATGGCGAGCAGGATCACGGCCGCGCCGGCGGTGTCGGCGAGGGCATGGAGCGGGCCGCCGATCGCCATGCCGAGGGCGCCGCCGGCGGCGCCGACCTCTTCGATCGCGTCGTCGAGGCCGGGACGGCCCCGGAAGACGTGGAGAAGCCCGGTGACGGCGATCAGGCTGAACAGGCCACCGATGGTGACCCGCGCGGTGCGCTCGACGTCGGTCTCTTCGACGTCGCCTCCCATCACGAGCAACACGCCGATGCCGATCAGGGCGAGCGGGACGATGGCACGGGTGAGGCCGACGCCGAGGGCGAGACCGTCGTCGATGACCTCGCCGATGAACCCGGCACTGCCGAGCCAGACGGCGAAGGCCGACAGCAGGCCGAGAAGACAGGCGCCGACACCCCACACGTCGGCACGGTGATTGGCCAGCACCGACCCGACGGCATCACGCGATGCGGTGGAACCACCGCGCTTCGCGGCAGCCTTGGGGCGTTTGGACGCGCCGGACTTTGCCGCCCGCTTGGCCGGCTTCTTGGACGCGGGTTTCTTGCGCTGTTGTGCCGTCACAGTGGGAACGACGCTAACAGGCGGGTCTGTCGGCCCTGTGGCACCCTGTGGACAACTCCCGGTGCGGCGCCCGGCGGCACCACACCCGATCCGCCGTGCGACACGACGACGGATCAGTCCTCGCGGACCACCGGGACGATCATCGGGCGCCGACGCGTCCGGTCGTTCACGGTGCGCCCGGCCGCCCGACGGGCGATCTGACCCAACCGTTCGATGTCGACCTCGGGATCGCCGAGCGCGGCGAGCACATCGGCCTCGACCGCATCGGCGACCGCGGCTTCGTGACCGGCGAGCGCCGGCAGTTCGACCCAGCCACGCGAGATCACGTCGGGCCCGGCGAGGATCTCGCCCCGCTCCATGTCGACGTGCACGACCACGGCGACGAACCCGTCGTCGCCGAGCGTCCGCCGTTCGGAGAGCACCGTGTTGCCGAGGTCGCCGACCATGCCGTCGACGTAGAGGTGCGCACCGCCGATCGATCCTAGGTGCTCGATGCCGTCGTCGGTCAGCGTGATCTGGTCGCCGTCTTCGCAGAACACGACGCGGTCGCTGGCCATGCCCATCCGGTGGGCGAGGTCGCGGTGGGCGACCAGATGGGCGTACTCCCCGTGGACGGGCACGAACCACTCGGGCACGGCGACCGAATGCAACGTCTGCAGCTCCTGCTGTTTGCCGTGGCCGCTGGTGTGGACGTCGACGGTGCCGGAGTGGAAGACCCGCACGCCGTGTCGGGCGAGCCCGTTGCGCACCGCCGCGACCGCCGCCTCGTTGCCCGGGATCGGGTGGCTGGAGAAGATCACGGTGTCGTCGTCGGCGAGTTGGAGCCATTTGCTCTGCCCGATCGCCATCTGGGTCAACGCCGCCCTCGGCTCGCCCTGGGAGCCGGTGCAGACGATCAGGGTGCGCTCGGGCTCGATCTCGTCGAGGTCTTCGATGTCGCGCAGCGCCCAGTCGGGGATGCGCAGGATGCCGACGTCGCGGGCGAGCTTGACGTTGCGGCGCATCGAGAGCCCGAGGGTGACCAGCACCCGATCGTTCTCGACCGCCGCATCGGCGAGTTGCTGGATGCGGTGGATGTGGCTGGCGAACGACGCCACGATCACCCGCCGCCCGTCCTGGCCGCGGATGAGCGAGCTCAGGGCGGTGCCGACCTCGGTCTCGGACCGCGATGCGCCCGGCGAGTCGGCGTTGGTGGAGTCGGCCATCAGGAGCCGGATGCCGGGGTCGTTGGCCAGGGCGCCGATGCGGCTCAGATCCGTGCGGCGCCCGTCGACCGGTGTGAGGTCGAGCTTGAAGTCGCTCGAGTGCAAGATCACGCCTTGGCCGGTGTGGAACGCCGTGATGTTCCCCGACGGGATCGAGTGGGTGACGGGCAGGAACTCACAGTCGAAGGGTCCGACCATCATCCGGTCGCCGTCGTGCACCGGCCGCAGCTCGGCCTGCTTCTGCAGCCCCCGCTCGCGGAGCTTGTGATCGATCATCCCGAGCGTGAACGGCGACCCGTAGATCGGCATCGAGAGATGGCTGAGCAGGTACGGCAGGGCCCCGATGTGATCCTCGTGGGCGTGGGTGGCGATGCACGCCTCGACCCGATCGGCGTTATCGATCAGGTACGAGAGGTCGGGCAGGACCGCGTCGACGCCCGGCAGGTCGTCGCCGCCGAACATCTGGCCGCAGTCGAGCACGACGATGCGGCCCTCGGTCTCGATGGCCGCACAGTTGCGCCCGATCTGGCCGAGCCCGCCGAGGAAGGTGATCGTGACCGGTTCGGCCATGAGGCGGGTCAGCCCCGACCGAGTCCGGCGAGGACGGCCTTGGCCTCGATCTCGACCCAGTCCGGCTCCGGACCCATCGGCGGACGGGTCGGCCCACCGGGCAGCCCGAGCACCCGAAGCATCGCCTTGGTCGGGATGGGGTTCGGAGCGAGATCGCCGGTCTCGAAGTCGTAGCTCGGCATCATCAGCCGGTTGAGTTCAGTCGCCCGCTCGACGTCGCCGCCGAAGAACGCCTCCATCATCGCCTTGGTCTCGTTGCCGACCCAATGGGTGGCGACGCCGATCGTGCCGACGGCACCGACGGAGAGCAGCGGCAAGGTGAGGGGGTCGTCGCCGCTGTAGACCTCGGTGTCGGGCGGCGCGAGCGACAGCAGCTTGGCGGTCTGGGCGGGACTCCCGTTGGCGTCCTTCACCCCGATGATGTTGTCGACGGTCTGCAGGAGTTCGAGCATCGTCTCCATCTCGACCGGACGACCGGTACGGCCCTTGATGTCGTAGATCAGGACCGGCATGTCGGTGGCCGCCGCACAGGCCCGGAAGTGATCGAGCAGGCCGGCCTGGGAGGGCCGGTTGTAGTACGGCGAGACGTGGAGCAGCCCCACCGCGCCGACCTCGACCGAGCGCTCGGCGTTCGAGACCGCCACCCGGGTGTCGTTGCTGCCCGCACCGGCGACGACCGGCACGTCGACGTTCTCCACGATCGCCTCGATCACCGCGATCTGTTCGTCCTGGGTGAGCGTAGGCGCCTCGCCGGTCGTGCCGTTGATGATCAGCCCGTCGTTTCCGCCTTCGGTGGTCAGGTGCTTCGCCAGCTTCACCGCGCCGTCGAGGTCGAGCGATCCGTCGGCGTTGAACGGGGTGACCATGGCGGTCAACACCTGTCCGAAAGTGGCAATGGCTGTCGTCATGGCCCCAATGCTGCCACGGCTCGCGCCGCGAGCCGACCCAGTTCGGCGGATCGCCCCTACGATCGCTCCATGCTCGCAGCGGAGGCCGCGTTTCGAGAGGGTCGGGAGGCGGTGATCCGCCGGGCGACCACCGTGATCGACACCGGGACGGGCGACGAGGCCGTGGGGCGCTACCGGCGCCGCCGACTGTTGCGTCGGCGGCGTCCGGTCGAGGTCGATCTGCCCGCCACGCGACTCGACGCCATCCGTCGGGTGGCGGGGTTCGTCGAGGCCAACGCCGTGTTGCTCGACGCAGCGGAGGCCGATGACCCCGACCGTCTCGACCCCGCCGCCGACGCGATCGAACTCGAACTGCGCACGGTCGACGCGGCGACCGCCGTGGCCCGGTTCGAGACCCATTCGATCCGGGTGCTCGACCGGTGCCTCGCCGACCCCGAGCTCGGGGTGTCGAACGTCTACCCGGTGGCGCGGACCGCCTCGGACCTCGCGGCGTTCGTGGCGGTGGAGCTCCACCTGGCCGCCCGCATGCTCGACCCGACCCACGCGCCCACCGACGCTCGCGCCCTGGCGCGGCTGGTCAACCAGGCCCTGCGGCCGGTCCTGGGCAGCGGGTTGGAGAACTGGATCACCGAGCGGGTCACGCCGTGGCGCAATCTGGTGATCCGGCGGGGCCTGGCCTGGCCCTGACGGGTCCGGCGATCAGGCGCCCTGGTGCCCGGCGAGCGACCCGCCGTCGGCGGCGAGCCGGGCGAGGAGCGGTGACAGCTCCCAGTGGCGACCGCCGAGCCGATCGCCGTAGTCCGTGATCTTGTCGACGATCTCGGCGAGCCCGACCGAGTCCGCCCAGTGCATCGGGCCGCCCCGGTACACCGGCCAGCCGTAGCCGTTGACCCAGACGACGTCGACGTCGCTGCCGCGGATGGCGATGCCTTCCTCGAGGATCTTCGCCCCCTCGTTGATCATCGGGTAGAGCAGCCGTTCGAGGATCTCCTGATCGGTGACCTCGCGCTGTTCGTGGCCCCGATCGATCGCGAACCGACGGATCATCTCCTCGACCTCGGGGTCGGGGGTCGCCGCCCGCGTCTCGGGGTCGTAGCGGTAGTAGCCCATGCCGTTCTTCTGGCCTCGACGCCCGCTCTCGCACATGATCTCCCGCACGGTCGACGAGGTGCTCTTCTCTTCCTTCCAGCCGATGTCGAGGCCGGCGAGGTCGCTCATCGAGAAGGGCCCCATCGGGAAGCCGAACTCGTAGAGCACCGAGTCGATCTGGGCGGGTGTCGCGCCCTCCATCAGCATGCGATCGGCCTCGGCGCCGCGCATGAACAGCATGCGATTGCCGACGAAGCCGTTGCAGACGCCGACCATCACACAGACCTTGCCGATCCGTTTGCCGATCGCCATCGCCGACGCGACGACCGTGTCGGACGAGGCGTCGCCCCGCACGTTCTCGAGCAACTTCATCACGTTGGCCGGTGAGAAGAAGTGCATGCCGATCACCGACTCGGGCCGGCTGGTGACCGAGGCGATCTCGTTGATGTCGAGCGCCGAGGTGTTCGACGCCATGATCGCCCCGGGCTGACAGATCTGATCGAGCTCGGTGAAGATCGACCGCTTGAGATCCATGTCCTCGAAGACGGCCTCGATCACGATGTCGCAGTCACCGAAGTCGGCCTTGTCGGTCGAGCCGGTGATGAGGCCCATGCGCTGTTCGACCGCCTCGGCCGGGATCGACCCACGGCTGGCGGACCGCTCGTAGTTCTTGCGCACGACACCGAGGCCCCGTTCGAGCGAGGCCTCGTCGCGCTCGACGATCGTGACCGGGATGCCGGCGTTGGCGAAGTTCATGGCGATGCCGCCGCCCATCGTGCCGGCGCCGAGCACGCCGGCCTTCTGCACGTCGACGGTCGGCGTGTCGGTGGCGATGTCGGGGATCTTGTTCGCCTGCCGTTCGGCGAAGAAGTAGTAGCGCTGTGCAGCCGACTGCGGACCGGTCATCAGCTCCCGGAACAGCTTCGCCTCGACGGCCAGGCCCTCGTCGAAGGGCAGCGTCGCCGCCGCCTCGATGCACTGGATGTTGTACTCCGGGGCCAGGAACCCGCGGGTCTTGCGGGCGATCGACGCCCGGAAGTCAGCGAACACCTGCGGATCGACCCCGGTGACCAGGTCGTCTCGATCGCGGACCTTGACCAGCGGCAGCGACTCGGCGACGGCGCGTTCGGCGAACGCCACCGCGGCGGCCCGGAGCGCGTCCCACTCCCCCTCGACGACCTCGTCGATCAACCCGTCGGCCGCCGCCTCGGCCGCCGGCATGTGCCGACCCGAGGTCATGGCCGCGAGCGCCTTGGGCACGCCGATCAGCCGCGGGAGCCGTTGGGTGCCGCCCGCGCCCGGGAGCAACCCGATGTTGACCTCGGGCAGCCCGTACCGGGAGGACGCGAGCCCGACCCGGTAGTGCGCGCACAGCGCGACCTCGAGACCACCGCCGAGCGCAGTGCCGTGGATCGCGGCGATCACCGGGACGGGTGCGTTCTCCATCACCTCCTGGAGGTCGGCCAGGCTCGCCGCCTCGGGCGCGCCCCCGCCGAACTCGCTGATGTCGGCACCGGCGATGAAGGTGCGCCCTGCGCAGATCAACACGATGGAGGCCGCACCGTCGCGCATCGCCTGGTTGAGGCCGTCGAAGATCCCCTGGCGGACATGCCAGCTGAGTGCGTTGACCGGCGGGTTGTCGACGGTGAGAACCGCGGTCGCGTTCTCCAGTTCGAGGGTGACGGATTCGCTGATCTGGACCATGGCCGGAGTCTCGCGTCCCGCATCCACACGGGCCACTCCGTCCGTTGCCACCTACGATGCCCGCCATGAACCGCGCCCGCCGCAACGCCATCGCCGGAATCGTCATCGCCACCGTGCTCGGTGCGCTCATCGCCACGATGGGCGGAGACGGCGGCGAGGAGCTGGGCGGCCTTCCGACCTTCGCCTGGCTCGTGATCATCGCGTTCGGCGTCAACATCGCCGCCTTCGTGCCGTCGTTCCTGGCCAAGACCGAGCACTACTACGACCTGACCGGCTCGATCACCTACCTGACCGTCACCGCGGTGGCGCTCGTCAGCGCCGACGACCGCGACCTCCGCACGGTGCTGTTCGCGATCCTGATCGCGATGTGGGCCGGGCGACTGGGCACGTTCCTGTTCCGCCGGGTCCGCCGCGACGGTGGCGACGGGCGCTTCGACAAGATCAAGCTCGACTTCCTGCGCTTCTTGATGGCATGGATGGTGCAGGGCCTGTGGGTCACACTGACGGCCGGTGCCGCGCTGGCGGCGATGACGTCGGGCGCCAAGGAGGATCTCGGCGCGGTGGGCATCATCGGACTCGTCGTGTGGCTGCTCGGCTTCGGCATCGAGGTGACGGCCGACCGGCAGAAGTCGGCGTTCCGCGCCGACCCCGCCAACCGGGGAGCGTTCATCGACGTCGGCCTCTGGGCGTGGAGCCGTCACCCCAACTACTTCGGCGAGATCACGCTGTGGCTCGGCATCGCGATCATGGCGTCGCCGGTCCTGCAGGGTTGGCAGTTCGCCACGCTCATCTCGCCGGTGTTCGTCTTCGTGCTGTTGAACTTCGTCAGCGGCGTCCCGATGCTCGAGCGGCGGTCGGACAAGAAGTGGGGCGGTCAGCCCGACTACGAGGCGTACAAGGCGAAGACCCCCGTCCTCGTCCCGCGCCCACCCCGCTGACGTCGGCTCAGCCGACGGGCGTCCGGACCACGACGGGCCCGCGTTCGAGATCCGCCTCGCCGATCAGCAGGCCATCTCGACCGAGCGCGACGATCGACTCGATCGGCGCGAGGAAGCTGCTCGGGCCGGCCGGAGCCCAGAACACGAAGAACGAGACCGGGAACGAGCCGGAGCGGTCCTCGGGCACGACCTCGACGACCTCGCCGTCGGCGAAGGAGACGACGATCGTCGCGACCGCCGGATCGGCGATGCCCTCGACGATCGACGGGTCGGTGCCCCCGCCCGGGACGATGACGTTCATCACGACGAGTTCGTCGTCGGCGAGACGCGGGCAACACCCCGTTCGGGGCGCATCCGGACTCCCGAACCGGGTCGCCACCGACCGGCCGTCGGTGACCGCCGAGAGGATGGTCGCCCCGTCGAGGTCGGAGAGTTCGGTGACCTCGACGAAACCGTCATCGCCGAGGTCGAGCGGGGGCCGCGGAAGCTCGGTTCCGCCGACGACGGCGAGCGACGCGGCGGCGACGATCTCGGTGGCTTCACCATCGATGCTGTCCTGCACGGCGACCCACCCGACGGTCGTCTCGCGCACGACCCCCCAGGCCTCGTGGCGATACCAGATCGCGTCGTCCACGACGACGAAGTCCTCGTCGGTGAACCGCTCCGGCTCGATCAGCGCCTCATCGACGATGAGCACGGTCAGGCTCGTGAGTTCGTCCACGCTCAGGAAACGGATCCACCGATTCGAGCGGGGATCGTCGACCGCGACGTCGAACTCGAGCCCGGCGGGCAGCTCGGAGGGGAACAGCCACTCGTCGGGCCCGAGTTCGATGGGGTCGAGCACGCTCGCGACCTCGTCGATCTCCGGGGCCTGCGTCGGAACGCTCCGGGTCGACTCGGTCACGTATGCGGCCTCGATCTTGGCGACGTGCCACTCGTAGCAGGCGTCGTGGGCGATCAGTGGATCGATCACGCCCGGCACCTCGGTCGCGAGCTCATAGGAGAACTGGCCCGCGGCCTCGCTGTACGTCGGGGTGATCTCGACCCCGACGGCCGCCGAGCAGGCGGCGAGTCGGGCCATCGCCGCCTCGTACTCCTCGAACGTGACGACATCGTCGGCGAGCGCCAGTTCCTGTTCGGGGCTGGTCGACGCCTCGGCCGCGGCCTCGGCCGAAGACGCCGAGTCGCCGAGGGCGTCGGTGATCACGTCGCTGCAGACGTCGGCTCGCTCGTCGAGGCCTGACCCCGACAGGCTGGCGACGGCATCGGTGTCGCCGAGGAGGACCGTCAGGTCCGCCGGGATCGGAGCCTGCAGGGTCTCGAGGCAGAACGCCGCCAGCTCGTCGGCATCGAGCGGTCGGGCCGACCCGCCACCACCCGCCACGGTCGTGCCGGGATCGTCTCCCGGTGTCACGGCCACCCAGGTGAGCCCGGCCACACCGAGGCACGCGGCGCCGGCCACGGCGGCCCGCCGGCGTGCCCGCCCCCGGACGCGACGGGCGATGGTGTCGACCGACGGACCGGGCGGGACCTCGCCTGCGACCAACTCGTCGATCGTGCGCCGGATGCGCGGGTCCTGGCTCACGGCATGTCCTTCAGCTCGATGCGGGCCCGCAACGAGGCCGACGCCCTCGCCGTCCGGCTCCGGACGGTGCCGGGGGCGATGCCCAACGCCTGCGCCGTGGTGGCGATGTCCCAGTCGAGCAGGTAGCGCAGCACCAGCACCGTCCGCTGCTCGATCGGTAGGGCGGCGAGATGCTCGGCGAGATCGGGGTGGGTGTAGCGATCCTCGGTCGCGTGGGGCGTGGCGACCTTGTGTTGGTACCGGCGCCGGACCGTCAGCGCCCGGAACCGCGACGTCGCCCAGTTCAGGGCGGTCCGGTACACCCAGCCCTCCGGATTCGGACCGCCGGCGATCGACCCCCACCGTTCGTAGGCCCGGGTGAAGGCCTCGTCGACCGCGTCGGTGGCCAGTTCGAGATCACCCAGCGTGGCCCAGACGGTGCGCACCATGCGGTCACGGGACTGTTCGTAGAACACCGCGAAGGAACGGGTGTCGGCCGCCGTCTCCTCCACTGTCACCGCCCGTTCCTGATCCGCCGCGTACACAGCCATCGCCCTCACTACGCCCCACCCCGGCGTGGCGCTCCCAGTATCTGGGATTTCTTCGCGACTTTTCCGGCGCCCAGCCCGTCGGGCACGACATGCAGGACTTCTCCCGTTCCCTCATCAGTGTCCTGGTCGTCGCCATCGTCGGGTTGATCGTCTTCATCCAGCTGGGTGTGGCGAACATCCGTTGGCCCTGGGACAACCCCGCCGTCGCATCGGAGACGACGACGATCGTGCAACCCAAGGAAGCCGAGATCGTCGAGATCGAGCCGATCGCCCTGGATTGCCGGGCCCGCATCCACACCGTCGTGCCCGTCGAAGGCAAGCGTGACCACGATGTGCTCGGTCAGACCTACCGAACCGACACCGTCGAGATGACCGCCGTCGGCGACATCGACACCTGTGTCGACGCGACCGAGGTCGAGATCGTCGTCCGAGACGACGGCTCGGCACGTGTGCTCGTCCCCGCCGACGCCATCGAGTTCGTACGGCCACGGGTCGACGCGGTCGCCACCCTCGACAGCGTCACCTACGACGAGGGCCTGCTGGGCAAGCTGAGCGGCGCGCTCCCCTGGGTCAGCGACAACTCCCGCCTCACGCCCGCCGCGTTCGCCTACGCCCAGACCGTGATCGGTTCGAGCGAGTGCATGCAGCAGGCGTACGAGATCACCACCGAGGCGATGGTCGAGGCCTACGAGGGCCAGATGGCATCCGCTGGTCTCGATCCCGATGATCTCGAGGTCGAGATCATCGGCGAGCCCGACTTCAATGCACTCCCCGAGGCCGGCGACCTCGGGGACTTCGAGTTCGAGACCACCGACACCGGCGCCTCGTGCTCGGTGGCGACCGACGCCTTCGCCGGCAGCGAGATCATCCTCGACGGCCGCTAGGTCGACCGAGCGCTCCTCGCTTCGGCACAACGCGCTTTCCCCGGTGACGCCCAGCTGATAACACCGTTCAGGCGGATGAAGACGGTGGGACGGCGGAATGAACGGCTCGGGGAAGGGCGGAGCTCCAGACGAGAGGTCGACGGGCGACCGGGCGCGCGGTGACGGTGACGGCACGGGGTTGCGTGACCGCATCCCGGCGCCGTTGCGTCGGCTGTTCGGTCGTCGATGGGCGCCGGAAGCGGGATTGGAGCTCACCCTCGGCACACGCAGCGTCGTCTTTCGGTTCGCATGGCCGCTGTTCCTCGGCGCCATCGGCGCCGTGGCTGTGCTCTGCCACGAACTCGGCTGGGTAGATGCACTGTTCGGGCCCGTCGCCGCCCTTCGCCTCGGTATCACGACACTGCTCATCGCCGGATTGTGGGCAGTCGCCAGCGGCTTCTCGTTGGGTGCATTGCGACTCGCCACGCTGGTCGCGCTCGGGATCATCGTGTTGGCCCTCACCAATGTCGGTGACAACGTCCGCGACCGGCACGAGTTCAACGACTACCTGACCCTGCGGACCGAACTCACCATCGAAGACGAGCTCGCTCGACGGGCAGCCACGACCAACGCGGGCATCGAAGAGTCGATCCAGGCCAACCTCGCCGTGCTCGAACGAGCGCAGCGTGCGCTGATCGCACGAGACACCGCACTCGCACCGATCCTCGACTGGTTGGCCCGCTCCTGCGACGACGGATGCCAGACCGAGTGGGACACGCTGAGCAGCGACGCACACGTGCGCTGCGACTCGGCGCCCGGGACGCCGGATGACGATGCGCTGATCTGGACTCACGCAGATGCGTGCGCCCTGCTCGATCCAACCCGAACGCCGGAGTCGTCCCCGAAGACCGAGACGGATCTGGTCGCCCTGACTCAAGCCGTCGAAGATCTCGCTGCGCTGGCGTCCAGTGATGTCGAGACGCTCGCCGACCGGATCGCGTTCGCCGAAGGACAACTCCGAACGTCGCGGGCGATCGCAGGGGCCGCAGTCGAGGAGGAGTCGCCCGAGGCTCGCAGCGCAGCGATCGACCTCGCGACGCCGGCATCCGGCGCACGCGAGGCGGACGAGGTCGCGACCCAGACAGCCGAAGACGTGAGCTTGACGTTGGAGTCGCTGTTCCCCGTGTTCGCCAGTACCTCCTCGACGGACTTCCAGCAGTGGGCTGCGACATCACAACAGGTCGACCCGTCGCCGCTGCCCACATTGAGCACCCGGATCGGCCGAGCGACCGTGGAGAACCGGTGCCCTGACGACATTGGTCAGTTCATCTTCAACCCGAGCGAGCGCGTCGGCCAGGTCACGGTGTCCTTCGAAGCAGCACTTGCGCTCGCCCAGTCGTGTGTGAGCGGGTGCGCAGGCGATGGTGGGGAATGCAAGCCGCTGTTCGCACAGCGTGTCCTGCTGATCGGCTTCCGCACGACACTCGAGTTGGGGATCGATCGAGTGGAGGGAGATGACCGCCGGTCCGAACTCCGAGGCCAACTCGACAGCGTCCGCACCCAGCTCCGCGATCTCAACGAGCCCGAAGCGATCCACCGCCTCGTGGTGGAGGGCGCCGACGAGTTCCTCGGCGACACCCTCGACACCGTGCTGCGAAACGACACGTCGGCGCGCATCGGCGGGTGGGGTTGGCTCGTGATCACCCTCGCGATCATCATCGGCTACCGCTTCCTGGAAATCGCCAACGACAGCCGATCGCCCGGACCGATCCGGCTCGTCAAGGACGAGAAGGGGGAGAAGGAAACCGACGCTGACACGCGTCGCGCCGCAGATCTCATTCGGGCCCACCTCACCGCGGTCGAACTGCAGGAGCCGGCACCCGTGCCCGGCGGCGCAGCGATCTCGAGCATCAGCAGCGCTGCACAGAACGCTGGCTTCGAGAACGCCATCCTCAACTTCGTCGCCACCGCGCTGCAGAGCACGGCCTTCCCGCCGCGGGGAATCGAGTTGCGCCCGGTGGTTCAGAAGACCGATGACGGGTCCTTCCGTTTGCTGCTCCGGGCCTCGACCGCACGCGGCAACCGTCAAGTGCTCAGCCACCCGTTCGGACCATCAGACGACCTGGACGATCTCGCGGAGCAAGCTGCGTTCTTCGCAGCGGAGCAGTTCATCGACGAAGGAACGACCACGCCGTCATGGCTGGTGTGGTCCTCGAAGGACGGCACCGCGCTGCAGAACTACCAGAAGGTGATGATCGAGGAGCGCGGGCCCACCAGTGCCCTCGACCGGGCGACGAAGTTGGCCCACCTCCAGGAAGCGGTGCACCGCAGCCCTGGGACCGGCGCAGCACTCGTCGCACTCGCCAACGCCTACTCGGTCGAGGGAGGCAGCGGTGATCTCGCTCGGGCGACCAACCTGTTGCTCAAGAGCCGCATCCGTCACCCGCACTATCTGAACGGTCGGTACCGGCTGGGCGCGACGCTCTCGATGCTCTCCGTCGGGTGCGAGGCGTCGCTGATCGACTTGCGTGGTCCGGATCGTGCAACGAGGGACGAGGTGATGCAGCGGCTCGAGGACCTGCACAAAATCGAGGAAGGCCCGGAGTCGACATGGCCGAACCCAGACGCAGCGCGCCCCGCTCCCGGTGAGAAGCGCTCGACGAAGCAGTGTGTGCGTCACGCATGGGAGGTCACGCTCCTTCGCGTGGCCAAGGACGAACTCGAGTGGGTGTGTCGCAATCTCGGCTTCTGGCGGACGCTCTGGAACGCCCGACGCCAGGAGGAGCGTGCGTATTGGCACCGCCTCAACCGTGCGTGGCGCCGTCGAAAAGCACTCCGCGGCGCGGCCATGTCCGCCCTTGCGCTCGTCGAGCTTCGATTGGCGCTGCGCGCTCGAGATGCAGACACACAGGAGATCGAGACGGCGCTCGAGCGGTCACGCGCTCAGCTGGACGAGGCGCAGAGCCGAGGTCGCGATGACTGGGTCGTGCAGTACAACTCGGCGTGCTTCGAAGCGGCCGCGGCGCGCACGATCGATCTCCGTCATCTGTACGAGGAGACCGACGGGAGTACCCCCGAAGAGACGTCCGAGGCGTCGTACGAGGCATCGCGTGACCGGCTACGACGCAGCCGTTGGTCGAGCGGTGGCCAGCAGCTGACCGGTGCCTGGATCGCACGGGATCCCGACCTGAAGCCGTTGCGCGACTATCTCCTCGCGCAACCGAGTCATCGGCCACCGGCCCCCGCTGATCCGCCAGACTCACCGCCTCCGCCCGGCCGAAGTGGTCTGCTCACACCGATCCGAGACTGGATCGACGATCTGCGCGGCACCGAGGACGAAGGACCTCCAGAACTCGAGCCTCCATCACCAGAGCCCACCGCCTGGCGCGATCTCGTGGAAGAACTCCACCTCGAGTACGTCGACCCGTCGTCGACCTAGCGCTCCTCGCTTCGGCTCCGGCCGAGGGTGGCGAGGAGGTGTTCGTGGAGTTCGAACCACACGGTGTGGACCGAGTCACGGGTCGGTGAGTCGATCCAGGCCGGGTCGGCCGCCGCTTCGGCGAGCGCGCCGACGAGCCGGGGGCCGTAGCCGGCGAAACGATGCCTCGTCGCCGCGAGCGCATCGGTGATCGGAACGACCCCGGCCACCAACTCGACGAACTCGTCGAGGCCGTAGGGATCGTCCTGCCACGTGACACAGGCACGGAGGAAACGACGGTTGAGCGGAAGGAACGCCTCGTACCCGGTCGTGACATCGGCTCGGTCCTCGCCGGTGAGATCGGCGGTCAGGATCGCATTGAGCTCGGCCTCCCCGGCAGGTGTGAGGGACCAGCGCCCCTCCTCTCCGCGGACGCGCACCTGTCCTCGTTCGGCTGCGTCGTGGAGCACGACGTCGACCAGCGCACGTTCGACGTCGTCACCCAGCAGATCACGAACCGACTCGGTCACCGCTCCGGCATCGCCTCGGCTCCGGAGACGAACGGCGAGCAGGACGAGGTCGCCGAGGTCGTTCACGCGGCGGGCACCGACTCGATCGCCGCTTCGCGCCGCCGTCGACGCAGGATCAGGGCGTAGGCGACGATCGTGGCCGCGGTGAAGAAGAACCACTGGAACGCGTAGGAGAGATGCGGACCCTCGTCCAGCGTCGGGCGCGGCACCGGAATCGGCAGGACGCCCCGCTCCCAGTCCGGATCGATCGCCTGCACCCAGCGATCGACCACGTCGACGCCCAACACCTCCTCGACCGCCTCCAGATCGAGGCGACTCAGCTGCGGAATCCCGTTGACGTCGGAGCCGACTCGACCGTCGTCGACACTCTCGAACAGCCGGCCGGCGATCTCGACGGGGTTGGCGGGTTCGAGGATCGGCTGAGGACTCTCGCCCGACGCGACGTCGCGCGGGATCCAGCCGCGGCTCACCGCGACGATCCGTCCGTCGCCGAGCTCGACGGGCGCAACCCACCAGAAGCCGGGCTCGGTGTCGAAGGTGCGGTTGGCGATCAGCAACTCCTGACCGCTCAGCAGATCGCCGTCGACGATGACCGCCGTCTGATCCGGCACGTCGACGCCCGCGGCGACGTCGTCGAGCAAGTCCTCGATCGGCCGGGCGGGCGCCTCGGAGGCGGCGCGGATCTCGTCGTTGGACGCCTTGCGCTCATCGAGGCGATCGAGCTGCCAGAAGCCGGCGGCGGTCATGACGACGATCATCGACAGCACGAAGAGATGCGACAGCATCCACTTCGGCGTCAGGAACATCCGCATCCCGGGGCGTTCAGAGACCGAGGTAGGCGTCGAGGCCGATCGTGACACCCTCGAAGTCTGCGACCCGCTTCACGCCTACGAGAACTCCGGGCATGAACGACGTGCGATCGACCGTGTCGTGACGGATCGTGAGGGTCTGGCCGGTGGTGCCGAGGATGACCTCCTGGCTGGCGACGGCACCGACCATGCGGACGCCGTGCACGCGGATCCCGGCCGGGCCTGCGCCCCCGCGCGCTCCGGGATACACCTCGTGGGTGGTCGGATCGTCCGCCCACTGCGACGAGGCCGCCGCCATGCGCTCCGCAGTGTGGGTGGCGGTGCCCGACGGTGCGTCGATCTTGGCGTTGTGGTGGAACTCGATGATCTCGCCGGTCTCGAAGTGGGGGGCAGCCAGCTCGGCCATGCGGATCATGAGCACCGCACCGATGGCGAAGTTCGGGGCGATCAGCGCATTGCTCGACGTGAACGCGGCCCGGAAGGCGTCGAGATCCTCGTCGCTGAACCCGGTCGTGCCGACGACCGCATGGATCCCGTTGGCGGCGGCGAACCGGAGGGTCTCCCGCGCGACATCGAGCACCGTGAAGTCGACCACGACCTCGGCCTCGTGCTCGACCAGCAGGTCGAGCGAGTCGTCGATGTCGACCGTGCAGACCAACTCCGTCGCCGGATCGGCGTCGATCGTGCGACACACCTCTTGCCCCATTCGACCTGCGGCCCCGACGACTCCCACTCGGATCATGGGAGCAGGCTACGCCGCCGACCGGGTCCGCCCGCGCCGGCTTCCACTACCGTCCCCGCATGCTCGCAGCGATCGGCGACACGCCGTACAACATCATGCTCTTCTTGCACATCGTCTCGGCGATGATCGGCTTCGCCCCGATCTTCGTGCAGCCGATCCTGATCGGCCGTGGAGGCTCCTCGGAACTGTTCGAGACGCTCGCCCACAAGACGATGCGCGTGTACGGCAACGCCATCGTCTTCTCGGGCCTGATCGGCTTCGGGGTCGCAGGGCTCAGCGACAAGGTCTACCGGGTCCGCCAGCCCTGGCTGATCGCCGCGGTCGTCGTGTGGATCGGCATCGTCGGCGCGGTGCACGCCGGAGTCGTGCCCGCCGAACGGGCGATCGCCGAGGGAAACGGACGCGACGAGGCCGCCGAGCAGAAGCTGCGGCGGTCCACCGGTGTCGTGACCGCCCTCTTCCTCGTACAGATCTACCTGATGGTGTTCAAGCCCGGGATCTGAGACCCCGGCGCTCAGGCCGCGCCGGCCTCGCGGGCGAGTCGCGCCGCCCGGAACGACTGGATCGCCAGGTAGAGGAACGCGCCCATCACTGCGATCGTGATCAGCTGTGCCGCGAGCGCCCACCCGGTGCTGCCCCGACCGATCGCCGATCCGACACTGCCGAGCACGGCGAGCAGCGCGACCGCGGCCGCCGCGTGCATCACGTGGTGGTTGAGTTCCGGCTTGCGCTGGGCGAACACGCCGAGGAGGACGAACACGGCGCCGATGAACGCCGGAATCAACGAGGTCACACTGTTGGAGTCCGAGGCGATGGTGACGACGATGCCGACCACGATGAGCGTGGCGCCGGCGATGATGGCGTTGCGTGCCATGACGGTCCTCCCGGGACGTTGGGTTAAGTGAGCCTAATTCCGGCTGCGGTGGATCGCCGAGTTCAGCGAGGCCCGACGACGCTGACCGACGAGGCCTCGGTGACGATGTCGGTGATCGCCCGCTGCACGTCGGACGCGGTCACGCGGCGCACGGCGTCGAGGTACTCGTCGACACCGACGATGCGATCACGGATCAACACGTTGGTGGCGAGGCGGGCCATACGACTGCCGGTGTCCTCGAGCCCCAGGACGGTGGCGCCCTCGAACCCGCCACGAGCGATGTCGAGTTCACGTTCCCCGGGACCGTTCTCGGCCAGGTCGGCGAGCTGATCGTCGATGACCGACCGCAGCTCGGCCAGGCGCTCCGGTGCGGTCGCGGCGTAGACCGACAGCGCCCCCGAGTCCACGTAGGACCCCACCGACGCGAACACGGTGTAGCTGAGGCCTCGCTTCTCGCGGACCTCCTGGAACAGGCGACTCGACCAACCGCCACCCAACAGCTGGGTGGCGACGGCGAGGGCATACCGGTCGTCGCTGTGCAGCCCACCGGAGCGCCACCCCTTGGCGAAGTGCGCCTGTTCGATCGGCCGGTGGGTCATGACGTCGGGGATGATCTCGTTGCCGGGTCGGACCCGCTCGGGACGGGTGCCGCCACCCCGAGACGCCAGAGCGGCGTCGACCCGGGCCACGATCTCGTCGTGGTCGACCGGCCCGACGACCGCGAGCACCATGTTGGCGCGGCGGTACCACCGGTCGTGGAACGCCCGCACGTCGTCGACGGTGATCGCACGCACCGATTCGGCGGTGCCCAGCACCTCCCAGCCGAGCGGGTGTCCGGGGAAGAGGCTCTCGGCGAGCACGCCGTGCACGACGTCGTCGGCCGTGTCGGCGCTCCATGCGAGCTCCTCGAGGATCACCTGTCGCTCCGCGTCGAGTTCGTCGGCGGTGAAGCCCGGATCGGTCAACACGTCGAGCAGGGTGTCGAGGCCGAAGTCGAGCTCCCAGGCGGGCACTCGCGCATGGAAGGCGGTGTATTCCTTCGAGGTGAAGGCGTTGATGTCACCGCCGACGGCGTCGATGCCCTCGGCGATGTCCTGGGCCGACCGGGTCGACGAGCCCTTGAACATCAGGTGTTCGAGGAAGTGGGAGACACCGGCGATCGCCGCCGGTTCGTCCCGGTTGCCGACGCCGACCCACGCCCCGACCGCGACGGATCGCGATCGGGGCAGGGTCTCGGTGACGACCCGGAGGCCGTCGTCGAGTCGGCTGACGCGGATCGTGTCGCCGTCGTCGAACGACGACGCCATCGATCCGCTCAAGGGGTCGGCCGTCACCGGCGCCCGCGACCTCCGCGGCCGCGACCACGGCCACCACCGCCGCCGCCACCACCGGAGCGGCGAGGAGCCTCGGGACCGAGATCGCCGAACTCCTCGGCGAGACCGGAGTCGAATGCGGCCTCGAAGGAGACCGACTCCTGCTCGCCGTCGACCTCGACCGCGGTGTCGCCGGAACCGGAGGACTCGGCAGCGTCGCCACCGGTCGCCTCGGGACCGTCACCGACGGGCTTGAGCGAGATCTTGCCGTTCGGGTCGACGTCTTCGACGACGACCTGGACTTCCTGACCCAGCTCGAGCACGTCCTCGACCCGGTCGATGCGCTTGCTGCCACCGATCTTGGAGATGTGTAGCAGGCCGTCGCGGCCCGGGAGGATGTTCACGAACGCACCGAACTTGGTGATGTTCACGACCCGACCGGCGTACTCGGCGCCCACCTCGGCGGTCGGCGGATCGAGGATCAGCTCGATCTGGCGACGAGCCTCGGCGACCTTCTCATTGTCGGTGCTGGCGATGGCGACGATGCCGACCATGCCGTCGTCGTCGACGGAGATGTCGGCGCCGGTCTCGCCCTGGATCGTGTTGATGACCTTGCCCTTGGGGCCGATGACCTCGCCG
>JBCCWI010000039.1:0-37587 GCA_039193795.1 Actinomycetota bacterium | reverse complement strand
CTCACCATTGACAATATTTCAGGGTCTGAAGTTATTGCCTCCCAATTTTTTAGGTAGGATACCAGTCTGCCAGCCTTAAAACAGTCTGCTTTAGTAGTGAAATAATCTTTTAACGCAGGTATAAATGTCATAAAATTATTTTCATTTACCTGTCTTGTTACATTAATCATTGAGACGGTGTCTTCTTTTCCCACTGCTTCTTGTGGCTGTTGAAGTGGGGGTTCCTTCTCCCCCTCTGGCCTAAAAAAGGCCTCTTGCCCCTATTGTTACAGACCTTCGACGAAGTCGACGACGGCCGATCGGAACACGTCGTTGCGGTCGCCGGCCACCATGTGGGCTGCGTCGGCGATGTCGACATAGCCCGTCCCGGGGACCGCATCGACGAATCGACGGGCCGCCTCTTCGGTGACGACGTCGCTCATCCGACCGCGGATGAGGAGCTTCGGCGCGTCGATGGCGCGGGCACAGTCGGTGAGGAGCCTGTGGTCGAACAGCTCGGAGTCCGGGTTCGAGCGACCCATCTGCTGCATGAGGTTCGGATCCCAGTGCCAGTACCAGCGACCGTCGCGCGCCCGCAGGTTCTTGCGGAGACCGTCAGGGTCGACCGAACGGCCCGGCCGAGGGTTGTAGGCGGCGACCGCCTCGGCGGCCTCCTCCAGCGACGCGAAGCCGCGCTCGACGTGGGTCCGCATGAACTCACCGATCCGATCGGTTCCGGCCTGCTCCATCTCCGGCACGATGTCGACGAGGACGAGCCCGCGCCCGAACCCGGGACGCTCGCGCCCCATCGCGAGCAGACTCGTCAGCCCACCGAGCGACGCGCCGACGACGACCGGCTCGGCGCCGACGGCGTCGGCCACGTTCAGCAGATCCCGTGCGAAATCGCGCAGCGCGTACCGGTGGTCCGGGGACCAGTCGCTCTCGCCGTGCCCGCGGGAGTCGATCGTGTAGGTGCACCAGCCGCGCTCGGCGACCACCTCGGCCGCCGCTCCCCACGAGTGGCGGGTCTGCCCACCGCCGTGCAGGAAGAACACCGGTGGGTCACCGGGGTCACCCCGCCGGTCGGCGACGATCCGCACGTCGTCGGAAGTGAAGGTCATCGGGGTCGGCGCCATTTCGAAGCGACCGTAACGCCCGCGCTACGGTCCCCCGGAATCGACAGGGGGACTCATGGGTTCGGACGGCAACGGCTATCCCGCAGACATCGGCGTCATCGACACGATGATGGGCACCACCGCCGGCACGACCGGCAAGAACCGCTACGCCTTCCTGGAACGCGCGCTCAAGGACGCCGAGTCGGCGAACATGAACTTCCCGGCGCAGTACATGTTCAAGGACGTGCCGTTCTCGGACCAGGCCCGCGACGCCGACGGCAACCTGGAAGAACCGCCGCAGGGCCCCGACCTCCTCTTGCCGTTCATGGATCGCTGCAATGTCGAGATCGCCATGGTCGGCATCCGTGCCGACGGCGAGGGTGAGGGCATTCGCTGCGTCACCGACCACCCCGACCGCTTCGTCCCGTGCCACGAACCGGATCCGAACGACGGGGTCGAGGCGGTCCGCACGATCCGTCGGCTGCACGACGAGTTCGGTCTCAAGGCGGTGACCGCGTTCCCGTCGGGTCGGATACCGCAGGTGCCGATCGACGCGCCGCTGATGTACCCGATCTACGCACTGTGCTGCGAACTCGACATCCCGATCTTCGTGTGCGCCGGCATCCCCGGGCCGCGCGTTCCCGCGGCACCCCAGCATGTCGAACGCATCGACCAGGTGATGTACGACTTCCCCGAACTCACCTTCGTCACCCGCCACGGGTGCGAGCCGTGGGAGGACCTCGCGGTGAAGCTGATGTTGAAGTGGCCCGGCCTGCACTACTCGACCTCGGCCTTCGCCCCGAAGCACTACCCGAAGGCGATCATCGACTACGCGAACACCCGCGGCGCCGACAAGATCATCTACGCCGGCTACTTCCCGATGGGCCTGTCGCTCGACCGGATCTTCGAGCAGCTCCGCCACGTGCCGTTCAAGGACGACGTCTGGCCGAAGTTCCTACGGGACAACGCCCGCCGGGTGCTTCGCCTGGACTGAGCGGGCGACGTGATCGACCAGCTCGTCGGCCGGCATCGGCACGGCGAGGCCGTAGCCCTGGAGCCGATCGACTCGGATCCGGTGCCGCAGCAGCGCTTCGCGCACGGCCGCGGATTCGACCCCTTCGGCGACGACCACGAGGTCGAGCGCGGCGCCCAGTTCCGCGACAGCGGCGACGATCGCCCGATCGTCGTCGCTGGCCACGACACCGCCGACGAAGGACCGGTCGATCTTCAGTGACGTCACCGGGAGGTGACGAAGGCGCGACAACGACGAGTGGCCGGTGCCGAAGTCGTCGATGGCGATACCGACCCCCATCTCGCCGAGCGTGGTGAGCACGTGGCGAGCGGTGGACTGCTCGTCGACCATCTCGTCCTCGATCACCTCGACGGTGAAGCGGCCGGGGTCGACCCGCGATCGCAGCAGCGAGGCTTCCAGCGCCACCGGGAGGGAGGAACGCATCAGACTGCCCGCCGACACGTTGACCGACACGCCGATCGATGCCGGCAGGCGGGCGGCGAGCGCGGCCGCCTGGTCAAAGACCAACCGGTCCATCGTGGAGCGACGCCCGATCCCCTCGATCAGCTCGAGGAAGGACTCGGGGTTGATCATCCCGAGCACCGGGTGATCCCATCGCAGGAGGCCCTCGACGTCGACGATGTCCCCCGAGTGGATGTCGACGATCGGTTGGTAGTGCAGCTGGAACTGGCCGTCCTCGAACGCCCGCTCGACCTCGCCGCTCAGCTCGACCCGGGCGCGCGACGCCGACCGGGTGGCGTCGGTCCACTGGCGGATGCCACCCTGGCTGCGTTTGGCGTCGTACATGGCCAGATCGGCGCGCCGAAGCAGTTCGGCGCCGTCGACGCCGGACACGGCCGCCGCGATGCCGAGCGACGCTCCGATCGAGACGTCGACGTCCCCGAGGGCGACACGTCGCCGACAGGCGCGGAGCACGTCGTTGGCGAGGGCCGCCGCATCCTCGATGAACACGGCGATCGTGAATTCGTCGCCACCGACGCGGGCCAAGGCGCCGCGGTCGCCGATCACGGCGTCGAGGCGCTCGGCCAGGACGATCAGCAGCTCGTCGCCCGCCTCGTGCCCCAGCGTGTCGTTGATGTCCTTGAAGCCGTCGAGATCGACGGCGATCAGCGACGTCACCTCGTGGGTCTCCAGGACCGCGGCCAGTCCCGTTCGATTGCGCAGCCCGGTGAGGCCGTCGTGTTCGGTGCGGTGCCGCATCCGCAGGCGGTGTTGGAGATCGCGTTCGTTCTGCACACTGGCGACGAACATCAGCAGCGGCAACAGGAGCACGAAGACCCCCAGGAGCCGGATCCAATTGGTCGGTTCGTGCACCACGCCGGCGACGCCGAGGCCGACGACGACGAGGGCCGACGTGGCGAGCAACGCCCGGTGGCTCTCGTTGGCGACGAACGCCAGCATCACGAGCGCCACCAGCATCGCTTCGAAGTAGACGCCGGGGAACAACAGCACGACCACGGCCACCCACCCCGAGTCGACGGCGGTCATGCGCACGAGGACGTGACCCCGGTCGGCGAAGGCGTACACGAGGGCGCTGGTCAGCGGCACCCCGAGGATCAAGATGAGGGCGAGCCACCCCCGGTCGGGTCCGACGGCCGGGAGGCCGAGGGCGAGCGCCCCCATCGCGAACGAGGAGACGATGCGCAGGGCGACGACGCGGCGCGCCAGCGCGGTGTCCCAGCGGGGTTCGAAGTCGGGAAACACCGACGTCGCGGCCATGGTCTTGTCATCGGCGCATCCCACGCCGGTTTCAAGCGTCTTGATGACCCGGGAGGAACGGTGCGAGGTCGCCGGGAGGCCCGGGACGGGCGTAGAGATAGCCCTGGGCTCGACGGCAGCCGAGTTCGGACAGGATCTCGGCCTGGACCTCGGTCTCGACACCCTCGGCCACGACGTCGAGGCCCAGCGCGTCCGCGAGGGAGATGATCGACGAGACGAACGTGCGGTCCTCGTCGTCCTCGCCGAGCCCGACGACGAACGCCCGGTCGATCTTCAGCGCATCGACGGGGAACCGCTTGAGGTAGGCCAGTGAACTGAACCCGGTGCCGAAGTCGTCGACCGCGAGCTTCACGCCCAACTCCTTGAGCCGGTGGAGGATCTGCTCGCTGCGCCGGATGTCGGTCATGACCGCTGACTCGGTGATCTCGAGACAGAGCCGATGCGGAGCGAGGCCGCTCTCCTGGAGGGCGAACCGCACGAGCGCGACCGTGTCGTCGCGCTGGAGCTGCGCGGCGGCGAGGTTCACCCGCACCATCGGGCCGTCGTCGCCGCCGGGCCAGGTGGCGGCCTGGGCGACCGCCTCGCCGAGTACCAGTTCGCCCATCTCCACGACCAGGCCGGTCTCCTCGGCGACCTCGATGAAACTGCCGGCCGCGAGAACGCCCTGGCTCGGATGGTTCCACCGGATCAGCGCCTCGGCGCCCAACATGCGGCCGTCGTCGGTCGAGACCTCGGGCTGGTAGTAGACGAGGAACTCGGAGTTGCGCAGCGCCCCGCGCAGGCCGGCCTCGGTCGCCATCCGTTCGGTGACCTCGAGCTGGAGGGCCTCGTCGAAGAGGGCCGCCTGGGCCCGGCCCTGGGCCTTGGCGCGATACATCGCCGTGTCGGCGCGTCGCAGCAGGTCGGCGACGTCCTCGGAGTCCGAGAAGGCGATCCCGATGCTGGCCGACGGGTACAACTTCTGCGCGCCGAGCGTGACTGGTTCGCCGATGAGCCGGAGCAACCGGTTGGCGACGAACTCGGCGTCGGTCGGGGTGACGGGACCGGCGAGCGTCACCGCGAACTCGTCACCGCCGAGGCGGGCCACGAGATCGCCGGGTCGCACCGCGAGCCGCAGCCGGTCGGCGATCGTGACCAGCAGTTCGTCGCCACGGTCGTGGCCGAGCGAGTCGTTGATGTTCTTGAAGCGGTCGAGATCGAGGAGCAGAACGGCGACGCCTTCGGGTGCGGCGGCGAGCTCGTCGAGTTCCTGGATCAGGCGCCCGCGGTTGGCGAGTCCCGTGAGTTCGTCGTGCGTCGCCTGGAAGCGCAGGAGCGCCTCGGCGCGGCGACGGTCGGTGATGTCCTCGACGTGAATCAGCCAGAAGTGATCGCCCGCGTCGCCCTCGACGACGGTCGCCCGCATGTGGCCCCAGACGCGTCCGCCGTCCTTGCGGCGGAAGGCGCCCTCGGACTCGAGCCGGCCACCGCGGTCGATCCACTCGATCGCCTCGAGACCTTCGGCGTAGACGTGGTCGGGCATGGTTCCGGCGAGCTCCGCCGGGCTCGGGTAGCCGAGGAAGTCGGTGAACGCGACGTTGCAGGTGATCAGCCGGAGGCGGTCGTCGCGCAACACGATGCCGACCGGGGCGTTGTCGAAGGCGGCGTCGACATAGCGCTCGGCGGCGATGCGGGCCTCGACATCGCGCAGCACGCCGCTCACCTCGCGGAACAGGTCGAGCGTCTCGGGCGACCACTGCGCCTCGCGACGGGACTTGGTGATCAGGATGCTCTCGCGGGGCTCGGAACCGCGACGGAAGGCGACGACGTTCAGCGTCGGATCGTCGGTCGCGCGGTCCGGCCCGATCACCCACCCGTCGGTGGTCCGGGCCTCGTCGAGCATCGCGTCGGTGCCGAACGGCCGAGGTTCGGGCAACACATCGCAGTCGCTCCCGGTCTCGGCCCGGTGGACCGGCCGGTAGGCCTCGAGGTCGGTGTCGATCCGCCAGATCGTGAAGCAGGTCAGGTCCATCGCCTCACAGATGTTCATGAACGCCGCGTTGACCGACTCGCGCAGCGTCTCGGACGTCGCGTCGGCGAGTTCGGCGGCGAAGTCGCTGAGCAGCTGCTCGGTCTGCAGCCGAACCTCGTCGCGGTGTTCGGCCGCGACGCGGGCCCGAAACTGACCGAGCATGCCGGCCACCGACCGCAGAACGCTGCGGTCACGGTCGTCGAAGAAGCCGTGACGGATCGCCGACATCGCGGCGACCATCTCCCCGTCGACGGTGACGGGGGCGATGAGGAGATTCGCACCCTCCCATCGCTCACGGAGCGAGGTCGCGGTGAGCGAATCCCCCTCGGCGGTGAGTTCGACCGGCGCGTTGGGATCGAGTTCGTCGAACGGGATCGCACCGGTCGGGACCGCGGTGCCGATGACGGGACCGCCGTCCCCGAGGTCGGGGTGGCGCCACATCCGTTCGATCACGGGCACCGGCGGTGCGGTGCCGATGACGGTGCCGCGCAGGTCGAGCAGGCCGGCGAGACGCTCGAGCGCTCGGCTCTCGACCTGGACGGCGTTGCGGGACGAACCACCGAGGAAGTCGTCGGCGATGTCGGAGAGCACCTCTTCGGCGCGCAGGCGCCGCCGAGTCTCGGACTCGGCCGCGACCCGCAGCTGGAGCTGGCTGGCCAGATCGATGAACCCACCGACCGCCTCGGGCCCGACCGTCGCGGGGAGCGGGCTGTCGAGCGGGAAGCCGAGGGCGAGCGAGCCGTTGCCGAGCGTCGCCTTGCCCGACGCGATGCGCCACTCGTCGCCCGGCAGCTCCCACCGGTCGACGAGTTCGGGGGAGAGCCGGATGACGCCCACATGCGACTCGGATGCGAGCTGCTCACGCGTGAGCCCCAGGTCGGCCAGCGTGAGCTCCGCCGACCCGTGGGCCTCGGCGCCGACCCACGATCGGGCGAGGTGGATGGTGTCGTCGTCGCCGAGCTCGTCGATCGCGATCGCGAAGGCCGCGCCGAGCGACTCGGCGACGTCGCGGAACGCCAGGTCGGCGGCCCGCAGCGCTTCGCCGGCGTCGACGTTGAGGAAGCGCTGCCCGACGTCGGTCAGCACCTGCTGCAGCGCGAACCGAGCCTGGGAGTCGACCTCCGCGGCGCAACGCGCACGCGTCTGCGTGAGCATCGAGACGATCGTCGAGACCGCGTCGATCTCCGTGCTGGTCCAGGGGCGTACCGATGCACGAGAGACGCCGATCGCGGTCGCGGCGAACCCCGCCACCTCGGCGGGGACGAGCACGACGCTGCGCGGGATGACGACGGCCGCGCCGTAGGCGTCGGACTCCTCGCCGAGCAACGCTCCCGTGAGTTCGGTGGCATCGAGGATGCGGGTCGTGCGCAGCAGATCGAGCATGTCCGCGGCGTCGGCGCCGGTGAAGGCGTTGATGTCGTCGATCGCGAGCGAGCCGAGCGGCGGGAGGCTCATCCCCTTCGTGACGAGCACGGGTAGGTCGAAGTGACGTTCGTCGACGACATCGACGAGGAAGCAGGCGTGCCCGTCGACCGCCTCCATGACCTGGCGGAGCAGCGACTCGATCGCATCGTCGAACTCGACGCCGGTGAGGCCCTGGAGCTGATCGGCGATCCCGAGCGCCACCTCGTCGAGGCCGCGGCGCTGACGCAGCGTGCCCTCGGCGGCCATGCGGCGCATGAACTGGCGCACGAGCAGCCCGAAGCCGCGGAGCAATTCGAGCTCGGCGTCACCCCAGTCCGGCTCGAACGCCACGATCACGAGGGTGACGACCGACTCGTCGCTCTCGTCGATCAGCGAGACGATCGCCTGCCCGTCCGGCCAGCCGAGTTCGTCGCGGTAGTCGTCGCCGAAGATCTCCTCGAGCCCCAACAGGGCGTGACCGCCACCCTCGGCGAGACCGACTCGGGCCGCGCCAGGACGAGCCGGAACCATGGTGTCCTGGCTGACCCCGTGGGCGACGATGGCGCGGTTGGTCTTGGCTGCGGTGTCGTGCTCGAACACACCGCCGGCGGCCGCCCCGACGAGTGCGCACACCTCGCCGAGCACCGCTTCCAGTCGGTCCTCGGCATCGCCCGGGCCGGCATCGATCAGGGATGAGCCAATGGTCCACAACGCCTGTTGAGGAGAACCGATCCCGCGCATTTCGGTCATCGTAGACCTATCGGCGCCCACGGTCAGACTCTGAGCGAACACCTCGCCACCCTGCGCGCGGCGGCCGGCACGGCGTCCGCCGGTGCGACCGGCTCGATCCCCCCTTTGGCCCGCCCGCTCCGGCCGGGCATGCTGGGACCGTGACCGTTCGCTGGACCACCGCCCTGCCACCGCTGCGCTCCCCCATCCTCGTCACCGCATTCGAAGGACTGTTCGACGTGGGCGGGTCGGCGACCGGCGCCGTCGAGTCGCTGCGCGGCACCGGAGCGACGGAGGTCGGGCACATCGACGGTGACGAGTTCTTCGATTTCACCGAGCATCGCCCGCTGATCAGCCTGGACGACGACGGTCGACGGCGGATCGAGTGGCCCGATCACCGGGTCCACACCCTCGAACTCGACGACGAGGCCCGTGATCTGGTCCTCGTCGACGGCGTCGAGCCCCACCTCCGCTGGCGGGGCTTCAGCGATGCGGTGGCGACGATCGCCGAGACCGTCGAGGCCGCCATGATCGTGACCTTCGGCGCCATGATCGCCGAGGTCCCCCACACCCGGCCGCCGATGGTCACCGGTTCCACCACCGATCCCGAGCTCGCGGCGGTGATGCGGCTCGATCAACCGTCGTACCAGGGCCCGACCGGGGTGATCGGGGTCCTCCACGAACACCTCGAACGACGGGGCATCCCCGCCGTCTCCCTGCGCGCATCGGTCCCCCACTACGTGTCGGGCGCTCCGAACCCCAAGGCCTCTCAGGCGCTGCTCGAACGCTTCGAACGGATCACCGGTCTCCCGACCGCGTGGGCATCCCTCGACGACGAGGCCCGGGCATGGGAGGCGCGGGTCGACGAGGCCATGGCCGAGGACGACGACGTCGTCGCCTACGTGCGCAATCTCGAGCGCCGCTTCGACCAACGGACCGAGTCGAGCCTGCCCAACGCCGACGACCTGGCGGCGGAGTTCGAACGCTTCCTGCGCCAGCAGGACGACTGAGGTGCACACGCTCGTCGAGATCTCGCTCGACGACCTCACCAGCCCCGAAACGGTGAGCGATCGGCTGTGGGTCCTGGGCGCAGTCGGGGTCGAGGAGCGCAGTGGCACGGTCGTCGGCGCGTTCGTCGACCCCGACCGCGCCGCCGTCGCAGCCACCGAACTCGGCGGCCGGGCCCGTTCGGTCGCCGACACGGCGGGACTCGACGCCTGGCGAGAGCACGCCCGAGTCGTCGTGGCCGGACCGTTCGCCGTCCGCCCACCGTGGCTCGATCCCGGACCGGGGATCGACCTCGTCATCGACCCTGGGCACACGTTCGGCAGCGGCAGCCACCCGACGACCCGTCTCGCCACCGCCCTCCTCGCGAACCGGGTCGAACCCGGCATGCACGTCGTCGACCTCGGCGCCGGCAGCGGCGTGCTGTCGGTCGCGGCCGCTCTGCTCGGCGCCACCGTCACCGCGATCGACACCGATCCGCGGGCTCCGGCGACGATCGCCGCCAACGCGGCTCGCAACGGCGTCGCCCAACGGATCGACACGGTCACCGCCGACATCGCCGAGGTGGCGACGACCGCCGACCTCGGCGTGCTCAACGTCACGATCGACATCCACGAGCGCGTCGCGCCGGCGCTGCGGCGCCTGCCGATCGGTCCGCTCATCGTCTCGGGCATCCTCGCCGTCCACCACGAGGCGCGATGCGCCGCCGCCCACGGACGCTCGATCGGTGACCGGATCACCGAAGACGAGTGGGCTGCGCTCGTGCTCGATCATGGAGCCTCGGCAACGCCGTCCTAGGCTCACGGCATGGCGAGGATCGACGTCCCCGACGGCCCCGGACTCGAACGCATCCGGCTGCTGATGATGCAGCCCGATCTGGCGCTCGGCATGGGGGCGTACTCGAGCGCGGTCTACGAGAAGACCTCGCTTCCGGCTCGCGTACGCGAGGTCGCCCGGCTCCGCATCGCCGCGGCCAACGGATGCCCCGTGTGCCTCAACAGCCGTTCGGCGAACGCCGCCGCCGACGGGTTCGACGAAGACCTGGTCGACGCCGTCGTCAGCTGCTCGGTCGGCGGGGTGCACGATCTCGGAGCGCTGAGCGACGCGGAGCGCATCGCGGGCGAGTTCGCCGACCGCTTCGCCACCGACCACCATCGCATCGACGACGGGTTCATGGCCGAGGTCCGCACCCACTTCTCCGACGTGGAGATCATCGAGTTGACGGCCGTCTGTGCGATGACGATCGGCAACGGACGCTTCCTGACGGTGCTCGGGGTCGAGGCCGACGACGACGGCCACTACCTCATCGACGAATCCGCACCCTGATGCGACCGATCCCCTCGACCGACGGTGTCGACATCGCGCTCCACGATCTGGGCGGCGACGGTCCGCCCCTCGTGTTCGTGCACGCCACCGGCTTCCACGGACGGTGCTACCGCCAGATCGCCGATCGCCTGGCCGATGTTCGTCACGCCTACGGGATCGATCTCCGCGGCCACGGCGACAGCACGGTGCCGACGAACGGACGGTTCCACTGGGCCGGCATGGCCGACGATCTCTGCGCCGGTCTCGACGCCCTCGGCATCGACGGGCCGATCGACTTCGTCGGTCACTCGATGGGCGGCGCGACCGTCGTCGCGACCGAGCTGCGCCGCCCCGGAACCGTGCGGACCGCCTGGCTGTTCGAACCGATCCTCTTCCCGCCGCTGGGCGACAACCCGAGCACGATGTCCGAGGTCGCCCGGAACCGCCGATCCCGGTTCGACAGCTACGACGCCGCGATCGAGCGCTACACCTCGCGCCCGCCGTTCTCCTCCGTCGACTCCGCGGTCCTCGAGGACTATGTCCGCCACGGCTTCCGACCCGACGACGGCGGCGGCGTGATCCTCAAGTGCGACCCCGAGAGCGAGGCGAGCACGTTCGAGAACGTCGACTACACCGTGTTCGGCCGACTCGGCGAGATCGCCGCCCCGATGACGATCATCGGATCGACCGACGGTGCCCCACCTGCGCTGATCGCACCTCGCGCCGCCGAGGCGATCACGACCGCCGAGTTCGTCGTGTGGGACGGCGAGACACACTTCGGACCGTTCACCGACCCCGGCCGCGCGGCCGACGAGATCCGGGCCAACCTCCGATGACCGTCATCTCGCCCCGGGCCTGGCTGGGCCTCGAAGCCACCCACAACCCGAACCGGTGGTACCTCCCGATCATCCCGCGCCTCAGCGTCCGCGAGATCTTCCTGTTCGGCGGCGCCGGCCTCGCCGCGGCCACGACCGCACTCGAGGAGACCACGGGCCGCCCGGTCGTGTGGGCCACCGCCCAGTACCTCGACTTCGCCAAGGTCGGCGAGACGATGGACCTCGACGTCCACGTCTCGGTCTCGGGCCGCTACACCACCCAAGCCCGAGTGATCGGCCATGTCGGCGATCGCGAGATCATCACCGTCAACGCCGCCCTCGGCTCACGCGAACTCGACCTGTTCGAGACATGGCCCACGCCGCCGACCGTCAAGCCCCCCGACGAGTGTCGGCCCCGCGAATACGACTACGACCAGGACTCGCTCGGCAAGCACCTCGATCAGCGCTTCGCTCCGACCACCGGCGACCGACTCGGCGGCCCGACCGGGCACGGCCCGGGCCGCCTGTGCGTCTGGACCAAACCCCCCGACGGCGTTCAGAACAGCGCCGCCACCCTCGCCGTGCTGGGCGACTTCGTCCCGATGGGCATCTCCAACGTCGCCTCCCAACCGGTCGGATCCAACAGCCTCGACAACACGCTTCGGATCATCGACGTCCGGCCCAGCGAGTGGTACCTGCTCGACATCGAGGCCGGCGGCATCTCCAACGGCTTCGGCCACGGGCAACTCCGCATCTGGGACGACACCGGCCACCTTCAGGCCATCGCCAGCCAATCGGTCGTGGTGCGCGACCGCCGCGATCGCTGACGCTCCGTCACATCCGGAAGGTCCCGTCGAGCCCGACCTTCCAGGCCGCTCCCGCGGTGGTACCACCGTCGACGGGGATGGTCACCCCGGTCACGAAACTCGCGAGATCCGACGCCAGGAACACGATCACCGCGGCGCACTCCTCCGGCGTCCCCATCCGCCGTAGCGGGGTCGGGTGATGGTCGTCGGCCATCGCACCGCTCGCGCCGGCGAGATCCGCATCGCCCGGGGTCGGGATCATGTCCGGCCCGACACAGTTGACCCGGATCCCTCGGTCGCTGAGCTCCAGCGCCAACGTCTTCGAGAACTGCTCGACCGCCGCCTTCATGGCCGCATAGACCCCGAACCCCGGCGCGGCGTGGTACGCCTCCACCGAGGTCACGTTCACGATCGCGGCGCCCGGGGCGAAGCGCTCCATCGCCGATCGCACACAGTTCGTGACCGTGCCGAAGTTCTCCGCGACCAGGGCGGCCTCACCGTTCGGGGACACCGCCGAGAACGGCGCATGGAACCCGCCGCCGACATTGTTGACCAACACGTCGATCGGGCCGAGGTCGGCGCCGACGCGCGCCATGAACCCGTCGACCGCCTCGCCGTCCCGGACGTCGAACACGCCCGACACGACCCGCCGACCCATCCCCTCGATCACGGTCGCCGTCTGCGCCAGCCCCTCGGCCTCCCGGTCACAGATCGCCAGGTCGCATCCGAACCGGGCGAGCAGAACCGCCGTCGCCTCCCCGATGCCCTGCGCCGCACCGGTGACGAGCGCGACGCGGTCGGTCAAGAGGATGCTGTCCGGGGTGATCGTCATGCAGGGCCGGTCCTCGTCTCGGCGAGTTCTCGGTCGCTCGCCGGGTCGCCCTACCCTACGCCGCATGCCGGTACCGCCCCGAACCCCCGTCCTGGTCGGTCGTAGTCAGATCGTCGGCCCTGCACCCGATGTCGACGAGCCGCTCACCGTCGACCGTCTGATGACCGACGCAGCGATCGCCGCGCTCGACGACGCCGGGATCTCCGCATCCGAACTCGACCTGGTCGGCGTGGTCACGGGACTCTTCCGGCATCCGAACATCGGCCAGGCCGTCGCCCGCAGCATCGGAGCCCCCGACGCCCACACCGTCCTGACGACCTGGGGCGGCAACACACCGATCGCCTTCGTCGGCGACCTCGGCGATCGCGTGGCCTCGGGGGAGATCGACGTCGCGCTCGTGCTCGGCGGCGAAGTCAACGCCACCCGCGACGCGGTGCGCCGCGCCGGCGGCCACGCGCCCCACCCCACCGACGACGGCGATCACGACGAACCCGAGACCTGGGGGGCGCCCCTCGTCATGGCCGATCCGGTCGACCGCGACCGTGGCGGTGACCTTCCGATCAACACCTACGCGGTGTTCGAGAGCGCCCTGCGTGCAGCGGCGGGACAGTCGCTCGACACGAGCCGCGACGAGGCCGCCCGCCTGTGGGCCGGCTACGCCGCCGCGGCCGCCGTCAACCCCGACCTCGCCACCCACGAACCCATGACGGCCGAGGAGATCCGCACCCCGACGGCGACGAACCGCATGGTGAGTTGGCCGTACACGAAGGCGATGTGTGCCAACAACCGCGTCGATCACGCCGGCGCGCTCGTGCTCACCTGTCACGAGGTCGCCGATCGGCTGGGTGTCCCCGCCGACCGGCGCGTGTACGTCCACGACCTCGTGACGGCGTCGGACACCGACACCTTCCTCACCCGACGAGCGATCGACGAGGTGCCGGCACTCGACGCCGCCACCGCCGACCTGCGGGCGCGGTGGTCGCCGTCCGACCGCATCACCCACGTCGACCTCTACGGCTGCTTCCCGTCGATCGTGCGATACACGGCCGCCGGGCTCGGCCTCGACCCCGAGCGGCCATTGACGGTCAGCGGCGGCCTCGGGTTCATGGGAGCCCCGCTCAACTTCGCCGCCGGTCAGTCGCTGATCGCCATCGTCCGGACGTTGCGCGACGACCCCGGCAGCTTCGGCCTCGTCCAGGGCAAAGGCGGCCACGCCGCCAAGCATGCGTTCGGCGTCTTCAGCACCGTCCCGCCCGACACGGAGACCCGCACCCGGTCCCTTCCCGATGCCGCTCCGGATCGGCCCCGCGCCGACGCCGATGCGTCGGGCCCGGCGACGATCGACGGCATCACCGTCGAATACGGACGCGACGGCGCGCACCGCGCCGTCGCGATCTGCCGCTTCGACGACGGCGCACGTCTGTGGGCGACCTCGGACGATCCGGCGGTGTTCGAGGCCGCGACCACCCGGGAGTTGGTCGGCGAGTCGGTCACCGTGACCGACGGCGTGTTCAGCCTCTGACCTGCGCGTCGATCATCTCGAGCAACGACTCGACCGGTGCCGGCTTGGCGAAGTAGAAGCCCTGCGCCCGGTGGCAGCCGAGCCGCAGGAGGGAGTCGGCCTGCTCGATCGTCTCGACGCCCTCGGCGACGACCGAGAGCCCGAGGGCGTCCGCCAACGAGATGATCGACCGGACGAACGCGGTGTCTTCGTCGCGGGCGCCGAGGCCCATGACGAACTCGCGGTCGATCTTGAGTGCGTCGACCGGGAACCGCTTGAGGTAGGCCAGCGAACTGAAGCCGGTGCCGAAGTCGTCGACCGCGACGTGGACCCCGAGGTTCTTCAGCTGGCCGAGGATCTTCTCAGCCTGCTCCACGTCGCCCATCATCGCCGACTCGGTGATCTCGACACAGAGTCGACGAGGCTCGAGCCCGGTCTGTTCGAGGGCGAGGGCGACGAGGCCGACCGTCTCGGGCCGCTGGAGCTGGGCGGCGGCGAAGTTCACCCGGACGACGAGGTCGTCGCCGGGCCAGGTGACCGCCGAATGACAGGCTTCGAACAGCACGTGGGTACCGAGGTCGATGACGAGCCCCGTCTCCTCGGCCACCTCGATGAAGGCACCCGGGTAGAGCAGGCCCCGTTCGGGGTGCTGCCACCGCACGAGCGCCTCGGCACCGAGCACCTTGCCCGTCCGCAGCGAGACCTCGGGCTGGAAGTGGACGACGAGTTCGTTGTTCCGCAGCGCCTGACGGAGGCCGGCCTCGGTCTCCATCCGCATCTGGACTTCACCGCGCAGGTCCTCGTCGAACGCCTCGTGACGACCGCGGCCACCCGCCTTCGCTCGATACATCGCCGTGTCGGCTCGCCGCATGAGATCCGACACCGTCGATCCGTCGTCGGCGACCGCGATGCCGAGGCTGGCGGACGGGAAGATCGTCTGGGCGCCGAGCTGCACGGGCTCGCCGAGCAGCCGCTGGAGCCGATCCGCGACGCGGCCGGCCTCGAACACGTCGGTGGGTCCCGCGAGCACGATCGCGAACTCGTCGCCGCCGAGCCGGGCGACCGTGTCGCCGGGACGGATCGCCAGGCGGAGACGATCGGCGACCACGATCAGCAGCTCGTCGCCACGGTCGTGCCCGAGCGAGTCGTTGACCAGCTTGAACCGATCCAGGTCGAGCAGGATCACCGCGGTGGATTCTGCGCCGTCGAGCTGCTGCTCGCAGACACTGTGCAGGCGCCGCCGGTTGGCGAGACCGGTGAGTTCGTCGTGGGTCGCCTGGAAGCGGAGCAGCTGCTCCGCACGACGCCGCTCGGTGATGTCCTCCACGTGGATCAACCACATCGGCGCATCCGAGGCCGCGGTCCGGATGCCGGTCGAGTGACTGAGCGCCCACACCCGCTGACCGTCCTTGCGACGCAGCGGAATCTCGTAGGTGCCGGCGCCGCCGGGCTCGCCCGTGTCGGTGTCGAGGAGGTCGCGCGGGCTGAGCCCGATCATCGACCCCGGACCTTCGTAGCCGAGGAAGTCGGCGAACGCCTGGTTGCAGGTGACGATCCGCCAGTGCTCGTCGGTCATGACGATGCCGATCGGCGAGTCGCCGAAGGCGGTCTTGCTGTACCGCTCGGCGTCGATCCGGATCTCGACCTGGCCGAGCAACCGGTTCACCTCGTCGAGGATCTGAGCGCAGGCCGGGGTGAGGGGTGTGGCCGCCGTCCGTTCGGCGACCATCACCGACGCCTGGGCGTCACCGCCCCGCGGGAGGGCCACGACCGACGCGACGACCTCGGGGCCGACGCGGTCGTGCCGGACGACGGTCTCGCCGGCGATGCGGGCGGAGTCCACGACCTCTTCGGCGCCGAACGGGATGGGCCCGGCATCGCCGACCACCCGACCCCACCGATAGCGGGTCGCGTAGGCGTAGGCATCGGGCTCGGGTCGCAACACGCGGAGGGTGTCGAGCTCGAGGAATCGGCCCGACGCGGCGAGCACCGCGTTGACGGCGCGATCGAAGTCGTCGTCGGAGGTTTCGGCGAGGGTGACGGCGACGTCGTGCAGGAATCGTTCGGTGTCTTGACGGCGCCGCTTCTCGGCTTCGAGATCGAGCCGGACCCGCAGCTGGGAGATCAGGTCGGCGAACGTGGACAGCAGCTCGGTGAGCATCGGGAACCGGGCCCGGTTGTTGCCCGGCAGGGCCAGGCCGAGTGACGCCAGGCCACCCGCTTCCCCGGCGACCGGCACCGACACGAGCGAGTACCGGTCCTGGTTCGCTTCGTCCATCAGGCTACGGAAGCTGGCCGGGAGGTCGGGCTGCAGCGAGAACACCGCTGTCTTGGGCGCACCGGTGTGGGCGGGCACCCAGCCGCGCGGGAACCGGACCGCCTGGCCCACGTCGAACGGAGCGGTGTCCTCGGACCAGATCGCCGACACCAGGGCGGGGCCCTGGTCGGGATCCTCGGACTCCGGGAAGGTGACCGTCATCGCGATCGGAGCCTGGAGCTGTCGAGCCACGCGCTCGAGCGCGTCGGCGACGACGTCTTCGACCTCGTCCTCGTTGGTGCGAAGGAACTCCGACGCGATCCGGGAGATCTCGGCCTGGACGGAGTGGCGATAGCTCGACCACCGTTCGGCCTCGAGTCGTGCGTCGAGCTGGACGATCGCGTGGGTGATCGCGGCGACGGCGTCGTTCTCGGCCGTGGTCCAGGTGCGGTCGGGGCCGATGCACGAGAGCACTTCGCGCCAGGCCGCGCCTGCGTCGGCGGCGAACATGGTCACGGCCGGGTCTCCGTGGATCTCGACGGTGTCGGCGGTCGCCTCGAAGAACATGTGGGCGAGATCGGACAGGCGCCCCTGGTTCGGATCACCGTCGGGGCTGACGGCCTGCCCATCGACGCGCGGGAGGATGTCCCACACGGGGTCGAGGTCGGCGCCGGCGTGATGGTGGACCACGATGCGGTCGGGCCGCACTCGGTACGACCGGATGGTGGTGAGCCCGAGTCGTTCGATGAGGTCGGCGAGGATGTCGGTGACGATCGATCCCGCCGTTTCCGCCGTCGCCGAGCCCAGTCGGGCGACGGCGTCGGACACCAGGTCACCGAGATCGAGCCGCGACTGCAGGTCCGCTTCGACCCGGAGCCGGGCGAGGAACGACCGGATCGTCGTCGCGAAGGTGCGGATGAACTGGACGTCGTCGTCGCTGATCGACGGTTCGGGGCTCAACACCCCGACGGTGAGGGCGAGATCGCCGACCCAGTCGACGATCGCGAGGACGCCGATGCCGTCGTCCCAGCCGTCCTCGATGTCGCGCCCGTTGGCGAGGTCGAGCACCGGGATGATGGCGACCCCCTCGTTCTCGAACATCTGGCTGACGACGGTCTCGTTGGTGTCACGTTCGGAGACGTCGTCGAGGGTCTCCCCCATCTCCGGGGAGGTCCACAGGTGGGCGAGGCGGGTGCGCCGGGTGCTGAGGTCGGTCTGCCAGACGCCGACGGCGGGTACGTCGAGCACGGCGGCGAGCTGGCGAAGTGCGTCGTCGATGGCGTCGTCGCGGTCGGCGAGGCGTGCGTCGGCGAGCGCGACCCCCAGTCGCCACAGCTCTCGCTGACGCGCGAGCGAGGATCCTCCGCCTTCGGACATTCCCTACATCATCGGTCGGGTCGAACCCGTCATGAGGGATCGACTGAACGCCGTCCGTGAGGTGTGGGCTACGTTGCGGGCATGGGAGAGAACGTTCACCTCGAAACCGGCGCCGCGGATGGCGTCGCCGTCATCCGCCTCGATCGCCCGAAGGTCAACGCCTTGAGCACGCCGATGATGCTCGAACTCGACGAGATCTGCGCACAGGTCGCGGCCGATCCGGCGATCCGAGCGGTCGTGGTCACCGGGGGTCGCAAGAACTTCGCCGCCGGCGCCGACATCTCGGAGTTCCCGAGCTACGACCAGGCCAGCGCCACCGCGTTCTCGACCACCTTCAACGACGTGTTGCTGGCGCTCGAGAACCTGCCGCAGATCACGATCTCGGCGATCAACGGCTTCGCGCTCGGCGGCGGGCTCGAGGTGGCGGTGTCGACCGATTTCCGGATGATGGCCGAGGATGCCAAGGTCGGCGTGCCGGAGATCCAGCTCGGGCTGATTCCGGGCGGCGGTGGCACGCAGCGACTGTCGCGCCTGGCGGGCGTCACCATGGCCAAGGACATGGTCTACAGCGGCCGCCACGTGGGGGCCGACGAGGCGGTGGCCCGCGGGATCGCCAGCTCGGTGCACGATCCCGACGAGCTCATGGATGCCGCGGTCGCGAAGGCGGCGGAGTACGCGACGGGCCCGGCTGCGCTGCGCATGGCCAAGCGGGCGATCATGGACGGTCTGGCGTTGCCGCTGGCGGACGCCGTCGCGGTCGAGGCCGAACAGTTCGGCGCCTGCTTCGCGACCGACGACTGCCGCACCGGCGTCCAGTCGTTCATGGAGAACGGCCCGGGCAAGGCGACCTTCACCGGTCGCTGAGCCGCCGTTCGACCCGACCACACCGAGAACGGCCCGGGTAAGGCGACCTTCACCGGTCGCTGAGCGGCCGTTCGACCCGACCACACCGAGGACGGCCTGGGCAAGGCGACCTTCACCGGTCGCTGAGCGGCCGTTCGACCCGACCACACCGAGAACGGCCCGGGCAAGGCGACCTTCACCGGTCGCTGAGCGTGCTCAGTCGATCTCCATCTTGTTGAGGCGTGCGCTGGCGACGGCCAGTGCCGCGACGGTGATGATGCCGGCGCCGACGATGCCTGCGCCGACGGAGAGTTCGCCGAGGTCGAGATCGACGTCGGTCACCGAGGCGAGGATCGACCGGGTGTAGCCGCGCACGGCGATGCGGGCGGGGACCGTGCCGAACTGGGCGATCAGTCCCTCCCAGAGCAACACATAGCCGACGCCCCAGATGACCGGGTTGCGGACGAGCAGGCCGAGCAGGACGAACAGGGCGCAGTAGGCGACCACCCCGATCGTGGCCGATAGGGCGGTGGCGATGATGAGGTCGCTGCCGCCGGGGAGGAGCGCTGCGGAGATCACGAGCGACGGCAAGGTGAGTGGGAGGGCGACGGTGATCGCTGCGAGCCAGGCGCCGACGACGATCGGTCCGCGGTCCATCGGCCGCAACCAGAGGTAGACCAGCGTGCCGTCTTCGCGAGGGTCGCCGAGGGCGGCGGCCGCGAAGACGAGCGCGACGATCGGCACGACCAGGGTGAAGCCGACGAGGTCGATCAGGCTGACGCTGTCGGCGACCGGATCGTCGAGGTCGGCGCTGCCGACGGCGAAGGAGATGAGGACCAGCACGGCGCCGAGTGCGGCGAGGGCGAGGGCCCGCCCCCGGGTGAGGAGCTGCCGCACGATGAGGCGGTGGCTGAGTGCCACGGTCTGGGCCCGTCCGACACTGGTCATCGGCGACGCTCCACCAGGTAGCGGAAGACGGATTCGAGATCGTCGTCGAGCGGTGCGACCTCCGAGAGCCGCAGTCCGAGGTCGACGGCCATCGGGGCCACACCACGACCGAAGGTGTCGACATCGAGGGTGCTGAGGACGAGACCGTCGTCCTCGACCTCGATGCCGTCGGCGACGCCGCGCTCGATCAGTGCGGCGGCGAAGCGGCGGGGCTGATCGGTCGCGATGCGGATGCGGTGGGGGCGGTCGTCCATGGCGTCGCGCAGTGCGTGGTAGTCGCCGGCGGCGGCCAACCGGCCCTGTGCGATCACGATCACCCGAGAGCCGAGCCGGGCGACCTCGTCGAGTACGTGGCTGGAGACGAGGAGGCACTTGCCACGCTCGGCCAACTCGTTGAACAGCACGATCATCCGCTGCCGCTGCACCGGGTCGAGGCCGGTGAGTGGTTCGTCGAGGATCAACAGGTCGGGGTCGTTCACGATCGCCGCGGCGAGCTTCGCCCGCTGGCGCATGCCCTTGGAGAACTCGCCGACCCGCTTGGTCGCGTCGGCGTCGAGATCGACGTAGGCGAGCGCCTCGCGGATCGCCGGGTCGGGGTTGGCGATGCCGTGGGTCAGCGCGGAGAACTCGACGAACTCATAGGCGGTGAGCCGGTCGAAGAGAGCGTCTTGCTGGGGGGCGAGTCCGATGCGACCCCGCACTTCGCGATGGGTACGCGCGTCTTCGCCGAGCACCCGGACGGTGCCTCGGCTCGGCGCCGTGAGCCCACACAGCATGCGGAACAGGGTCGACTTGCCCGCCCCGTTGGGCCCGAGCAACGCGGTGATGCCGGGCCCCACCTGGAAGGTGACGTCGGAGACGGCCACGACGTTGCCGAACGCCTTGGTCACCCCCTGGACGTCGACGACGACGGGACCCGAGATCGGTGTGGCGATGCCGTGGATGCGCTGCGAGTCGGCCGAGGGCGGGGGCGGCGTACCCGAACCCGACGGGCCGGGCCCCGGCGGCGGGGGTGGTGCGGCAGGGGGACCCGACGGGGGTGGCGGAGGGGGCGGGAGGTTGCTCATCAGATCGCCGCCAGCTTCCGGTACCGGGCGATGAGGACACCGAAACCGACGACGATCCAGCCGACCACCCCGAGGCTGATCACGCCGGTCGACACCTCGCCGAGCGTGCCGTCGCTCTCATCGCCGAAGAGGCGGACCGCGAACTCGAAGGCCATCGCGGTGGGATCGATCACGTAGGCGTTCGGCGAGTACTCGGCGACCTCGACCAGCAGGCCGGCGACGAGACCCAGACCGACCAGGGCCAACAGCACGGCGATGCTGGCGAATGCGCGTCGATCGGTGAGGCTCGAGATGGCCAGGCTCACTGCGCAGTAGATCGCGACGATGGCGAACCCGCCGAGGAGGAGCTTGGCGAACACCTCGATCCACTCGGCGGGACCGTCGGGGCCCTGTCCCTGGATCGTGTAGCCGAGCAGCAGCAGGAGGGCTGGTCCGAGCACGACGATCGACATCGTGCCGGCGACCGCCAGCGTCTTGGATCCGAGGTAGGTCCAGCGGGTGAGCGGGGTCGAGAGGTACAGCGACAGCATCCCGTCTCGTCGGTCGCGCACGATCGCCTCGGGCGCGACGGCGACGGCGTACAGGAAGTGGGCGAAGACGAGGAAACCGAAGGACTCCGACGGACCGAGGAATTCGTAGTAGTCGGGTCGGATGCCATCGGAGGCGTCGCCGAACAACGCGACGATGCCGAAGATGATGACGGTGGGCAGGAAGGCGATGATCGCAATGAGGACGGGGAAGACCTTGTGGCGGCCCTTGCGCCCGATGCCGAGCATGCTCTTGGTCGTGTACCAGGTGACCGAGCGCATGGCACCGAGCACCCCGGATCGCTCCCCGTCGAAGCGCCGGTAGCCGCGGTCGAAGATCTCGGCGGTGCTCATGCGCCGACCTCGGTGAACAGGTCTTCGAGGGTGCGGCGGCCGGTCTCGAGCCGACGGAGCCGTGCCGATTCGGCGGCGACGGCGTCGCGGGCGATGTCGAGGGTCGCCTGCGGATCGGGCCCGGTGATCCGGAAACGGCCGAGATCGCGGTGCACGTCCAGGCCGGCGGCGAGGAGGCGACGTTCGACGCCGTCGATGGCGCCGGGCTGGTCGGCGATCTCGACGAGTTCGAGCAGGATCGTCTGGGTGTCGCCGACCAGCGAGTCGAGGTCGCCCTGCACGATGAGCTTGCCGGCGTCGAGGGCGACGATGTTGTCGCAGATCCGCTCCACCTCTTCGAGCAGATGACTCGAGAGCACGACGTCGATGCTGTACTCGGCGCTGATCTGGCGGATCAGCGCGAGCATCTCGTCGCGCTGGACCGGGTCGAGGCCGTCGGTGGGTTCGTCGAGCAGCACGAGACTGGGGTCGGCGGCGATGGCCTGACACAGCTTGACCCGCTGCCGTTGACCGGTCGACATGGTGCCGAGGGGACGGAACCGCTCTTCGCCGAGGCCGACCAGCCACAGGGCGTCGCTGGCGCGGCCGCGCGCCTCGGTGCGCGGCATTCCCCGGACCTCGGCGAAGTGACGCACGAAGTCGAAGGCCGGCATGTCCTCGGGCAAGACGTTGCGTTCGGGCCCGTAACCGACGAGCGAGCGGAGGCGGGCGCCGTCCTTGGCCGGATCCATGCCGAGGACCGAGATCGCGCCGTCGGTCGGGTTGCGAAGGCCGAGCGCGATCGACATCAGCGTCGTCTTACCCGCGCCGTTCGCCCCGACGAGTCCCGTCACCCCGGACGGCACCTCGATGGAGATGGCGTCGAGGGCCCGGTGCGAACCGAACTGCATGGTGAGACCGGAGGTCGTGATCACCGCCACGGCCGCATGTTAGGCACACGGGTCTCGGGCCTGGCGTCAGTCTCCCGGTCGCTTCGCCTCCTCCGTTCGGATGACCGGACCCTGAGACGTCCCCTAGGTTGCGGCCATGACCAGCCCCGACGTCGCCATCGTGACCGGTGCCAACTCCGGCATCGGGCGCGCCACCGCCCTCCATCTCGCCGAACACGGCTACACCGTCTTCGGCACCGTCCGGTCCGCGGACAGAGCCGGCAAGTTGCTCGACGAGGCCCAGGCGCGCGGGGTCGACGTCGAACTGGCCGAACTCGACATCGCGGACGGTGGATCGGTCCACGACGGCTTCCTCGACATCCTCGAGCGCGCCGGCCGGATCGACCATCTGATCAACAACGCCGGGGTGGCCGGCAACGGCGTGGTCGAGGAGACCAGCCCCAAGCGATACCTCGATGTGATGAACATCGATCTCTGCGGTGCGACCCGCTGCATCCAGGCGGTGCTTCCGCAGATGCGCGAGCGCGGATCGGGCACGATCGTCAACATCACGTCGGTCGTCGGCCGCTTGGCGGCGATCGCCCAGGCGCCCTACGTCGCGGCCAAGTGGGCGCTCGAGGGGGTGAGCGAACAGCTGGCGATGGAGGTGGCCGGCATGGGGATCCGCGTGGCCATCGTCGAGCCGGGCATCACCCGCTCGTCGATCTTCGGCAAGAACGTCGACATGCCGAACGAGACCGGTGTCTACGGCCCGCAGTACGAGCGCATGATGCAGATGTACGCCGCGGGTGCGGTCCATGCGACCGACGCGGCCGAGGTCGGGGCGGTGATCCGTCATGCGATCGAGACCGACGACCCGAAGCTGCGCTACCAGGTGAGTTGGGGCGGCCCCGAGATCGTGGCCGGCCGCGAGGCGATGACCGACGAGGCGTGGGTCGATCTCGGCCGGATCGACACGCTCGAGGACTACATCACCGCGTTCGGCGACGCCTTCGGCATCGACATCTCGACCTGATCCGCGGCCGGGCTCGAGCTCAGGTCGTCGACGCGCTCGCCGGGGTCGAGCCGGCGCCGAGATCCCACCACAGACCGGTCATGATCCGGAGCGCGTCTCGGCAGGTGTCGACGACGACGTGTTCGTTCGGTGCGTGCTGGGAACAGCCCGGATAGCTGTGCGGAACCCAGATCGTCGGGAGACCGAGCGTCTCGGCGAACACGTCGTTGGGCAGCGATCCGCCCAGGTTGGGGAGCACGGCGACCGGGCGATCGGCGGTGCGGGCGATCGACGCGATCGCCCACTGTGCCCACGGGTGGTCGGGGTCGAGTCGGGTCGGCCGCATGGCGACCCCGCTCGCCGTCAGCTCGATCGCGTCGAAGCCCCGCTCGTCGAGATGGCGGCGCAGCGATGGCAACAGGTCGTCGATCTCGGTGCCGACCACGAGCCGGAGATGCCCGTGGGCGACGGCGCGGGGCGGGACGGCGTTGACGGGATGACGTGGGTTCCCGGTCTCGAACGCCAGCACCTCGAAGGTGTTGGTGCCGAACACCCGCTCCTCGGGCGAGAGTCCCGGCTCGCCCCAGTCGTCGATCGGCGGACTCTCGGGATCCGCACCGACGGTCAGTGCAGCGATGGCCGACCGTACGGAGTCCGACATCGGCTGTGCCTTCCAGCCGTCGACCAGGATCTCGCCCCGTTCGTCGACCATCGACGCGAGCGCGTGGGCCAGGATCACGCCGGGGTTGGCCAGCAGACCGCCCCAGTTCCCGGAGTGGTGACCGCCGTCGCGCAGGCGCAACTCCATCGTGAAGTTGAAGGCGCCGCGCGACCCCATGAACACGGTGGGCGTGGCCGCGTCGACCCGCGGACCGTCCGAGGCGATGAAGACGTCGGCGGCGAGGCGGTCGCGATGGGCGGCGCAGAACGCCTCCAACCCGGGCGAACCGGTCTCCTCACCGGTCTCGATGAGCAGCACGATGTTGAACCCGAGCGAGCCCCGGGTCTCGAGCACCGTCCGCAGGGCGGCCAGATTGATCGTGTGCTGGCCCTTGTTGTCGGCGGTGCCGCGGCCGTACCAACGGTCGCCCTCGGCGGTGAGGGTCCAGGGGTCGAGGCCGTCGCGCCACTGGTCGTCGTACCCGAGCACCACGTCGCCGTGACCGTAGGACATGACGGTCGGCGACCCGGGGTCTTCGTCGCGCCAGGCGATGAGGAACGGCCCGGCACCGGCGACCGGGTTGGGGAAGATCTCGCAGTCGAACCCGAGCGCTCGGAGCGCGGGCACGAGTTCACCGTCGAGGTAGCGGTGGAGCTCGGCGCGCCGATCCGGGTCGGGGCTCTCGGTGGGGATCGCGACGCGGCGGGCGAGCTCGTCGAACAACCCGCCATCGTCGAACCACGAATCGGCGGCGGAGATGGCGTCGGCGCGGGCGGTCATACCCTCGCATCCTGACCGAGGCCGGGTCAGACGAGCAATGCGTCGGTGACGACCTCGACGAGGCACGGGCCGTCGTGGGCGATCGCTTCGGCGATGGCGGCGGGCAGCTCGTCGAGTTCGGTCACCCGGATGCCTCGCGCCCCGCACAGCTCGGCGAAGGCGGCGAACGACGGGTTGTGCAACGAGGTCTGCCACACGTCGAAGTCCGCGGCGCGCTGCTCCTTGGAGATCTTGCCCAGCTCACTGTTGTTCATCACCACGTGGGTAAGGTTCATCCCGTACTTCACCGCGGTGGTCATCTCCATCGCGTACTGGCCGAGACCACCGTCGCCCGAGATCGACACGACGGGCCGACCGGCGAAGTCCGGCTGGCTCTGGGTCGCCGCCCACGCGCCCATGGCGGCGGGCAGCGCGAAGCCGATCGAACCGAGATATCCCGACATCAGGACCGACTGCTCCTTCACCTCGAAGTAGCGGCCGAACGAGTAGGTGTTGTTGCCGACGTCGACCGGCATGATCGCATCGGCGGGGACACAGTCGCTGAGGGCCTGGAACAGCGCGGCCGCGTTGATGCCGCCGCCGTGGTCGTCGACCCGTCGGCTCGCCTTCTCCTCTCGCCAGATCGCCCAGCGTTCGGCCACCTCGGCCGCCGCACCGTCGCGAGCGGTCTCGCCGCAGGCGTCGAGCATCGCCTGGGCGGTGACCCCGACGTGACCCTGGACCGGCACGGCGACCGGGTGGAACCGACCGAGCGCCATCGGGTCGAAGTCGACCTGCACGATCGGCTTGTAGTCGGCGATGCCGGTGTGGTTCGCGAACGACACCCCGAAGGTGATGATCAGGTCGCTCTCGTTCATGAACCAGCTGGCGACGGGGGTGCCGGAGCGGCCGAGCACACCCCCGGCGAGGGGGTGGTGGTCCGAGATCAGGCCCTTGCCCTTGAAGGTGGTGAGCACCGGTGCGTCGAGCTTCTCCGCCAGGGCGGTGATCTCGGCCATGCCGTCCTTCGCGCCGTTGCCGACGATGATGATCGGCCGGTCGCTGGCGGTCACCGCCCCGACGGCGGCCTCCAGCGCGTCGGCCGGGGGCGCGATCCGCCGTTCGCCGGTGCGGCCATCCGGGCCGCCCGGGCGTGCGCCGTCGGCCGCGGGGAGTTCCTGCACCTCGTCGGGGAAGACGAGATGGGCGACGTCGCGTTCGACGACTGCGGTCTTGCAGGCGAGCGTCATCAGCTCCGCGTGGTCGGAGCCGGCCTGGACGGTCTCGCTGTAGCGGGCGACGTCGTGGAACGCAGCGTGCAGATCGGTGTCCTGGAACGCGCCGCGGCCCCGCTGCTTCGACGGCACCTGACCGCAGAGGGCGAGGACCGGTGCGCGGTCGGTCTTGGCGTCGTAGAGCCCGGTCATGAGGTTGGTCGATCCCGGCCCGGCGATCGCGAAGCACCCGGCGAGTCGGCCGGTGAGCTTCCCGTAGGCCGTCGCTGCGAACGACGCGGCCCCCTCGTGACGGATCCCGATGTAGGTGAGATCGCCTCGGGCCTCGGCGACGCGCATCGCATCGGCGAACCCGAGGTTGGAGTGACCGACCATGCCGAACACGTGGGTCACGCCCCAGTTGATCATCGTCTCGACCATGACGTCGGAGATGCTGCGGAGCCGGGCGACCTCGACGGGCAGGGCGACGTACACGCCGTCGTCGCGCACATCGGTGCGAAACGCACCGGGCGAGTCGTCGTGTGCCCCCGGAGGCTGACCGTTCTTCGGCGAGTAGTCGTAGCCATGCCACGGGCAGCGCAGCCATCCCTTCTCGATCGATCCCTCGCCGAGCGGCCCGCCCTGATGGGGGCAGGCGTTAGGGAGGCAGCCGTAGTCGCCGTCGGCGATGTGAGACACGCACAGGCTCTCGTGGCCGATCGTGACGGTGGTGACCCGGCCCTCGGGGAGCTCGTCCAGGTCGATGAGTTTGTGCCACCCGAACTCGCCGTCGGGCAGGGCGGGTTCGTCGAGGTTCGGCTTCTCGATGGTCACGGCTGCGGTCTCCTTGCTGCGATGGTGTCGATGCTCGCGCATCCGTTCACCGATTGCGTCGGGTCGGGAACGTCGGGTCGGCTCGTCGTGTTCCCGACCACCGGAAACGGCCTGGGATTCTTGGAAGGATGGCACCGTGGAAGCCTTCGACATCGGCGTCATCGCCGCCTTTCTCATCGCCTACGGCCTGATCTCGGGGCGGGTCGAGCACTCCCCCCTCACCGGACCGATGTTCTTCGTGGGCTTCGGTCTGTTGATCGGGAGCGAAGGCTTCGACGTCCTCGACCTGTCGCTCGACTCCGAGGCGGTCGAGCTGCTGGCGGAGGCCACGCTGGCGCTGCTGCTGTTCAGCGACGCAGTGAAGATCGACGTCATGCGCCTGCGCCACGACGTCGCACTCCCGGCGCGGATGCTGGCGATCGGACTGCCGCTCGCGATCGGACTCGGCACCGTCCTCGCGTGGGCGCTGTTCGACATCCCGCTCGCGGTGGCCGCCCTGATCGCCGCGATCCTGGCGCCCACCGACGCAGCGCTCGGGCAGGCGGTGGTCAGTGACGAGGCGGTCCCGCTGCGAGTCCGTCAGTCGCTCAACGTCGAGAGCGGGCTCAACGACGGCATCGCCCTCCCGGCGGTCACGCTGTTCGTCGCGCTCGCCGCCGACGACGACCAGTTCACGAGTGCCGGATCCTGGCTGTCGTTCGCGGCGGAACAGATCGGCTACGGCGTCCTGGTCGGCGCAGCGGTCGGGTGCGCCGCCGGATGGTTGATCCACCGTTCGTCGGCGGCAGGGTGGATGGACGGGATCGCCCGCCAGCTCGCCGTGCTCGGCGTGGCGGTCACCGCCTTCACGGCTGCGCTCGAGGTGGGCGGCAACGGCTTCATCGCCACGTTCGTCGCCGGTCTCGCACTCGGGAGCACGGCGACCGACACGTGCGCCCACATCGAGGAGTTCACGACCGATCTCGCCGAGCTGCTGGCGACGGTGTCGTTCATCGTCTTCGGCGCAATCGTGGTCGGGCCGGCCCTCCCCGAACTCGACTGGCGCGTCGCCCTGTACGCCGTGGGCAGCCTGGTGCTGGTCCGACCGCTCGCGATCGCCATCAGCCTCGTCGGGAGTGGCGTGCGGCGCGAGACGGTCGGGTTCTTCGGGTGGTTCGGCCCGCGCGGGCTGGCGTCGATCCTCTTCGGCATCTCCGCGGTCGAACACGCACACGACGTCGACCTGGGGCCGGTGTTCACGGTCATGTCGTGGACCGTGCTGCTGTCGATCGTCGCCCACGGGCTCAGCGCGACACCCGGTGCCGCGGCCTACGGCCGCTGGTGGCGCACGAAGGGCCCGGAGGCCGACGACATGGTCGAAGCCCAACCGATGAGCGACGACCGCTGACCGAGGATCAGGAGCCGGCGACGGCCGGGGCCACGCCGGCCGCCGCTCGCAGCGCCGCCCACCAGCCGGAGTCGGGGATGCCGATCCGAGCGAGCGCGGACTCCGCTTCGGCGACCCGTTCATCGGCGTCGGGGGCCGCCGATGCCTGGGCGAACACGGCGGCCGCGACCGAAACGATCGACGGGAAGACCTGGTCGCCACCGCTCGGGATCACGGCCCGAGCTCGTTCGAGCGCGACGACCGCGCCGGCGCTGTCGCCCGATCGGGCCGCAGCAGCACCCACCGCGATGCGGGCGAGCACCCGGTCGGAGTAGGTGCTGCGCCCACTCGCTTCGACCGCGTCGACGAGATCGTCGTTCGGCTGTTCGGCCGCCGCACGGGCCAGCGCGGTGACGGCCCATCCCCACGGGGAGGCCTTCTCGTCGTCGGCGCCCGGGAGCTGATCGAGCAGGTCGGTCGCGCCGGAGACATCGCCCACCTGGAGGCGGGCCAGCCCGGCGACGACCCGGCGCTCAGAGGCCCCCAGCACGTCACGGTCGTCGTCGATCGCACCGGCGAGGTGGTACTCGGCCCGCTCGCTGTCGCCCACCGTGACCGACGCCGCCGCCAACGCGGCCCGGAGCAGTTCGTTGGGCGGCCCGACCGGATGGTCGTCGATCGCGTTGCCCAGCAGAAGGAACCCGAGGTCGAGGCGGCCGCGCCGCACCAGCGCCCGCCCGCGCGTGGCGATCGCCTGCACGACACCGATGGTGTCGGCGCCCTCGGGGAAGTTGGCCACCGCCGACTCTGCGTGCCCGAGCGCATCGTCGATCCGGCCGGTCCACAGGGCCGACATGCCCAGCGCGACACTCATCATCCCCTGCGCCCAGCGGTCACCCTGTTCGCGTGCGTCGAGCAGCGTGCGTCGGGCCAGCTCGTCGGCTTCGGCGAAACGACCGTCGAAGATCCGCACATAGGCGAGCAGGCCGGTCGTCCAGCCACGGCCGGCGAGGTCGCCGGCTCGCTCGAACGCCTCGGACGCCGCGAGCAGCCGCTCCTCGGCTTCGCTCATCCGCCCGTCGGTGAACGCGATCCACGCCAGGTTCTGCCGCGCCCACGCCATACCGATCTCGTCGCCGACCGACTCGTACGCATCGAAGGAGGCGGTGATCGAGGCTTCGGCCGCTGCGGTCTCGCCGGTGAAGATCTCGGCCATGCCCCGCCGGCGCAGCGAGGACGCGAGCATCCGATGGTCGCCTTCGGCCTCGGCGAGGGCGTGAGCGGCGGCGGCGCGAGCGAGCGACTCGCGATGGTCGTCGGACCACTGGGCGAGCTCGGAGGCGACCAACTCTCGCCGGACGCGGGTCGAGACGGGCGAGTCGGGACCGATGAGCGCGGTGGCGCCGGCCAGGTCGGTGGCCGCCGCTTCCAACGCCAGGCTCCGGAGTCACACGTCGGCGCGCCGCAACAACAGGTCGGGCCGACGATCCGAGTCGTCGGGAAGCAGGTCCAGCGCGGCGGTGAGCAACTCGACCGACAGGTCGACCGACGAACGCACGCGGGGTTCGTCGAGCGTGCGCATGGTCCAGTCGACCGCCCGCACGCGGATGTCGGCGGCCATGCCGTTGATGCCGCCGACCTCCTGTTCGAGGATCGCCGCCCGCCGGTAGTGCCAGCCGATCGTGTCGACGTCGGAGGCCCGGTTGTCCTCCAGCCACTTCGCGATCCCGGCGTGACGCCAGGCCCGCTGGGTCTTCGTGAGCCGCTCGTAGACCACGTCGCGCACGACGTTGGAGCGGAACCTCCACGACTTGGTGCTGAGGTCGAGCAGATCGGCGCGCTGCAGGCTGATGATCGCCTCGGAGACGTCGATGCCGCCCATCGTGTACTCGGCCATCGTCTGCAGCCAGTCGCGGTCGCCGTCGAGGCCGAGCACCGCGGCGTTGCCGATCACCCCGCGCGCGATCTCGTCGAGTGCGTCGAGGCGTGCGCTGATCACGCTGCGGACGTTGGCGGGCAGCGTCTCGACATCGTGCCCGTCGGTCGCGGCCAGGGTTCGGGCCATCTCCTCCAGGAACAGCGGATTGCCGCTCGCCCGATCGACCAGCGCCGCACGGGCCTGATCGTCGAGCGTGCCGGCGACCTCGGCCGCCAGGAGGTTCATCGCTTCGGCGTCGAGGCCGTCGAGGGCCAGCGACAGCAGGTTGAACCGCCCGGGCCGCGGGCCCCAGCGATCGAACAACGCCGGGGTGCCGGTGACCATCACGACGACCGATCGGCGGCCGAGGCGGTCGATCAGGTCGTCGAGCAGCTGGAGCACGGCGTCGTCGGCCCAGTGCAGATCCGACAGCCACAGGACCAGCGGACTCGTCCGCGTCAGCATGGCGAGGAGGATCCGGGTGCTCCGGGTGACCTCGACGTTGGCCCGTTCGGCGGGTAGGCGGGCGAGCGGTGTCTCGTACCCGAGGATGTGCATGATGCCGTCGGCGACGCGGTCGGCGTCGAGCGCCGCCGCCCGGTCCCCCAACGTGCGTTCGACCATCTCGGTGACCGAGGCCTGTGCCTCGTCGATCTCGATGCCCGGCTCGATCCGGATCGCCGAACGGATCAGCTCGGCGACCGGCCACCAGATGTTGGTCTCGCCGTACGGCAGGCAGCGACCGTGCAGGACCACGGCGTCGTGGTCGAAGCGGGCGAGGTCGGCGACCTCCGCGGCGACACGCGACTTCCCGACCCCGGCGTCGCCGGTCACCGAGAGCAGCAAGCCGCGGCTCGAGGCGAACGCCGTCTCGACCGCGACTCGGATGAGGTCGAGCTCGCGCTCGCGGCCCACGAAGGGCAACTCGGTGACCGCTCGGCGTTCGCCCGGATGGCCGTAGGGCGCCAGGGCCCGGTACGCGGTCACGGGCGCCTCGCGGCCCCGGGCGTGGAGCTGGCCGACCGAGCGGTAGCGGATGACGTCGACCGTCGCCTCCTGGGTGACCGTGCCGACGATCACCGTGCCCGGCTCGGCAGCGGTCTGGAGACGGCTGGCCGTGTTCACGACATCGCCCATCGCCGTGTAGTCGTCGCCGGCGGTCAACCCGCCGACCAGCACCTCACCGGTGTTCACGCCGATCCGCAACCGCATCCCGACGCCGGTCTCCGCGTCGAACCGGCCCACGGTCTCCTGCATGCGAAGGGCGGCCCGAACGGCACGCTCGGCATCGTCGTCGTGGGCGATCGGGGCACCGAACAAGGCGACGATCGCGTCGCCCACGACCTTGTCGACCCGACCCCCGAAGGCGGTGATGTCGTCGGCCAGGCGGGCGAAACACCGATCGACCAGGTTCTTCACCTGCTCGGGATCGCGATCCTCCGACAGACCCGTGAAGCCGACGATGTCGGCGAACAACACCGTCACGACCCGACGCTCGTCCTCGCGCCGCGTCAGCTCGAAGCCGCACGTACTGCAGAAGCGGGCGCCCTCGGCGACCTCGGCGTGACACGACGGGCACTGCACCCCGCCAATCTAAACACGGTCGGGCCGCCCGACCTCCTTCACACCGATCCGGCCGCCGCGCCCGGGCCGACGGGCCTCCTTCGAACGGAGGACGCTCGATCGGCGTCGGGGAGGATGCCGTCACCGCCCCGTGTTCTCTACGGTGGGGGTCATGGTCGCCGTGCAGCAGGTCACCCAGTGGTTCCGGCAGCGCCCCTTCGTCGCCGATGCCGTGTTCGCGGTGGGCCTGTGCGCGCTCGCGATCCTCGCCACCACCCAGGCCGACGTCGACCCGAGCGAGGTCGAACCCAACGGATTCACCTGGCTCCTGCTGGCCGGCATCTGTCTGCCGGTCGCCTTCCGTCGAGTCGCCCCCGTCGCGGCGACCTGGATCATGCTCGTCTTCAACGCCACGTACTGGGTCGTCGACTTCCCCGACGAAGCCACCGGCATGACCCTGTTGATCGGCGTCTACAGCATCGGTGCCCACGTCGATCGGCCTGCGTCGCTGCGGCACGGCGGTGGGGTGATCCTCGGCATCGTCGCCGTCGGCACCGCTGGCGTCATCTCCCCCGAGGACGACCTGCCCTGGTTCGCGATCCCCGCCTTCCTCGTCATGTACGGCACCGCGTGGATCCTCGGCGACAACCTCCGCACCCGCCGCGCCTACATGCTCGGACTCGAGCGCACCGCGGCACACGCCGAGGCCCAGCGGCTGGCCGAGGCCCGCCATGCGGTCGCCGACGAACGCACGCGGATCGCACGCGAACTCCACGACGTCGTCGCCCACTCGATGAGCGTGATGGTGGTCCAGGCCGGCGCCGCCCGCCGGGTGCTCGACGCCAACCCGCAGCAGGCCGCCGACGCCCTCGAGGCGATCGAGGCGACCGGCCGCGAGTCCCTCGACGAGATGCGTCGGATCCTCGGCGTGCTGCGCAGCGACGACGAAGAACTCGAGCTCGCACCGGCGCCCAGCCTCGACGACTTCGGCCGCCTCGTCGATCACTGCGAGCAGGCGGGACTCCCGGTCGAGCTCACCGTCGAAGGGGACCCGGTCGAACTCCCGGCCTCGCTCGAACTGTCCGCCTACCGGATCGTGCAGGAATCGCTCACCAACACGCTGAAGCACGCAGGCCCGGCCCGGGCCACCGTCGCCCTCACCTACGCCGACGACGAACTCCACGTCCGCGTGCACGACGACGGCCGCGGCGCGGCGGCGACCGCCGTCGGTGCCGGACAGGGGCTGGTCGGCATGCGCGAGCGGGTCGAGGCCTTCGGCGGATCGCTCGATGCCGGCCCCCGCGCGGGAGGCGGCTACGCCGTCTCCGCCGTGCTGCCGATCGGCGACCATCGATGACCGACGCCCCCATCCGAGTGGTCGTCGTCGACGACCAGGCGCTGATGCGGACGGGATTCCGCATGATCCTCGAGTCGGGTGGCGTCGAGGTCGTCGCCGAGGCCGAGAACGGCCGCGAGGCCCTCGACATCGTGCGCCGGCACCGTCCCGACGTCGTCTTGATGGACATCCGGATGCCCGAACTCGACGGCGTCGCAGCGACCGAGCAGCTCATGGCGGATCCGTCGGTCGAGACCCGCATCCTCATCCTCACCACCTTCGACCTCGACGAGTACGTCTTCGCAGCGCTGCAGGCCGGCGCCGCCGGCTTCCTGCTCAAGGACACGCCCCCCGAGGCCCTGCTGGACGCGGTCGAGATCATCGCCGCCGGCGACGCCCTCCTCGCACCGTCGATCACCAAACGCCTGATCGCGGAGTTCGCCAAGGGGGCGACCGTCGGCTCGCCGAGTGATCTTCCCGGATTCGGCGAGCTCACCGAACGCGAGACCGAGGTGCTGATCGCCATGGCGCGGGGGCTCTCCAACGCGGAGATCGCCGAATCGCTGTATGTCGGCGAGACGACCGTCAAGACCCACGTGGGCCGGGTCCTGATGAAGCTCGGCGTGCGCGACCGCGTCCAGGCGGTCGTCGCCGCCTACGAGTCCGGGCTCATCACCCCCGGCCGGGCCTGAGGGTTCTCCCCGAGCCGACCCTGAGACCGGGTCATCCCTGAGGATGACGCGCGTCGCGCAGCGGTCAACCACCCGGGGGAGGCCCGAATCCGTCGCGGGCCCGACGACTCGTGACCGGCCTGCTCCGTACGGTGCAGACACCGAATCCCCCCAACCACGAATCCCCCGATTCGGCCGTCCATCCCCCGAGAGGCACACACGCATCATGCTCACCGCAACCCCACCCGTCCCGACCCTCGACGCCACCACCGCCGCTGCGGCGGTCAACGTCAGCAAGATCTACGGAAAGGGCGACACCGAAGTGCGCGCCCTCGACGACATCTCGGTGTCGTTCGCCGAAGGCCAGTTCACCGCCATCATGGGCCCGTCGGGCTCGGGTAAGTCGACCCTCATGCACTGCCTGGCCGGACTCGACACCGTCACCAGCGGCTCGATCCTCATCGGCGACACCGACCTGTCCACCCTCAACGAGAAGGCCCTCACCCTGCTGCGACGAGACCGGGTCGGCTTCATCTTCCAGGCCTTCAACCTCGTTCCGACCCTCTCGGCGATGGAGAACATCACCCTGCCGATGGACCTCGCCGGCCGCACCCCCGACCAGGCCTGGCTCGACCAGGTCATCGAGACGGTCGGTCTTCGAGACCGCACGGATCACCGCCCCAACGAGCTCTCCGGTGGCCAGCAGCAGCGGGTCGCGGTCAGCCGCGCCCTCGCCAGCCGGCCCGAGATCATCTTCGCCGACGAGCCGACCGGCAACCTCGACTCCACCACCGGCGCCGAGATCCTGTCGTTCATGCGCAGCGCGGTGCGCGAGCTGGGCCAGACGATCGTCATGGTCACCCACGACCCCGTCGCCGCCTCGTACGCGGACCGGGTCGTCTTCCTCGCCGACGGCACGATCGTCGACGAGGTGTTCGGTCCGACCCCCGACACGGTCCTCGACCGGATGAAGGCCCTGGGCTGACGCCCCGGCTGGATTCACGTCAGAGATTTCGTCCGGTCTCGGCCACTGTCTCTCCACGAGCACAGGGCCGAGCCAAGACAGAGAGGCACCCCCATGCTCCGCTTGACCCTCCGCAACCTGGCCGCCAACAAGGCCCGGTTCGCGATGACCACCTTCGCGGTGGTACTCGGCGTCGGCTTCGTCGTCGCCAGCTTCGTCCTGTCCGACGGGCTCCGCTCGACGTTCAGCGACCTGTCCGAGGAGATCACCGGCGAAACCGACCTGGTCGTTCGCCCGGCCGCCGAGTTCGGCGAGCCGCTCCCGCTCGACGAGTCGCTCGTCGCCGAGATCGACGCGATCGACGGGGTGGCCAACGCGGTCGCGTTCGTCGAGGCGCCCGAGAACGGTGTGCAGCCGGTCAAGGCCGACGGCACCACGATCACCACCGCGGGTCCGCCCCAGTTGATGTTCTCGTGGACCGACGACTCGGCCCTCGGCTCGTTCACGATCGTCGAGGGTGAAGCCCCCGACGAGCCCGGCGAGTTCACGATGGATCTCGACGCCGCGGCCAACCACGACTTCGTGATCGGCGAGTCCTACGACCTGATCACCCCGATCGGTGTCGAGGAGGACGTCACCCTCGTCGGCACCACCAGCTTCGGCCAGGACAACGCCACGGTCGGCGCCACCCTCATGCACGTCAGCCTCGACGAGGCCCAGCGCATCTTCGGTGAGCCGGGCACGGTCGACTCGATCCCGGTTCGTCTCGAGAGCGGCGCCGACGCCACGGCCGTGATGACCGCCGTCGCGGCGACGATCGATCTCGGTGCCGCCGAGGTCGTCGACCAGGCGACGATCACCGCCGAGCAGGAGGCCGACTTCAACGAGGGCATCAACATCGTCGGCAACGTGCTGCTCGGCTTCGCGATCGTCTCGCTCTTCGTGTCGATCTTCATCATCTACAACACCTTCGCCATCGTGCTCGGCCAGCGGGTCCGCGAGATCGGTCTGCTCCGGGCGATCGGCGCCAACGCCGTCCAGCTGCGGCGCTCGATCATCCTCGAGTCCGTGATCGTGGGTGTCGTGGCGAGCGTCATCGGCATCGTCGCCGGCGTCGGCATCGCCGAGGGTCTGATCGCCCTGTTCGACGCCATCGGCGCTCAGCTGCCCGAGAGCCCGACCATCGTCGCCGCCCGCACGATCATCTTCGCCCTCGTGCTCGGCATCGGCGTCACGGTGGTCTCCGCCGTCGCCCCGGCCCGTCAGGCCGCCTCGATCTCCCCGATCCAGGCGTTGCGTGACGGCGGCAACCTGAGCGAGGGCGAGTCCGCCCGTCGTCTCGGGGTCGGCGTCGCCGGCCTCGTGCTCGGCGTCGGCCTCGGTGCCTTCGGCCTGTTCGCCGGTGCCGGTTCGACCCTCGGCACGATCCTGGTGCTGGGCGGTGCCGCCACATCGATCTTCCTCGGTGCAGCGCTCGCCGCCCCGGCCCTCGCCCGCCCGGTCACCCGGATCGTGGGCTGGCCGATCGGCAAGGTGTTCGGTACGGCCGGCGACCTCGCCCAGGAGAACGCGGCCCGCAACCCGCGACGCACCGCCACCACCGGCGCCGCGCTCATGATCGGCCTGTCGCTCGTGACCACCGGCTACGTCGTCGGCGAGTCGATCAAGTCGAGCCTCGGCGACCTCATCGAATCGAGCGTCACCGCCGACTACGTCATCTCCGATCCGAACGAGGCCGGGCTCACCCCGGTGTTGGCCGACGACCTCGCCGCCACCGGCAACTTCGAGGCCGTCGCCGGCATGCGCTACACCGACGCCCGCCTGGGCGGCGATGTGGCCGAGGTGACCGGCACCGACCTCGCAGCGATCGACGCACTGTTCAACATCGACGTCACCGACGGCGCGATCCCGACCGACGCCACCGCCGACGCGATCCTGGTGCACACCGACGTCGCCACCGACCTCGGCGTCGGTGTCGGCGACACCGTCCCGATCGAGTTCGCCACCGGCTTCTCGACCGACCTCACCGTCGCGGCGATCTACGACGATTCGACCATCTTCGAGGATCCCGTCATCTCCGAGGGGGTGCTCGACGCCGCCGGCACGGCCGAACTCGACGAATGGGTCGCCGCGACCCTCGTCGACGACGTCAGCCTCGCCGACGCCGCCCCGTCGATCGCCGAACTGCAGCTGCGCTACCCGCAGGTCGACATCCAGACCAGCTCCGAGTTCCAGCAGAGCTTCGAGGACACCATCGACCAGCTGTTGATCGTGATCAACGCCCTGCTCGCCCTCGCCGTGATCATCGCCCTGATCGGTATCGCCAACACGCTGGCGCTGTCGGTGCACGAGCGGACCCGGGAGATCGGCCTGCTGCGAGCGGTCGGCATGACCCGCCGCCAGACGCGCCGCATGGTGCGCTGGGAAGCGGCCCTGGTCGCCCTCTTCGGGGCGGTGCTCGGGGTCACGATCGGCATCGTGTTCGGCTGGGGGGTCGTCGCGGCCCTGCCCGAGGACGGGTTCGGCGGGAAGCTCGCCATCCCCGTCGGCAGCATCGTGCAGGTCGTGGTGATCGCCACGATCGCCACCCTCGCCGCCGCCTGGTTCCCCGCCCGCCGGGCCGGAAAGCTCAACGTGCTCGACGCGATCTCACACTGACATTCGCCGGCATTCGCCGGGACCCTCCAACCCTGGTGGCAATCCCCCCGCCGCCGGGCGGCCCCCGAGCCGGGGGGGCGGGCGCGGCCACCGGCGGGCGGCGGCGCCGCCCGCGGGCGCGGCCCGGGGGCG
>JBCCWI010000038.1:0-39023 GCA_039193795.1 Actinomycetota bacterium | reverse complement strand
GGAGCCATCGACACCAGGTGAACTTCGCCTTCACCAGCAGCGTCGACGAGCTGCAGAGCCATCTCGACCCCGTAGGCGTCCGATTCGTCGAGGATGAGCTTCGAGTCCCGCTTGAGCGTCTTGGTCTCAGGGTCGAGCGCACCCGGGTCGGCCGGATCCGGGATCTGCTTTACACAGACAACAACCTTCATGACCGCTGAGTCTGCCAGCGCGTGTGAGGAATGCCTATCTGGGCGAACCAGATAGTTTGATCGTTCTTGCGGATCCTCTTCATCGTCAATTCAGTCGCCTCGTCGGTCACGGCTCGACGACGGGTCGTGATCCACAAGGCGCTGTCCGCCGACCACGACGTGACGATGGCCGAGACGAGCCGTCGGGGCCACGCCACCCGGCTCGCCCAATCGGCCGCTCGGGAGAACTACGACCTCGTCGTCGTGCTCGGGGGCGACGGCACGTTGAACGAGGCCGCCAACGGACTCGCCGGCACCGCCACCGCGCTGGCGACGCTTCCCGGTGGTTCCACCAACGTCTTCGCCCGCATCCTCGGGCTCCCCGACGACAGCGTCGATGCGGTCGGCGTGCTGCTCGACGCGCTTGACGCCGGCAACATCCGCCGCATCGGGCTCGGTGCGGTCGAGGGCCGGTACTTCCTCTTCCACTGCGGGGTCGGCTTCGACGCCGCCGTCGTCGAACAGGTCGAGCGGCGCGGTCCCTGGAAGCGATGGGCGGGTCATCCCCTCTTCATCTACGCCGCCGTCGACACCTGGATCCGGCGGGTCGATCGCCGCGAACCGCCGCTGCGGCTCGTCGACGGACAGGGCCACGCGCTCACCCGCGGCTTCTTCACCGTCGTGATGAACGCCGATCCCTACACCTTCCTCGGCAGCCGGGCGTTCGAACTCGTCCCGGGCCTGTCGTTGGAGGAACCGCTCGCCGCGGTCACCCTCGAGCGCCTCGATCTGCGCACCCTCGGACCCGTCGCCGCGACCGCGCTGGCCCATCGTCCACTGGCGGGGCGCCGCAACCTCGACATCCGCACCGACGTGCGATCACTCGTCATCGAGAGCGATCCGCCGAGCCCTTACCAGGTCGACGGCGACCACCTCGGCGCGAGCAAGCGGCTCCGCTTCACCTGGACCCCGGCCCACCTCTCGCTGTTGGTGCCGCTCGAGGCCGATCCGGCACCGACCGACTGAGCGGATGGTCACCCGCCGGACCGGACGGGTCAGTCGCGCTCGTCGAGCACCCGACGGGCGACGTCGGGCACGTCGGTGCAGATGCCGTCGACCCCCATGTCGGCCAGGGCCGCCATGCGATCGGGGTCGTTGACGGTCCAGACGTTGACCTGGAGACCCTCGGCGTGGGCTCGCTGCACGAGCGACTCGGTCACCAACGGGTCGTAGGGGTGGATCGCCGCCATCTCGTGAGCGATCGCACGTGCGATCGCCGAGGCCGGGTCGCCGATGTCGAACAGATAGGCGAGCGGGATCGTCGGGTCGACGGCGTGCAACCGGTCGAGGGCGTCGATGTTGAACGACGACACCAACGCGTTCTCCGGGCCGAGGTACGCCTGGACCAGACCGGCGACCGCGTCGGAGACGAGGTGTTCGGCGTCGTAGTCCGGATCGCTCGGCAGGTTCTTGATCTCGATGTTGACGCCCATGCCCTGACACTCCTCGAGGGCCTCGGCGAGGCTCGGCACGAACTCCGGGAGTTCATCGGTGCTGAGTTCGGCGATCAACCGCCCGTCCTCGAGCTGGGCGTCGTGGTGGACGACCGCGACACCATCGGCGGAGCGCCGGACATCCAGCTCGACCCACTCGGCGCCGAACTCTCGCGCCAACCGGAAGGCCGGGAGGGTGTTCTCGCGGGCCGCCTCACGCGCACCGCGGTGGGCGATCACGGTGGGGGCCGGTGCCATGTGGGCAGTCTTCCACCTCGCCGCCGGCTTGTGGCGGTCATTCGAGGGAATTTCGAGCACGCGACGACCGGCGACCACGCAGCGTGCAAAACGAGAACCGGTTACAAAAAAGCCCTTGCGGAGGCTAGAACCGGTTCCTATTGTGACAGATGACCGGGACATCGCCCGGATCGCACAACACAGGGGGACTTTTCGTGGCACTGACCGCTGATGCTTTTTCGAGCAGCGTGGACTGGCGCAAGGACGCTCGCTGCCGCGACACCGACCCCGGGCTCTTCTTCCCCGTCGGCACGACCGGCCTCGCCGTCGAACAGATCGCCAACGCCAAGGCCGTGTGCAACGAGTGCGCCTGCCGCGACGCCTGCCTCGAATTCGCACTGTCGACCAACCAGGACACCGGCGTCTGGGGCGGCACCTCCGAAGAGGAGCGCCGGGTGATCCGTCGCGAGCGTCGCAAGCAGCGCGCCGCCCTCTCGGCTTGATTCAGCCGACCACGACGGGCTCTCGCCGTCGCGGGATCCGGATCTCCACCAGGGTGCCGACCGGTTCTGCGTCGCGCGCCGGCCCGATCGTGATCGTGCCACTGAGGTCGGCCACGACGAACTGACGCACGATCGCGAGGCCGAGCCCCGCATCGCGATCGAGCGAGAACCCGTCGGGGATGCCGACGCCGTCGTCGCTGACCCGCACCACCAGCTCCCGTCGCTCCGCCACGAGCTCGACGGTGACATGGGTCGAGCTGTCGGCGACCGCGTGATCGACCGCGTTCTGCACCAACTCGACCATGGCGACCGCCAGGGGCATCGCCGTCTCGCCGCTGAGCTCGCCGAGTGCGCCGTCGACGGTGATGCGCAGCGGTCGATCCGGCGAGGCGAAGCCCTCTTCGACCATACGCACCACCCGCCGGACGACGGTGTCGAAATCGACCTCGTCGGTCGCGTCGGTGGCGAGCGTCTCGTGCACGATCGCGATCGAGCCGATGCGCCGAGCGCTCTGGGCGACCGCGTCCTTCGCCTCGCCGGTCGCCAGACGGCGCGCCTGCAACTGCAACAGCGACTGGATCGTCTGCAGGTTGTTCTTCACCCGATGGTGGATCTCGCGGATCGTGGCGTCCTTGGACACGAGGAGCCGGTCCCGGCTCCGCAGCTCGGAGACGTCGCGGGTCAGCGCCAAGACGCCGGTGGACCGACCGTGCTCGACGAGGGGGTGACAGCGCACGACCACCGAGAGGTCGTCGCCGTGTTCGATCTCGGTGATGGTGCTGCCCCGGGTCTCGAGCGCTCGGCGCACCACGGCGTCGTCGATGCCGACCGACTCGAGTCGCCGGCCGATCACCTCGGCCTGGACTCCGAGCCGGTGGAGCGCCGACACCGCGTTGGGTGACGCGAATTCGACCCGCTGCTCCCGGTCGAGCACGAGGACCCCGTCGCCGACCCGCGGCTCGCGGAACTCGCCGGACTTCTCGGGGCGGCCGGCCGGGAACGCGCCCTCCTCGATCATCGACGCGAACCGGTCGAACAGCGCCCGGTACGCCTGCTCGAGTCCGGTCTGGGTGCGGCTCAGCCCGGCGTCACCCTCGCGGGTGAGCACGGCGATGACCCGATCGTCGAACCGCACCGGTACGTGATCGATCAGCAGGCTGTGGGTGCCGAGCGGCGTCGTGACGCCCTCCTCGACGACCTCGTCCAGGGCGCCGGGCGGCAACGGGTTCGCCCACGGCGTCTCGGATCGAACGCCGTCGAGCAGGGCGCGACGCAGGGCGGGTCGACCGGAGGCGGGAATGCGAGTGCCGACCGGGTCGCCGGCGTGGGCGGTGGCTCCGGTGGTCGAGCGGACGTGACCGAGCACCACGAACTCCGACGCGGCCTCGTCGACGGGCGCGTAGAGCAGGAGATCGGCAAACGACAGGTCGCACGGCAGCGACCACGAGCCGACCAGCCGCTGCAGATGGACGATCGCCGGCCGCTCGAGCGCGGTGTGGGCAGCGGCCAGCTCGGCGAGACTCGCCATCGATCAGCCGCCGCCGGGATGGCTCAGCCGAAGCCGATCGGGTTCGAGCCGGCCGGTCCGAGCTCGACGTAGGCGAGACGGGCGGCCGGAACCGCGACCTCCTTGCCCTTGTCGTCGGTGAGCCACAGCACACCCTCGCCGCTGGACAGGACGCTGTCGATCTCGCCCTTCAGGGTGTCGCGGTCGACGTCGTCGGCGAGCTGCAGGTTGATCTCTCGGGGGTTGTCGGTGACGCCAATGCGGATGTCCACGGGGAGCTCCAGGGTTCGGGGCGATCAGCTGTTGATCTTGAGTTCGGGGTGCGTGCGCTTGCTGGGCGCATGTGCGAGCACCCACTCTGCCATCTCGACGAACGCAAGCGACGCCTCGTTGTCGGGTTCGATGGCCATGACGGGGCGGCCCTGATCCGAGCCCTCCCGCATGGGGATGGTCATCGGCACCTGGGCGACGAGGTCGACCTCGAGCCGGTCGGCGAGATCCTTGCCGCCACCGGCGCCGAAGAGCGGGTAACGCTTGCCGTCGTCACCGGTGAACCAGGACATGTTCTCGATCACGCCCTTCACCTTGATGTTGACCTGATCGAACATGAACGCCGACCGCTGGGCGACCTTCTGGGCCGCCGGGTTCGGGGTGGTGACGATGTAGGCCTCGGCGGTCGGCAGGAACTGTGCCAGCGACAGGGAGATGTCGCCGGTGCCGGGCGGCAGGTCGATGAGCAGGAAGTCGGGTTCGTCCCAGAAGACGTCGGTGAGGAACTGCTCCAGCGCCTTGTGCAGCATCGGGCCACGCCAGATGACCGGCTGGTCCTCCTGGGCGAAGAACCCCATCGAGATGCAGCGCACACCGTGGGTGACGGGCGGGACGATCATCTCGTCGATGACCTTGGGCGGATGATCGACGCCCAGCATGCGTGGGATCGAGAAGCCCCAGACGTCGGCGTCGATGACGGCGACCGACTTGCCCTGCTGGGCGAGCGCGATCGCCAGGTTGGCGGTGACCGACGACTTGCCGACGCCGCCCTTGCCCGAGGCGATCAACATCACGCGGGTGCGGTTGCCGGCCTGCGCGAACGGGATAGCACGGCCCTCGGCATGGCCGTGGGCGGCCTGCGAGCCGGCGGTGCCGGCCGGGTTGCCGTGGACGAGCTCGCGGACCTTGGCGCGCTGCTCGTCGTTCATGACGCCGAAGTCGAGGGTGACGAGGTTGACGCCGTCGAGGGCGGTGACCGCCTCGGTGACCTCGGTCTGGATCTGGTTGCGCAACGGGCAGCCGGCGATGGTGAGGTCGATCCCGACCTCGACGTGACCGCCGTCGATCGAGGTCGAGCGGACCATGCCGAGGTCGACGATGCTGCGGTGGAGCTCGGGATCCTGCACCGGACGGAGGGCGTCGATGACAGCGGCTTCGGTGACGGACATGTGTGCTCTCCAGGCAGGTGTGTGGAGCAGAACTCGGATCGGGGGACGCGGCAGGAATTTCTCCTACCGCCGTAGGTAGAATACCGGTGTGGACACTCACTCCCCCAGTCCGGCTGAGGCGGTGTCACGGCGCCGGGAGCTCTCCCCGACCGAGTTCGCCTCCACCGTCACCGCGATCACCAGCGCGTTCGGCGACCCCACCCGCCGCGACATCTTCCTGTTCGCCCATGCGAGCGACGACGGCGTGACCGCGGCCGAAACGGCCAAGCACTTCGACCTCCACGCCAACGTCGCACGACACCATCTCGACAAGCTCGCCTCGGGCGGCTACCTCGTCGTCGAGACGGCCAAGCCGAGCGGCGGGGTCGGGCGTCCGTCGAAGCGCTACACCACCACCGACGAGCAGGTGCACCTCGAGGTCGATGTCCGTCAAGACGACATCCTGGTCGCGCTGCTGGGTCGAGCGCTGAAGATGTTGCCGGCCGAGGTCGCCGAGCAGATGGCCGAGGAGGTCGGGATCGAGTACGGCACCGCGATGGCCCAGACGCTCGAGCCGGGTGCCACCCACCGGTCGTTCCAGGGTGCGCTCCATGCGATCGCCGATGCGCTCTCCGCGCACGGGTTCGCCGCACGCGCCGAAGAGGCCACCGACGCCGAGGGCCGGCCCGGCGACCCCGACGGCGATCAGAAGGAACTGCAGATCGTCGCCGAGCACTGTCCCTTCGGCGACGCCGTCGTGGAACACCCGGTGATCTGCGCCGTCGACCGCGGGATCGTCAAGGGCATGCTCAGCCACATGATCGGCCCGAACGCGATGGCCGAGCAGGCGGCCTCTCTGCCCCAGGGCGACGACGTCTGCGTCACCCACGTCAGCCTCTGACGACGGCGAGCAGGCCCCCGGCCGGGGCAGGGGTGGTCTAGGTGGGGACGGGTTCGTCGCGACGATCGTCGGCGCGGCGGGTGGTCGTGCGGTACTCCCAGCCGATCTTGGTCCAGTCCTGGACCTGACGCCGGTCGCGGCCGCTGCGACGTTCGAAGTGGTCCGTGGTCTGCGCCGCCGTCTCGAGATCGAGCAGCAACGGCCCGAGCTCGAGCAGGTCGTCTCGACCGAGGATGGCCGACACGCCGAGCGAGCCGGTGTCCGACAGGGCCCAGTTCTGGCTGACGACCAGCACGATGCGGGCGTTCGGCGCCGCCTGACGCAGCCGGGCGATCGCCGCCGTGTCCTGTTCGCCGGGCAGGTCGGAGTCGTAGATGACGAACGACGGGTCGAACAGCTCGACGAGCCGCTCGCCGTTGACCATCAGGTCGGCGGCACCGGCCACCGAGAATCCGGCATCGCCCACCAACCGTTCGAACAGCGCGATGTGGGTCGAGATGATGACGACACTTCGGGGCGAATCGGACATGGTGCGGTGACCTCCTGTGGCTCCATGACAGCGCACGGCGGCGCCGCACCGCATGAGGCGTTCGCCCCAATTCCGCCGCTACGGTGCCGCTGGTGACCTTGCACCTGGTGCGTCATGCCCACGCCGGCGACCGAGCTCGATGGCCGGGCGCCGACGACCTCGACCGGCCGTTGTCCGAGGCCGGTCTCGAGCAGGCGATCGCGATCGACCGCTGGTTCGCCGACCGTCCGGTGCGGGCGGTGTGGTCGTCGATGGCGACCCGCTGCGCCCAGACGGTGGCGCCGCTCGCCCACCGCGCGGGGGTCGAGGTCGAATCCCGCAGTGAGCTCACCGAGGGTGCCCGGGCAGCGGTCCTGCTCGAACTGGTACGAGCCGAGATCCAACTCGACGACGACCTGGTGATGTGTTCGCACGGCGACCTGATCCCCGAGGTGCTCAACACCCTCCTGCGCGAGGGCATGGTGGTGATCGGCGGGCGAGGGTGTGAGAAGGGCTCGATCTGGTCGCTCGCGGCGCGCGGACGCGACATCGTGAGTGCGAGCTACACCGCCCGGCCCTAGCGCGACCTCAGCTGTGGCCGACGGCGGCGGCGAGCCGTGCGTGGTCGCGCACGGCGATGCGGCGGTAGCCGGTCTCGATCAGACCGTCGGCCTCGAGCCGCCGCAGCGACTGGTTGACGCTCGTTCGACGAGCACCGAGGAGCCGAGCCAGGGTCTGCTGGCTGACGGTCACACCCTCGGTGCCGGCTTCGCGCAGCACCCAGGAGGCGACCTGCATGTCGAGGCTGCCGGCCAGGAGATCGCTCACCCGGTCCTGCATGGCCGCCATCCGCTGGGCCACCGAGACCAACCACCGGCGGGCGAGCATCGGTCGCCGACCGAGCAGCCCGAAGAGGGTGACGGAGTCGATGCTGAGCACGACACTGTCCTCGACGGCTCGGGCCGTCGTCGGTTCGCCCGACCGCAGGAAGAGGGGGATGTCGCCGAACACGCTTCCCGGCCGCAGGAGTTGCACGACGACGCGCCGGCCGTTCATCTCCCGGGTCAGCTCGACGGTTCCCGAGCGCAGGATGTACACCCGCGCCGGGAGGGCGTGCTGTTCGTAGACGTTGGTGCCGCCGGCGAAGGTGTGCTCGTCGAGGTGGCCGGCGAACTCCTCCAGATCCTCACACGACACCGGTGCGAGCTCGCCCCGTCCGAGACAGGTTCCGAGCCAGTTGACGAGATCGGTCGAGGGCGCGGTGGTCGTGCTCATGGAGAGGGAACTCCGTTCGGAGGAAAACCGTTCCCGTTCGGGCCGAAAATCGTTCGAGGTCAGCCGCCGGCGATCTGCGCCTCGGGCTCGAAGGCCGCGATCGCGAACCAGAATGTGTCGAGATGCTCGACCGGCTCCAGGCGAACCCCCGACCCGTCGGTCGCCACCCCGAACACGTCGAAGGTCAGCCCCGACACCACGTCGAGGAATCCGTCGTCGGTGCGGCTCAGCTCGAGCGGAACACCGTCGAGCTCGTTCACGTAGACCGCTGCGGCGCCCTGGTCGAAGCCCTCGTCGACCTGGCCGGCGTCGAGCGGACTCGACACGCCGGGGTCGACGACGGCGACCAACGAGCGGCCGTGGGCGTCGAAGGCGAAGGCGCCGGCCTCGAACGCCGCCGAGAGCGGCACGACGACCGCTGGGTCGGTGTCGTCGCGCACGGCGATCACCCGTTCCTTCGGGTCGAGCCGAGGGTCGGCGGCGCCGTCGAAGAGGAAGGGGTTCTCGCCGGGCGTGTCGTAGCCGAAGTACGGGTTGCGGCCGTACTGACGGTCGAACCCGGTGTCGAGGCTGAGGACGAGACCGTCGGGATGGGCGTCGCGGAACTGCTCCCACGACGTCGTCTGGACGGAGAACGTGTCGAGCTTCTCGCCGGTGAGATGGCCGACGACGGCCCGGGAGTCGAAGTGGGTCCACAGCGACTCGGTCTGGCGGTCGTACATCACCAGCGACGAGTTGAACAGCTCGCCCGACGTCCCGAAATCGAGGATTCGGTCACCCAACCGCCGGTCGTACGCCAACGCCGAGTTGCACAACGGGCAATACGCCACCGTCACCGGCACGCCGCCGATCACGTCGTTGACGATCTCGTGCCACGTCATGATCTGGATCGGGTAGGCGCGGGCGTCGCCCTCGACCTCGACGACCATCACCGGTTCGACGGCCGAGAGCCAATCGACGGAGGCCGCGGACTGGAAGAGCGGCTCGTCGAGCGGCGGGATGCCGTCGGGGGGCGGGCCGCCCGAGAGGATGCGATCGAGGGGGATCAGCGGCTCGGCGAAGGACGAGTCGGTGCGACTCCCGCGCAGGGCGGACGGGACGTCCTCGCGGGGGGTCGACTGGATGCGGTCGACGGCGAACGGGGTCGGGTCGGCGTCGGGGTCGAGCGCCGGCAGGTGCTCACCGTCGCCGATCGCCGGAGCGCGGAAGCTGGCGCCGTCGGATGCGGCCGCGGACGCGTCACCGTCCTCGACCGTCGAGTCGCCGGCGTCCCCCGTGTCGGACTCGGCCTGGGAGGCCGAGGTCGACGCGGACGTCGAGGCGGAGGAACCGGCGTCGTCGTCTGTGCCGCACGCAGCGGCCAGCAGTGCGACGCCGAGGAGGAGCGAGAGAAGGGCGCGCGGGTTCACGGCGTCGAAACCCCGTGCCGACCGGCGGCCTTCCCGGGTGGGTTCGGCACACCCCGAGACTGTCGCGTCGGAAACGCTCAGCCGTCGATGATCTGCGCCTCGGGCTCGAAGGCCGCGATCGCGAACCAGAACGTGTCGAGATGCTCGACCGGCTCCAGGCGAACCCCCGACCCGTCGGTCGCCACCCCGAACACGTCGAAGGTCAGCCCCGACACCACGTCGGTGAACCCGTCGTCGGTACGGACCAGTTCGAGCTCGCGGCCGTCGAGTTCGTTCACGTAGACCGCCGCGGCGCCCTGGTCGTAGCCGAAGTCGACGTACTCACCGTCGAGCGGGCTCGACACGCCGGGGTCGACGATCGCGACCAGATCGCGACCGTGCGCAGCGAACTCGAACGCGCCGGCGTCGAAGATCGGCTCCAGCGGGACGACGACCGCTGGGCCGCTCGGGTCCCGCACGACGACCACCCGCTCCTTCTCGCGCAGGCGGGGGTCGACCTCGCCGTCGAAGAAGTAGGCCGGCCCGTCGGGGTTGTCGTAGCCGAGGTAGGGGTTGCGGCCGTACTGACGGTCGAACCCGGTGCTGCGGCTCAAGACGATCGCGTCGGGGTTGGCGTCGCGGAACTGCTCCCACGACGTCATCTGCACCGAGTAGGTGGTGAGCTCCTGCCCGGCGAGGTGGCCGACGACGGCCCGGGAGTCGAAGTGGGTCCACAGCGACTCGGTCTGGCGGTCGTACATCACCAGCGACGAGTTGAACAGCTCGCCTGACGTCCCGAAATCGAGGATGCGATCACCCAACCGCCGGTCGTACGCCAACGCCGAGTTGCACAACGGGCAATACGCCACCGTCACCGGCACGCCGCCGACGGTGTCGTTCACGATCTCGTGCCAGGCGAGCAACTGAACCGGATAGGCGCGGACGTCGTCGTTGATCTCGAGCACGACCACCGGCTCGACCGCCGACATCCAACCGAGGGATGCGGCGTACTGGAACTTGGGAGTGTCGATCGGCGGGATGCCGTCGGGCGGCGGCCCGCCCGAGACGATGCGGTCGAGCGGGATCAGCGGCTCGGGGAACGACGGATCGGTCCGGTCCCCGCGCAGGGCGGAGGGGACGTCCTCGCGTGCCGTCGAGGCGATCTGCTCCACCTCGAAGGGCAGGGCCTGCACCGACGGATCCAGGACCGGGAGATGGGTGCCGTCGGCGCCGGTCGCGCCGCGGAACTCGCCGGCCTCGGCCCGTTCGACCTGCGGTCGGGGCGCACTGTCGAGGTCGTCGCCCGCCAGGGAGTCCGCCGTCGGGGAGACCGCCGGGGGCGGCGGCTCGTCGGCCATCTCGGTGTCGTCGTCGCCGCACGCCGCGGCGAACACCGCCAACGGGAGGAGCACGGACGCGAGTCGGCGTTGCACGGGGGAGGCAACCCACGGTCCGGCTCGGACCTTCCCGGGGAATGCGGAGCTCGCGGGCCAGTGTTCCCCCGACGACACTCGCGAACCGTGGCACGATGACGCCCGGTTCGCACCGCGACACCGACCTCGCTCCAGGAGACCCCATGCCCATCGCCCACGACCCCGCCGCCGAAGCCGCCGCTCTCGTCGGGCCCGACCTCACCGTGCGCGTGCTCGAGCCGTCGCCGCCGACGGTCACCGAGGGACCGTTCTTCGCCGACGATCCCGCCGCGATCGGCGAGAGCGACCTCCCGGTCGTTGCGCCGACGTCGGGCGGTGACCGCACCTGGGACGACCTGATCGCCGATCGTCCCGAGCTCACCTCGTTCGCCCGGGAGCGCTGGCTCGGCGCACGCGGCCGCCTGCCCGAGGTCCCCGCCGACTATCCCGCGGCTCGCGACGCCTTCCACCGGCTCGCGTACGGCGTGGTGGCGGAGGCCCGCCGCCAGGCGAACACCAAATTCGGCCTCCGCTACACCCGAGGCGGATTCGGCACGCCGTTCTTCGGCGACGACGAGCAAGTGCGGGTCGAGGGCACGTCGTTGATCCGCCAGCGCGGCGGGGAGGCCGAGTCGACGTCGATCACCACCCTCCGGGCGGCGGCCGATTTCCTCGGGGTGGAGCCCGGCACCGCGGCCGCCGAGCACGACTCGCCCGCACTCGGCGACCTCGACGAACCGTTGGCGGTCACCGAGGCGACGGGCCGCTTCCTCGGCGAGTGGTTCGGGCTGGCCTGGGCCGTGATCGAGGAGCTGCGCCTGACCCCCGGCGCCCACGACGTCGAGCGCACCCAGCTGTGGCCCGGCCACTTCGATCCCGCGATCGCGATGGGTGACGCCGAGGCCGACGGTCGAGCCACGTACGGCATGTCGCCCGGCGACCACAACCATGACGAGCCGTACCTGTACGTCGGCGCCTGGGGCGAGGTCGACCGCGACGACCCGTACTGGAACGAGACGACCTTCAACGGCGCGTCGATGAGCTTCGCCGAACTCGCCGCGGCCGACGACCCCTACGTGGCGGCGCTCACGTTCTTCCGCAAGGGGTACGTCTCGCTCAACCCGGACTGAGCCGCTCGACTACGGATCGGGCACGACCCGGATCGACGAGTAACACATCTCGTCGACGGTGCCCTCGTTCCAGGTGACGTAGCGGGGCTCGTCCAGGTGGAAGAGGCTGCGGTCCCACCAGCACTCGAACCGCACGTGGTCGCCCTGCTCGATCCGGATCGCCTCGACCGGTTCGTAGGCGAGCTGCCACTCGAAGCTCCACGTCGGAATGTCGAGCAGGACGATCTCGTCGGGCGTGTCCGGATGGAGCGTCATGCGGTACGACGCACCGAACTCGTGCATGTGCCCGAGCACCGAGAAGATGGTGCCGGTGTTGCGGGCCCGGAGATCACAGGAGCTGTGGGCCACGGTGCCGTCGAGGTCGTCGTAGTCGTCGACCGTCCCGCCGCACTGAGCGAGCAGTGAGTCGGGGATCCAGCGGGCCGAGGTCCCGTACTTGTCCTCGATGTCGTCGAGCACCGCATCGCGGTCGCACAGCGGCGCGCCGGTCGCCACCTCCTCGGGGGCGCATGGCATCTCGGCCGGAGTGAGGTACGCACTGCCGCGGATGTGGCGCATCCCGGCGGCGATCTCGTCGTCGCCGGCGGTCTCGAGCACGATCGTGGAGTTGTCGGGCGGGAACTCGTGATCCCAGTGGTAGTGGATCTGGTTGATGATGAAGTCGCCGGGGGCGAGGTAGATGCCGACCCCGTCGGGCAGGTGGGTCGGCTGCTGGCCGGGGGCCCAGCCCATGATCTGGTACACCCCTTCGCTGCGGAGGTTGGACGCCCCGAAGCACGTGTAGCCCGGCTTGTCGTCCTCGGCGATCTTGGCCTCGACCTCGGCGCGCGCCGCCGCCGGCGCCCGGTAGACGATCGCGTGGTGCACGACCGTCTGCTCATCGGGCTCGAAGTGCAGGCCCGAGACCCAGGTGCCGTCACCCTCGGGGTCGGGCACCTCGTAGACCTGGCACCGGTAGTCGTCCTTGTGGTCTTCGCTGCCGAAGTACGCCTCGGCCGCGTTGGTGACAATGTCGCGGTCGATCGGGTCGATCAGCTCCGAGGTGCTGACGAGCGCCGTGTCGGGGGCGACGTCGAGCCCACCGCCGTCGGCCGCCCAGGTGGCCAGCACCGCCAGCTCCTCGTCGCTGAGCGACCAGTCGTTGTGGAAGGCCGGGCTGAGATCCGACGGCAGCCACGGCGGCATGTAGCCGGCGCCGGTGACGAGGGCGATGTCGTCGGCGATGGCGGCCGCCTCGCCTGCGGTGTCGAGTGGCAGCGTGTTCCAACCCGGGCCTCCCGAGGTGTGGCATCCCACGCATCGCGCCTCCAGGATCGGTTGGACCTCCAGGGCGAAGGCCCCGCCCGCGATCTCGTCGGTCGGCAGATCGGTCTCGAGCGAGGCGCCATCGCCGGCGTCGAGATCGACCCGCTCCGCGACGAGTTCGAGCTGCAGGGTGATCTCGTCGTCGGTGTGCGCCAGGCGGGCGATGTTGATCGGCCCGACGTCGAACATCGACCCGAGCACCGTCGTCGTCATGTCGACGGTGAGGCGATCCTCGTGCACGACGACCGACCCGGTGAAGGTGGTCGGCAGCGTCGTCTCCTTGATCGTGAGGTCGCCGTGGATCTCGATCGGCACGACCGTGGCCTCGACGAAGTCGGTCGGGAACCCGTCGATGGCGGTCGGCACGAAGTGCGCGAAGGGCCAGTGGGTGGACTCGAGGAAGTCGTGGCGGATCCGCTTGTCGCGCAGGTTCGAATCCGACTCGAACATCTCGACGTTGACGACGATCTCACCGACGGTCGACGCCGAGGGGTCGACGGTGTCGATCACGATGTCGCCGCCGATCACGGTGGTCGTGCCGACGGTCGTCTTCTCGTTGCCGGCGAGCCGTTCGGTCACGACGTAGCGGGCTTCGCTGCCGTTGTCGGGGCGGATGCGGTAGAGGCGTTCTCGCTCGCCGTCGAGTTCGTCGATCGCGACGGTCGGGGCGTCGACGTCGGTGGTCTCCGCGTCACCCGACTGGAGCAGCCAGTCCCACTGGTCCTTGGTGAGGATCGCCGTGGTGCCGACCAGGAGCACGGCCACGATCGCGACGCGGCCGAAGTCGAGTCGTCCCAGGGCAGCCATACCCAAGTATCGGCGCTGGCGGCCCGACCGTGAAAGTCATCAACCGGCCAGCGACTCCCGGAGCCCGAAGGCGAGGATCAGTTCGCGCAGGTCGGCGGGCTGCACCGGCGCCGCGTCGAAGGCAGCGAGGTCCGCGGCGGCCGCTTCGGTGTCGCCGACGAAGTTGTGCACGAACGCTCGGTAGACGAGGGCGTCGACGTGACCGGGATCGATCGACAGCGCCCGGTCGAGGAAGTTGAGGCCCAGCTCGGCGGACTCCGTGTCGTCGACGGTGGCCGATCGGGCCAACAGCCAACCGAATCCGGCGAGCGCGTCGGTGTTCTCCGGCTCGCTCTCGAGGACCCACTGGACCAGCTCGAGACCGACGAGGACCTGATCCTGCGCGCCGAGCGCCTCGGCGGCGAACAGGACGTCCTCCACCGTGAGGTCGGTCTCGGCGAATCGGGGGCGATCGTCGACGAGCGCGATGGGTTCGACCCGCTCGAGCGCGTCGGCCTGTGCGATCTGGGCGAGCCGGTCCCGGAGCCCCTGCTGCACCACCAGCTGTTCGATGAACGGTGGCGCGTCGAGTTCGTCGAAGGCGGCCAGATGATCGACGGCTGCGGCGATGTCGCCGGTGTCGAGGGCAAGCGCGATGGCGAACACCCGGGCGTCGGGATACTCCGGGTCGATGGCGACGGCGTCCTCGACCCATGGTCGACCGCCCTCGGGATCACCCTGGAGACGCAGGAACCACCCCTTGTAGGCGAGGGCTTCGGTGTTGGCCGGGGAGATGTCGAGCACCTCGTCGTAGATCTCGATCGCACCGTCGATGTCGCCCTCGCCGAGGCGTTGCTGAGCGTCGAGCAACAACTCCCGGGTCGTGACCCGGATGTCTCCCGAGATCGTGTCGTTGACGCCGCGGCTGCCGGAGAACTGGGCGACCAGTACCCCGGCGAGGGTCGCCACGACAGCGACGCCGAGCAGCCACATCCACGCCCGCCCCTTCGCCTCGTCCCCGGCGTCGGGCGCCTTCGGAGAGGGTCGATCGGCGCCGTCGAGTCGGCGCAGCACGCGGGCGGCGCGGGTCGTGTAGTCGGATTTCAGCGCGTGGTAGTCGGTGTCGTCGAGATCGCCGGCCGCCCGCTCGACCTCGAGGTCGTCGAGCGAGGCGAGCAGGAAGTCCCGCTCCTCCTCGAGGAGCGCACGCTCCCCCTGGTCGGACACGGTCATGGGCGTTCGGCGCGGGCCGCCTCGACGAGCGCGGCGTCCGCGTCGGTGGCGGCCACCTCGTCGTCGAGCCGCCAGCGGCGGAACACGACCACGAGCCCACCCACCGCGACGGCGCCGACCACGACCGGAAGGATCCACACGAGGGCGGTCACCCCCTCGCTCGAGGGCGTGTAGTCGATGTCCTCACCGAAGGCGGCGACGAGTTGGTCGCGGATGAACTCGTCGGTGCGGCCCTCGTCGACCCAGACCCGGATCTCGCGTCGGATGTTGCGGGCCACCGGCACGTCGGACTCGGCGACGCTCTGGCCTTGGCACTCCGGGCAGGCGAAGTCCTGGGAGAGGGCGTAGGCACGGTCGGCGTTGGTGGCCGGCTCCCCCTCGTCGATCGCAGCGAAGAGCAGTGTCGACACCCCGACGACACCGACGAGCAACCACGAGATCAGCCGCGGCTTCACGACCCCTCCGCCTGTTCGAGGAGGAGCTCGATGCGACGGTCGAGGAAGTCGGCCGTGACGCCGCCGATGATCTTGTCGGCGACGATCCCCGACGGCGCCACGAGGTAGCTCTCGGGCACCGCCGTCACGCCGTAGTCGATCGCGACCGACCCGGTGTCGCCGGTGATGACCGCCCAGTCGCCGCCGTTCTCGAGGAAGAAGTCGCGCACGTTCGCGGCCGAGTCGTCGAACGCGACCGACACGACGACGGCGTCGTCGGCGACCGCGTGCCGCTCGGCGAACTCGACGAGTTCGGGGTGCTCGACGATGCAGGGGACACAGGTCGTCGAGAAGAAGTTGACGACGACCCACTGGCCTCGATGGTCGTCGATGTCGAACCACTGACCGTCGATCGATTCACCCTCGATCAGCGGGGCGATCTCACCCACCGCCCGGCCGTTGGCCGCCCGCTGCGATGCCGGCTCGCCGGTCGCCAGCAAGATGATCAGCAACACCATCGCCACCGCGATCGGCAAGACGATCCAGACCGCCGTGCGGCGGGGGCGGGTGGCGGTCGGATCCGACGCCGCGGTCATCCGCCCACCTCGACCGGCTCGGCCACGACGTCGGCGGGCGCGGTCGGCTCGGTCCGGACCGGCGCGGACGTCGGCGCGATCGGATTGCGCCGTCGGCCCGGGACGATGGCGAGCGCGGTGCCCGCCGCCATCACGATGCCGCCGATCCACAACCAGATGATCAGGGGCTGGACGGTCGCGCGCAGCACCACCTCGTCGTCGGCGTCCTCGGGGAACGACAGCACGGACAGGGCGATGTCGTCGCGCCAGGTCGAACGCACGCTCGGCACGCCGATCGTCTGTCCCGCGAAGGGGTAGGTCGCGATCGCCGGCGCGTAGAACTTGACGTCGTCGACCAGGACCTGGGCCTTGCGCTCGACCCGGTTCTCGTATTCGACGACCTCGGACCCGGCGTACTCGAGCGTGTGACCCGAGATCACCGCGGTCTCGCCCGGCGCGAGCGTGAACTCACCCTGCCGGACATAGGCGTTGCTGGCCGCGAAGGCGACCGCGATCAACACGACGCCGAGGTGCACGATCATGCCGCCGTTGGTGCGGCCGACCAGGCCCCGCCAGCCCTGTCGGCGGGTGGCGAGCACGACCTGGCGGAGGGCGGCACCACCGGCGAATCCTCCGAGGCCGAAGGCGAGCATCGGCGCCCACCCGCGCGCACCGATCAGTACGGCGAGCACCATCGAGCCGACACCGATCCACGCCGGCCACATCAGGCGGGCGGACAGCACCTCACCGCTGGCTTTGCGCCACGGCAGCACCGGCGCGATCGCCATCAGGAACAGCAGCACGAACCCGATCGGCATCGTCATCTGCTCGAAGTACGGATTGCCGACGGAGATGGTGCGGCCGTCGATCGCCTCGACGATCAGCGGAAAGATCGTGCCGAGCAGGACGACGAACGCGAACCCGGCGAAGAGCACGTTGTTCGCGAGGAACGCACCCTCCCGCGAGACCGGTGAGTCGATCCGCCCGGGGGCGCGGAGTTCGTCGCCGCGCCACGCGATCAGGCCGAGCGACACGACGACCACGAGTCCGAAGAAGCTGAGGATCCAGGGGCCGATCGCCGACTCGACGAAGGCGTGCACCGACTGCAGCACGCCGGAACGGGTGATGAAGGTGCCGAGGATCGTGAGCGAGAACGTCGAGATCACCAGCGAGAGGTTCCAGACCCGCAGCATGCCGCGCCGCTCCTGGACCATCACCGAGTGGATGAAGGCGGTGCCGGTCAGCCACGGGAGGAACGAGGCGTTCTCGACCGGATCCCAGGCCCAGTAGCCGCCCCACCCGAGGGTCTCGTAGCTCCACCACGCGCCGAGGACGATGCCGAGCGTGAGGAAGCCCCACGCTGCGACCGTCCACCGCCGGGTCGCGACCAGCCAGCCTTCCCCGACGCGACCGGTGACGAGCGCGCCGATCGCGAAGGCGAACGGCACCGTGAATCCCACGTACCCGAGGTAGAGGATCGGCGGGTGGAACGCCATGAGGATGTGGTTCTGCAGCAGGGGGTTCGGGCCGGGGCCGTCGAAGCCGGGCTCGGGGTCGAACGACTGGAAGGGTGCCGCCGGGCCCACCATCAACAGGAAGAAGAACGAGCACACCACGAACAGGGTGAGCATCACCCACGCCATCATCGGGTCGTCGCCGTCGTTGCGGAACTTCAGGATCACCGCCACGACATAGCCGCAGAGCACGAACGCCCAGAGCAGGATCGACCCCTCGAGCGCCGACCAGAGCGTGGCGACGTTGAACAACGCCGGGGTCTGGCTCGACCCGTTGTCGGCGACGAACAGCACGGTGAAGTCACGGGTGATCAGCGCCCGCTCCATCACGATGATGGCGACGACCGACGAGGCGGTCATCAGCCACACGAGCAGCTTGGCGTCGGCGTACCAGCGGGGCCGTCGGCCGGCCAGCCCGAGGATCACGACGATGATGCCGGCGAGCGCGCAGGCGGCACCGAAGGACACCGCGAGGGAGCCGAGGGTGACGTTGCTCACGAACAGGCCTCGGCGGTCGCCGCCTGCTCCGTGCTCTCGGTCAGACGTTCGTCGTAGTCGTCGTCGTTGATGTAGTCGTTGTCGTGCTTCACCCGCATGCGATCCGAGGCGAAGTAGTACCCGTCGTCGGCGAGGCCCTCGAAGTCGGCCACGCCCGGGTCACCTTGCACCCAGTTGCCGTCGAGCACGACGGGGACGTCGGGTTCGAACAACTCGGCCGGGTCACCGAAGTGCACGATGTCGACCGACACGCCGCCGAAGGTGACGGAGAACGCCACGACGGGCTGGTCGCCCTGGAATCCCTCGACGATCGAACACCCGACCGGGGACCCCTGCAAGGTGAACCGCTCGTCGCCGAGCTCGTCTCGCCGCTCGACCGCTTCGTCGGCGTTGTAGAAGAACAGCGACCCGCCGACCAGGTTCCAGATCAACGCGACGACGGCGGCCGCCATCACGATCGCGATCAGGGCCGGCCCGATCCGACGCCGACCCTTGCGGACCGGACGGGGCTCCTGCGGGGCGAGCGATTCGTCCTCGAGGAGCTCGTCGCTCACGCCGAGTCCTCCGCGGTCATCCAGCGGCGACGGTCTGCGGGCACGCGGCTCGCGAGCTGGCGACCGCGGGCGGTGATGCGGATCGCGTACAGCCCGAGTGCGCCGAGCGAGATGCCCCAGCCGGCGATGAGGTAGCCGAGATGGGTCATGCCTCACCTCCGGTGGTGACCGCTTCGGCTCGACGGGCGGCGAGGGCCTCGTCGAGATCGCCGACGCGGAGTTCGCGTTCGAGCCAGCCGATCCGGAAGCGATGGATCATCGCCCACACGAAGAACAGGCCGTACACCACGATGCCGAGCACCATGGCGAACAGGGTCATGTCCTCGAGCTTGCCGTCGGTGATCGAAGACTGCTGGTGCAGCGTACGGTCCGCCCACCATTCGACGGAGCGGTTCACGATCGGCAGGTTCACCGCTGCGATCAGGCCGACGATGGCGGCTCGGGTGGACACCGCGGCGTCGTCGCCGCCGGCGGAGCGCACCGCGAGGTACCCCACCATCATCAAGAAGAGGATCAGCGTCGTGACGAGTCGGACGTCGCCCCACTCCCAGTAGGTGTTCCAGGTCGGGCGACCCCAGATCGATCCGGTGATCAGCGTCAGCGCGCAGAAGATCACGCCGATCTCGGCAGCGGCATGGGCGGTGATGTCCCACCAGACCGAGCGCTTCCAGAGCCACATGACCGAGCCGATCGCGGTGACGCTGAACGCGACGTAGGTCAAGATCGCGGCGGGGACGTGGACGAAGATCAGGCGGACGGAGTCCTGCATCAGGTCGTCTTCGGGGGCGGCGAAGAACCCGAGGAGGAAGACGATGGCGATGCCGACGAGCACAGCGGTGCCGAGCCAGCGAGTGGTGGTCGAACCGGTGTGAACCGCTGCGTCGGTTTGGGGGGTGGTCATGTCTCCTCCAAGAGCACGCCGTACGACAATGATCCCAGGACCAGATTGATGATGCCGAACCCGGCGAGCAGGCCGAGCCAGGCCCACCCGTCGACGGCCACCGATCCGAGAGCGTCGTCGAACGCTCGTGTCGCACCGATGAGCACCGGGGCCAGCACCGGGAGCATGAGGATGGGCAGCACCGTCTCACGCGCTCGAACACCGGCGACCAACGCTCCGAAGAGGGTACCGGCGCCCGCGATGCCAACGGTCGCGACGAGGCAGGTTGCGATCAGCAGCGGCCAGACGTCGACCTCCGCGCCGAACAGCACCAGCACGCCGGCGATCAGCACGATCTGCACGACGACGAGCTGGATCGCGACGGCCACCGTCTTGCCGACATAGACCGCGGCCGGCTCGATCCCGGCGAGCAGGAGGGCCCGGCGGGCGCCGTCGGTGGTCTCGATCGTCGTCGAGCGCTGCACGGCGAGGGTGGAGACGAACATCACCGTGATCCAGAACAGGCCCGACGTCGCCCGCTCCAACACCGGCCGGTTGGCGTCGAGCGCGAAGCCGAACAACACCAGCACAAGGGTCGCGAACGGCACGACCTGGCTGAAGGTGACCCGGGATCGCCACTCGATCCGGAGGTCCTTCCTGGCGACGATCCACGCATCACGCAGCATCGTGACCGCCCGGATCGGCGCCGTCTCGTCGGTCGGCGGTGATGGTTCCCCCGGCGACGGTGAGATGGCGGGTGGCGAGATCGACGGTGCGGTCGAGTTCGTGGGAGGCCAGCATCACGGTGGCGCCCGCCCCGGCCGCGTCCACGATCAGCTGGTCGATGAGATCGCGGCCACCCTGATCGAGCCCCGCGTGGGGTTCGTCGAGCAGCCACAACCGGGGCCGCCGCACGACGACCGCGGCCAGCGCGGTGCGCCGGCGCTGGCCGGCGGACAGGTGCCGCACCGCGACATCGTGCAACCGCTCACTGACGCCCAGCCGGTCGAGCGCACCGGGGACCGCTGCCGGATCGACGCGGGAGGCCTGCGCCCAGAACTGCAGGTTCTCGACCACCGTCAGGTCGTCGTAGAGCGCCGTGTCGTGGCCGAGCAGCCCGACCGACCGACGCACCGCGGCCCGGTCGACCGTGAGGTCGTGGCCGAGCACCTCGGCGGAACCCGCTTCGAGCCGCAACAGGCCCGCGCAGACGCGCAACAGGGTGGACTTGCCGGCGCCGTTGGGCCCCTGCACCAGCACGATCTCGCCCTCGCCCACCTCGAGGTCGACGCCAGCCAGGGCCGGGAACCGGCCGAGCAGGGCGACGACGCCACGGAGGGCAACGATGGGCATCTGAGAAACGCTACCGTCGCCGCCGAGACGGTCCGGCTCAGATGCGGCACCGAGACGCCGATCAGTGACCCATGACCGAGATCGTCGTCGACCCGCTGGTCGACCGGCCCGAACCCCGCCGGCCGCTGTCGCCACAGCCGCCGCGCCCCCTCGACGACTCGGTACCCCGACTCGCCGAGGTGCTCGGTGCCATCGGTCGAGGGCTCATCCTCACCGGCGTGATCGTGCTGCTCTTCGTCGTGTTCCAGCTCTGGGGGACCAACCTCCAGGAGGCGCGCGCCCAGGACGGCCTGCGCGACGACCTGAACGAACGCTTCGACGCGGTCGCCGGTGGCCTCGACACGTCACTGCTCGCCCGACCGGTGCTCGACACCGCACCGGCGACGGACAGCGCTGCCGACGCGACCGACGCACCCGACGACCCACCGGCGGCCGCGACGACCGAGGCCGCCGCACCGGCAGCGCCGATCGACGACGACGTCCTGGCGGCCCTGTTCCCCGACGACGGTGACGCACTCGCCCGGATCGAGATCCCGTCGCTCGACGTCGACAAGGTCGTCGTGAGAGGCGTGGCGGTCGCCGATCTCCGCAAGGGCCCGGGCCACTACAGCCAGACCGCACTGCCCGGGAACACGGGCAACGCGTCGATCGCCGGCCATCGCACCACCTACGGCGCTCCGTTCAACCGCATCGACGAGCTGGTGCCCGGCGACGAGATCACCGTCACGTCGGTACAGGGTGAGTTCACCTACCGCGTCCTCGATGCGACCGACGCCTACGCAGATGACCTCGACCAGGTCCAGGCCATCGGCGACGGCCACATCATCGTCGACCCGGGCGCGACCTGGGTGCTCGGCGACTTCGGCGACAACCGGCTCACGCTGACCGCCTGCCATCCGAAGCTGTCGTCACGTCAACGGATCATCGTCGCCGCGGAGCTGGTCGACGACCCCGTCGAACTCCCCGAGTGGGTCATCGCGGCCGGCGCCGAACGCACGGCGGCGAACGAGGACGCCCAGCAGCTCGGCGCCGACGGCACGACCGACACGATGCCGGTCGACGACGACCCGGTGCTGAGCGACACCTCCACCCCGACCGGCTCGGGCACCGCCGACGGGACGGAGCCGCCGGCGGCGGCGGCCGACGCGCCGGTCCCGGATCTCGACGAGGGCCTGGGCGGCGAACGCGACGCCATCGTGCCCGCCGCGGTCTGGATGGTCGTCGCGGTGGCCTTCTGGTACGTCGGCGGCCGTCTGGGTGACCGCTTCGCCACCGCCCGGCCCGGCCGGCTCGGTCTGCGGTTCGCCGGCCTCGTGCCCGCGCTCGTCTGTCTGTGGTTCTCGTTCGAGTTGATCGACCGGGCCCTCCCGGCCGCCTGACGGCACCCGTCCCCGCCCCGGTCGCGTGCACCGGCCCGGAGCATCTGTCCGAGGCCGACGGTCTAGCCTCACGCCGATGCCTCGGTCGACATGGATGCGATGCCTCTGGGTGGCGCTCGCCCTCGTCATGACGGCCTGCAGCGACGATGGCGGCGACGAGATCGAACGCGATCCCGCGGCGGCCGCCAACACCGCCCTCGACGAGGCCGACGCCGAGCCCAACCCCGACGTCACCGGCGACGGACCCACATCCAGCGGTTCGACCTCCTCCACCACCACCACGGCTCCGGCCACCTCGACGACGGTCCCGGGGATCGCGGTGAACGAGAACACGTTGCGGATCGACGAGTGCTTCAACCGCGACGAGGGACTCAGCGCGGGGCGGACCCGCGATATCACGACCCTTGTCGACTGCGACGATCCCCACGGGTTCCAGATCTTCTTCAATCTGCCGTACCCGGCGGACGAGACCGTCGAGTATCCCGGCGACGACATCATGGAGGACTTCGCACTCGCCGCCTGCTACCAGGGGTTCGAGGGGTGGTCCGGCTCGATCTACGAGACCAGCGCGCTCGAGATCGGGGTCTTCGCCCCCGACCGCGAGGAGTTCGAGGAGCAGTCGTACCGCACGATCCTCTGCTACGTGTTCCGCGCCGACGGCGACGTCTTGGTCGGCACCGCCCGCAACGCCGGACTCTGACCCGGAGCGGGCCGGGGTCGGGCCATCGCACCCGGGGTCCGCCGCGAACCAGGCGATGGGATCTACGCTCGTCGGCGGTCGGCGGGCACGACCGGGAGGATCACTCCTGTGGCTTTCGCGCCCTTGGTTCTGGCCATCATCATCGGACTCGTCGTCGGCGTCGCCCGCAGGGGCCGGCTCCGCGCCGTCGCCGGCACCCGGGTCGCCTCGCTGCCGCTGTTCGTCGTGGCGGTGGCGGTCGGCATCGCCGTCGACCGGGTCGACCTGCCCGGCTCGGGCTGGTGGGCCCTCGTCGGGCTGATCGCCGCCCTCGCCTTCGTCGTTCGCAACCTGATGCTCGTCGGCATGGCGGTGATCGGTGTCGGCATCATCGCCAACCTGGTGCCCATCGCGCTGAACGGCGCCACGCCCGTCCGCGGCGAGGCGCTCGTCGACGCCGGCATGATCGCCGCCGACGAGATCGACCGGGTCGTGCTCTCGGGACCGCGTGAGATCGCCGACGACACCACCGCCCTCGCCTGGCTCGGCGACACCATCCCCCTGGCGGTCGCGGACCAGGTCGTCTCGTTCGGCGATCTGATCATCCTCGTCGGCGTCGCCGACGTGATCGCCAACCTGATGGTTCGCCGCCGCCGTCGCCGCCTGCCCGCGAGCGCCCTGGCGAGCCTCGAAGCCTTCGGTTGGCACGAGACCGAGGAGTCGCTCGGTTCGCTGATCGACCTGCGGACCGATCTGCGGCCGCTCTATCCCGACGACGGCGGGATCGTGCGCGTCTTCGCGAGCACCAGCGCCAGCCCCGTCCAGGACTGCGGGACCGCCCCGCCCCCCGACGCCGATCCCGCGCTCCAGTACTCGGCGAACCCCGAGCGGACCGCGCCCTCGATCGTGCGGCCTCGCACGAGCGCGCCGACCTCGGTCTCGGTCGGGCCGCGACCCAAGGCCTTCCAGAGCAGGTAGGCCACCTGCGGCCAGACGGGGCCGCGCCAGTAGCTGTCCGGGTCATACATCGGCTCGTCGGGGTGGACCCCCGGGGGCCCGAACGCGCCGCCGAAGTCGTCGGCGGCCGCCAGGGTCTCGACGACGGCCCGACGCTGTCGTGGGTCGTCGACGACGAGCAGCGGCAGGAGGGCGTCCGCGGTGCGGATGCGCCCCGACGTCGAGGCTCCCGGTCCCTGATCGACCCAGGTGGTGAGCGTCGCGTCCCAGGTGCCCGCGAGCGCAGCGGCGAGTTCGACCGCGGCCGGGACCAGCGCGTCATCGCCGGTGACCGCCGCCAGTTCGTGCACGTTCCACGCGGTGATCGCACTGAAACTCGCCGGGGCCGCGGCGAAGGACGGGTTGGCCAGCGGTTCGCCGTGCTCGCCGCGCTCGACCGACGCGAGCAGATCGACCTTGTGTCGCCGCCAGATGTCCAGATCGAAGCCGTCGCCGGGGCAGTAGTGATCCCACCGGGGCGAGTCGTCGCAACCGGTCTCCCACGGATGCACGACCGTGAGCAGTCCGCTGGCGTCCCGGGCTCGATGGTCCAGCAGGAAGCGCAAGCCTCGTTGAGCTCGTTCGATCAGATCGTCCTCGACGGCGATCCCCCGCCGTCGCAGCTCGGCGATGGCGTGCCCGTACATGGGTGGCTGGGTGATCGAGGACGCGCCCGGCCGCCCCCACAACTCGACCGGCACCTCCGGATCGAGCTGATAGCCCATGTGGGGCACGAAGCCGGCGGCGTCCTGGGTCTCGAGGACCCGTCGCAGCTCGGATCGAGCGCGGTCGGCGCGGCCGAGATCGGCCCAGATGATCGCGTGGAAGCAGCTGTCCCACAGCCACAGCCAGGGGTACACCTCGGTGTTCGGCGCCGTGTAGCCGAGCTCCACCCAGGCAGCGTCCATCACGGCGTCGACCGCGGCGGCGATCGCCTCGACGGTGGTGTCGGTCTCGGGATCCGGCATGGTGGACGACATGCCCGCGTGCGCCTTCGTCTCGTTTCGGCTGGGAATGACCGACGGGGTGTCGATCGTGACCGGTCACTGGCAGCGGGCGATCGAGTCGTTCGGATTCGACACGATCACTGTCGACGGCGAGGGCCCGGTCGACCGGACCGTACCCGGCCTCGAACTCGGTGCCGAACACCCACCGGCCGACGACGCCGTCGCGGCCGCCCTGGCCGACGCCGACGTCGTCGTGGTCGAGAACCTCTGCTCGATCCCGCTGAACCTGCCCGCGTCGCGTGCGGTCGCCCGAGCCTGCGCGGGCCGGCCCGCCGTCATGCACCACCACGACCCGCCGTGGCAGCGAGCGCACTTCGCCCACATCACCGAACTCCCGCCGGACGACCCGGCCTGGCGACACGTCACCATCAACGACCTGACGCGGCGAGAGTTCGCCGACCGCGGCCTGGCGGCGACCCGCATCTACAACGGCTTCCCCACCACCACGGCGACCGGCCGCTCGCCCCACGTCCGCGATGCGCTGGAAATCGCGCCCGACGAGACCGTGCTCGCCCATCCCGTGCGGGCGATTCCGCGCAAGGACGTCCCCCGCGCCGTCGCCATCGCCGAGGAGATCGGCGCGACCTACTGGCTCTGGGGGCCCGCGGAGGACGGCTACGACGACGAGCTGGCATCGATCCTCGCCGGCGCCCGCTGCCGCGTGATCCAGGGCACCCCCGACGCCGACCTGGTCGAGCTCTACCGGGCCGCCAACGCCGTGGTGTTCCCCTCGACGTGGGAGGGCTTCGGCAACCCGCCGGTCGAAGCGGCGATCCACGCACTGCCCGCCGCCGTCGGCCCCTACCCCGTCGCCGACGAGCTCCGCGCCCTCGGGTTCGACTGGTTCCCCACCGACGACAGTGCCCCGCTGGCCGCATTTCTGGCCGATCCCGACCCCGACCTGCTCGTCCACAATCGCCGGATCGCGCACGACCACCTGTCGCTCGATGCGATGGCGACCCAGCTCCACCGACTGTTCGACGAGTCGGGCTGGCTACCGTAGAGACCCACCATGACCGACTCCCCCGCCCCCGACCCCGTGCTCGCCCAGCGAGCGCGCGCCAGCCGCCTGGCCGACGTCGGGCAGCGGTTGGGCTACGGCCTGTTCGGCCTCGCCCTCGTGCTCTTCTTCGTCGGTCTGATCGGGGACTTCTCGTCGGGGATCTCCACCGCGATCATCACGTGTGTGGTGATCGGTTCCATCGTGCTCGCACCGGCGATCGTCGTGGGCTATGCGGTGAAGGCGGCGATCCGAGACGATCTCGAGCACGGACGGGCGGTCGACTGATGGCCACCCGTCTCCCCGCCGCCGAACGTCGAGCCGGACTGGTCGAGGCCGCGCTGACGGTCTTCTCCGCCGAAGGCTTCCAGGGTGCGACCATGGATTCCGTCGCCGCGGAGGCCGGCGTCACCAAGCCGGTGCTGTACCAGCACTTCCCGTCCAAGCGCGATCTCTTCCGTGGCCTGCTCACCGACGTCGCCGGACGCCTCCGCGACGGAGTCGAGCAGGCGATCGGCCAGGCGACCGGACCCCACGACATGGTGCGGCGCGGCGTGCGGGCACTCTTCGAGTTCGTCGCCGAGCACCCCGACGAGTTCCGGCTGCTGTTCGGTGAGGGCGTCCGTTCCGACGAGGAGTTCGCCGCCGAGGTCCGCACCTTCGAGCGGAGCATGGCCGGCGCGATCGCGGAGCTGATCGACATCGACGGCCTCGAGCCCGCCGGCCGGCTGGTGCTCGCCCACGGCATCGTCGGCCTCACCGAATCCACCGCCCGCCACTGGGTCCTCGGCGGCAGCGGCCTCGATCTCGACACCGTCGTCGAACACGTCGCCGATCTCGCGTGGCACGGACTGCGCGCCCCACAGCGTCTCACCGACTGACGCGGCCCCCGAACTCCGGCGGTGGGGTGATGTCGATCGGCTCGGTCGGCAACTCGCCGGCGACGAGTGCCGGCAGGTGCTCGCGGAGGTGATGGGGCACCGTCGGCATGTCGCAGGCCTGGAGTTCGTCGACCGTCCACCAGCGGGCGCCCTGGAAGGCGGCGGCCTCCAACGCTTCGAGTCCCTGGGGCTGGTACTCGCCGCCGTCGCACCACGCGACGTGGATGCGGTCGTCGGACTCGAAGTGGTAGCCCGCGAACGTGTACTCGGTCTGCTGGACCCACACGCACGGACCCATCTCGACGCCCGGGATGCCCGTCTCCTCGTGCAACTCGCGGAGGGCCGCAGCGCCGGAGTCCTCGTTCCACCCCATGCCGCCACCGGGGATCTCCAGCCAGTCGGGCTTGTACGGATCGATCGGGTCCTCGGCCGAGATCAGGAAGACCCGACCCTCGCGGTCGAGCAGGACCACTCGGGCGGCCGGGCGTCGGAGCGTGAACGACATCGCCGCAACCTAGCGGGCGACGCGCAGCAGGACCTCCTGGGTGACGGTCGCGACGTGGGTGCCGTCGGGACTCCAGATCTCGCCGGTGGCATGCCCGCGCCCGCCCCGCACCCCGCTCGACCGGAAGTCGTGCAGCGCCCACTCCGTCGCCGGTCGCAGACGGTGAAACCACACGGCGTGGTCGAGGCTGGCCCCGAAGTACTGCCGCGGGGCGGCGTCGTCGGTGTGGTCGACGCGGCCCAGCGGATGGGCGAACTCGACCGCCTCGGTCGGCAGGTCGTCGCTGGTGAAGGTGTGGGCGACCGCGTGCATCAGCGCGGTGTCGGGGTACGGCTCGGTGATGCGGATCCAGTTGCGGGCGTTCGGCGGGGCACTGCCGGCGCCGCTGCGTTCGATCGTCGGTTCGATCCAGGAGTCCATGTCGATCTCACCCGGTGCGGGTACCTCGTCCGGGATGGCGATGCGCTGGGCCTCGGGTTCGTCCTCGATCCGCTGGAACGACGCCGAGAGGTTGAGGATCACACCCTTGGACTGCCGGGCGAGCACCCGTCGGGTCGCGAAGGACCGGCCGTCGCGGATCCGGTCGACCTCGTAGACGATCGGCTCCTCCCAGGTCCCGATCCGCACGAAGTAGGCGTGGAGCGAGTGGGGGGCGAACGACGGGTCGACGGTGAGTCCAGCGGCCAGGAGGCCCTGCGCGGCGACCTGGCCGCCGTAGACCTGACCCCACGGGTAGGTCGCGCTGATCGCCTCGAAGGTGTCGTCGGTCGTCGCCTCGAGCTCGAACAGCTCCTCGAACGTCCCTGCCGTTCTCATGGCGGCGACCCTACCGACCGGGTCGGTTGCGGCCACCGGACGAGGGCGTGGGACACTCGGGCATGAGCGACCGCGCCTTCCAGCTCACGACCGTGATCGTCGGCGACCCGGCCGACGCCTGGGCACGGGCCGGCTTCGTCATGGACGGCCCGACGACCCGCATCGGCTCGACCACGATCGTCTGCGAGCCGACGGGCGGGCCGGGGATCCTCGGCGTGTCGATCGACGGCCTCGCTGCGCCGGTCGACGGTTTGCCGATCGGTTCCGAGCCGACGGTGGCCGCACCACTCCGCGACACCCACCCGAACCGGGTCACCGGCTTCGACCACCTGGTCGCGATGTCGCCTGCGGTCGACCGCACGTCGATGGCGCTCGAGGCGGTCGGCCTCGAGAAGCGACGGACCCGCGAGTTCACGGTCGGCGACGAGACCCGCCGACAGGACTTCTTCTGGATGGGCGATGTCATCCTCGAACTGGTCGGGGTCGTGGCCACCGTCGGCGTGATCGGGGGCGACGGCGCGGCGCCTCCGTCCGGTCGGGACCTCCCCGCCACGTTCTGGGGCCTGGCCCTCGAGTGCGACGACCTCGATGCGGCGGCGGAAGCGCTCGGCGACGGGCTCGGGCGGATCAAGGACGCCGTCCAGACCGGGCGCCGGATCGCCACGATCCGTTCCCAGGAGTTGGGGGTGAGCGTGCCGATCGCCCTGATGTCGCCGCACGTGCGGGGCTGAAGGCACGGGGCGCACCGTCGCCGTTACCATGCCCCACGATGCGGCGATCCCTCCTCCTCGTCATCACGGCGGTCCTGATGCTCACCACGGCCTGTGGCGGCTCCGGTGACGAACCCACGTTGACCAGCACCACCACGACGACGACCACGACCACCACGACGACCGAGGCACCCTCGACCACGCTCGAACCGACCGGCGACGAGTCGGACGAGACCGACGAGACGACGACCACGAGCACCACGACGACCGAGGCACCCGCCGAGGAGGCGCCGACCACCTCGGTCGAGCGTCTGGATCCCGACGACCCGGACTACCCAACCACCCTTCCCCCGGTCACGACGGTCCCCTACCCGTCGACCTGACCGCGGCGGCGTTCGATCGCCGGCTCGGCGTTGGGCCGGTCGGCCCACGTTTTACTTGAGACGGGCCTGGGTACGCCCGATGGTGAGGCGATCAGTCAGTCGAGCGTAGGAGCCGGACGATGTCGCACAGCCGAGGTGGGAACCACACGAACACGGCCATCCTCGAGGACATCGCCAACCTCTGCATCGACGATCAGGCTCATACCCTCCTGATCGGTTGCCGGCCACAGCAGTCCGAGCTGACCGTGCCGGCGCAGGAGCTCGATCGAGGTGCGGCCGAGTCCGAACGTGATCGACGAGTCGGAGAAGGTCGGCGTGACGTGCGTGATGCGCGGCGGTCGATCCGAATCTGACACGACCGCGTAGGCCGTAGGACCGAGCGTGCCGGCGACGGATTCGAGGGTGTGGAGCGGGACCTCCATGCTCATGGACAAAACGTACTCGATCGCTTTCCTCACACTCCGTGGTGCCGATTGTTGAGGACTGTGACTCCGACGTCTCCGGCCCGGGATGGGCGCCGCCACCGACGTGTCGCCCCGTTGGGTCCCGCCGCGCTCGTCACGACGCTCGTCCTCGCGCTGGCGGGCGCGCTGGTGTCGGGTGCCCGCGCCCAGGACGAGCCCGAGCTCGCCGACGCCGCCGCACCGATCGATCCGGCGATCGGGGCCGACATCGAGGCGGTTCTCGCCACCGTCGGGCTCGACGCTGCGTGGCGCTCCGAGACCGGGCTCCACGAGCTCACCCGCTCGATGACGGTGCGGTACGTCGGCGACGGCCAAGCGGCCGTCGAGGAGATGCTCGGCACGGTCGGGCAGCTGCGATCGACGACCGATCATCACGAACGGGTGACCGTCGAGGTGCGGCGAGCCGCGGTCGAGCTGGCGGCGGCTCGCGAACACCAGCGCGACACCACGATCGAACGCAACCGTGCGTCGGCGCATCTGCAGGGTGTGGTCGCACTGACCCAGAGCGTCGCCGTCGATCTGTTCGCCGGGAACGGCGACAGCGACGACGAGCTCCTCGGGGTCGACGGCCAGGACCTCGTGAAGGTCCAGCGGACGATGGAGCTCCAGGGCCACACGCTCGAGGAGATGCTCGAACGTCGCGACCTCGCCATCGACCGGCTCGATGCGGCGGAGGTGGCGTTGGCCGACGCGACCGCGGAGCTGTACGCGCTCACCGACATCCACACCGAACTCGCAGCCGAGGCGGCGGACCTGCTCGCCGTGCGCCGGGCGCTCGAGGATCGGCTGCGGGACGCGATCCCGCCGGCGGCCGAGGCGTTCGTCCTCGCCGACGTCGCCCGGGTCGACGGGATCACCCCTCGGGCGATCGACGCCTATGTACGGGCCGAGCTCACGATGACCGAACTGAACCCGAACTGCCGCATCTCGTGGCGAACGATCGCCGCCGTCGGTGGCGTCGAGGGCGCCCACGGCACGTTCGGCGGTCGTTCGCTGCTGATGAACGGCCGGCCCGACGACCCGATCGTCGGCCTGCGCCTCGATGGCATCGAGGTCGACAACTACGGCGACACCGTCGCCAACATCGGCGACACCGACGGCGGTCGCTGGGACGGCGACACCGAGTACGACCGGGCCGTCGGCCCGATGCAGTTCATCCCCGGGACCCGGGAGTTGTGGGGCGCCGACGGTGACGGCGACGGCGTCGCCGAACCCCAAGACCTCGACGACGCCGCGCTGGCGGCGGCGGGCTACCTGTGCAACTACGGCCGCCACAGCAACTGGGACAACTGGATCCGGGCGATCTTCGCTTACAACCACTCCCCCGCCTACGTGAACTCGGTGCAGGCCCGCCTGATGTCGATGCAGCGGCTCGTGCTTCCCGAGATCGAGGGCATCGACCTATGGCCGAGTCGGCCTTGGGGCACCTTCGAGCCGCTGCCGATCCCCGAACCCGAGCCCGAAGAGGGTGAGGGCGTCGACGGCGACGCTCCGGCGATCGACGACGTGCTGGCGACCGGCGACACGCCGTCCGCCGACGGCTAGTCGGAGACCGCGTCGAGCGCGTCGGCGAACGCGGCGGCGACGGCGGCGACGTCGTCGGTGTCGGTGCGCCAGTTCGACACCGACAACCGGATGCCGGGGCGGCCCTGCCACACGGTGGTGCTGGGATAGCAGCGTCCGTCGGCGACGACCGCGGCGAGGACGGCCGTCGTGCGATCGGCATGCGGTCGGCCGTCGCGATCGACCGCCTCCACGACGACCTGGTTGATCTGCTGACCGCGCACCGCGATGCCCTCGAGGCCGCCGACCGCGTCGGCGAGATCCGCCGCCCGGTCGCAGGCGTCGTCCACCAGCGCCTCGACACCGGCCCGTCCGAGGGATCGCAGCGCCGCCCAGACCGGCACGCCTCGTGCCCGACGGGAGAACTCCATCACCCGGTCGGACGCGTCGGCGACGCCACCCTCGGGTGGGAGGTACGCGGCCCGCACCCCGACCGCCCGCGCCAGTACGGCGGGGTCGGCCACGATCGAGATCCCGCAGTCGTAGGGCGTGTTGAGCCATTTGTGGGCATCGCACGCCCAAGAGTCGGCGCGCTCGGCGCCCTCGGCCAGATGGCGACGTCGCCTCGATGCGCGGACCCAGAGACCGAAGGCGCCGTCGATGTGGAGCCACACGTCATCGAGTCGGGCTCGCCGCTCGTCGACGAGGTCGGCGATCTCGGCGAGCGGGTCGAACGCTCCTGCGTTGACGTTGCCGGCCTGGGCGCAGACGATCAGCGGCCCGTCGGTGCCGAGGATGGCGTCGCGGGCGGCATCGGCACGCATCGCGCCGGTGCCGTCGGCGTCGACCGCGATGATCGCGTCGGTGCCCAGGCCGATCAGGCGCACCGATCGGGCGATCGACGAGTGCTGCTCGACCGATCCGACGACCGTGATCGCCGGCGCGCCGGCGACGCCGGCGGCCTCGATGTCGACGCCGTGGGTGGCGGCCACGTGATGACGGGCGGCCAGCAAGGCGATGGTGTTGGCTCCCTGGGCACCGGTCGGGAACCCGACGGCGGCCGTGGGAGGCAGATCGAGCAGGTCGAGGAGCCACGCTCCGGCGACGTGCTCGGCGGCGGTCGGCGCCGGGCCGTGCTGTGCGAACGCCGCGTGTTGATCCCATGCCGACACCATCCAGTCGGCCGCCAGTGCCGCCGGCAGGGTGCCGCCGTTGACGAGGGCCAGATACCGGCCGGAACCGAGCGCGGAGAGCCCTGGGTCGAGCCAGGCGGCGAGCTCGGCGACCGCCTCGGCAGGGGCGATGCCGGCGTCGGGGAGCCGGTCGACCGGGGTGGCGGCGAGCAGGGCCTCGGCGTCGACCGGCGGACCGACCGGACGGTCGTCGGCCCGGTCGAGCCACGACAGCGACCGGGCGACCGCCTCGTCGAGCGCGGGCCGCGGGTCGGTGGGTTTCACGACCGGGCTCGGCCGGTGGCCGCGAGCGGACCGATCAGGTCGCCCTTGTCGCCGTCGATGGTCCACCCGTCGACACCGACGAAGGTGGCGAGGTCGTCGAGCGCATCGGCGAGCCGGTCCGCGGTCTGGTCGGCATCGACGCCGGATTCGGCGAACGCGCCGAACACCCGGAACACGCCGTCGGCTCGATCGGTCTTGCCGTCGCGCCGACCCACGACATCGTCGCCGAGGAGGAACGGGAGCACGTAGTAGCCGTACACGCGCTTCTCGGCGGGCGTGTAGATCTCGATCCGGTATTCGAAGTCGAAGAGCCGTTCGCCTCGCTCGCGGTACCAGACCACCGGGTCGAACGGCGAGAGCAGGGTGCAGGCATCGATCGAGCGAGGGAGCTTGGCATCGGGATGCAGATAGGCAGGCCGGTCCCAACCCTCGACGTCGACCGGCTCGAGAGCTCCGTCCTCGATCAGTTCCATGACCCGTTCCTTGGCGGGCTTCTTGGGCAGCCGGTAGTAGTCGACGAGATCCGGGGTCGCGGCGACGCCGAGGCTGGCGGCCGATCGCATCAGCAGTTCGCGATGGGCGTCCTCTTCGGTCGGCGTCGGCCGGGACCGGACCTCCTCGGGGATGATCCGCTCCATGAGGTCGAACTCCTTCACGAAACCGGGCCGGCGCCGGATCCCGACCTCGCCGATCCTCCAGAGCCAATCGAGCGCGGTCGAGCCGTCGGACCGGCTCCCCCACCAGTCGCCGCTGTTCGGGCGCGGATCGTCGAGCTCGCCGGGTGCACGGGGCTTTTCTCGAATCTGCGCCAACACGTCGTCGACGTAACCGGGGTGTTCATCGGCGAACCGCACCAGGCCCTTCCACGTCTGGCCGGCGGTGCAGCGGGTCTTGTGCCACCGCAGCAGCGGCTCGTCGACCGTGGGCAGCAGCGAGGCTTCGTGGGACCACGCCTCGAACCACTCGTCGTCTCGGTAGGCGACCCGGTCGAGCAGGTCGGGGTCGTACGGGCCGAGTCGGGCGAACAACGGCATGTACTGGGTGCGCATCACGACCGGCACCGAATCCAGCTGGAGCAGGCCGAGGCGGCCCATCACCCGCCGGTGGTGGCGGCGGTCGACCGCCCCACTCGGCCGGGGGTCACGGAATCCCTGGGCTGCGAGCGCGATGCGACGGGCCTGGGACGCCGACAGCGACCGGGTCACGCGCCGAGGACCTCGGCGAGCGCAACCACGTCGGGCAACCGGAGGTGATCGTGATCGGCGTGCAGATCGAGGGGATCGAGCTGCACGACCGGCATCCCGGCGCGTGTGGCCCCGAGCACGTCGGCATGGACGGTGTCGCCGATGTAGAGGGTGCGGGCCGGGTCGGTGCCGAGGACGTCGAGCGCCGGCGTGAAGATCGCCGGGTCGGGTTTGGCGACCGCGACCGTGGTCGAGTCGATGATGACCGGCACCTGCGGGAGCGGCCCTCCCGGTTCGAGCTGACAGATGCCGTGTCGACGGCACTGTTCGATGGCCGTGCCGTCGTTGTTGGACACGATCGCGGTGGTGAAGGACTGGGAGATGCGATGGAACGCCTCGATGTTGTGATCGAGCGTGTGGTTCCAGACGTTGTGCACCGCCGTACCGGCTCGACGGGCCCGGTTGCGGGCGTCGACCGCCGCCGAGAGCACGTCGCCGTCCAGACCGAACGCCGCCAGCGACCGGCGGTCGTAGTGGAGCCAGACATCGAGGTCGGCCTCTTCGACCTCCTGGCTGGCGAGCAGCTCGGTGATCCCGCGAATGCCGTGGTAGTGCGCATCGGCCGCCGCCGAGACCGGAAGGTCGACCTCCGATCCGTGGGCGCGCATTCCGTCTCCGACCGCAACCGGGTTGGGGACCATGAACACGCCGCCCATGTCGAACACGTAGGCGTCGAAGTCGTGAGGGGAAAGCACGTCCCGGAGTAGAGCACGGGGCGCGCCCGCGTTCCACCGCGCTTCGCGAGCTCGGGGAACAACGTCCGTACACTCGCCGGATGTCCGCCCCCATCGACTCCAGCCCGACTGCGGAGTCGACCCGATTCTCGGGCTGGCGGATCCTCGCGCTCGCCACGATTGCGATGGGCCTGACCGGTCCGGGGCAGACGATCGGCGTCAGCGTGTTCATCGATCACTTCGCCGACGACCTCGACCTCTCCAAGAACGCGATTTCCGCCGGCTACGCGATCGGGACGTTGTGTGGGTCGCTCACCCTTCCGACGGTCGGGCGCTGGATCGATCGCTATGGCGTCCGTCGTGCGATGACGGTGATCGCCTCGCTGTTCGCCCTCGGCCTCACCTACATGTCCGGTGTGCAAGGCATCGTCACGCTGACGATCGGCTTCTTCTTCATCCGCATGCTGGGCCAGGGATCGCTGTCGCTCGTGTCGACGGTGACGATCTCGCGGTGGTTCGATCGCCGGCGCGGGGTCGCGCTCGGGATCGCGATGACGGTGTCGTCGGCCCTGATGGCACTGGTTCCGGTCGTCCTGTCGTTCGTGATCGACGGGGTCGGCTGGCGATCGGCGTGGCTGATCGCCTCGGGCACGATCGCCGTCGTCGTCATCCCCCTCGCCTGGTTCGGCATCATCGATCGGCCGGCTTCGGTCGGCCAGTTCCCCGATGGCCGTCCGCCCACCGAGGCAGAGCAGACCAACGAGGAGTGGGGCGTCGAGCGGTCCGAAGCGATCCGCACCCGAGCCTTCTGGATCCTCGCCCTGGCCACATCGCTCGCGAGCATGTTGGTCACCGCCCTCAACTTCCATCAGATCGCCCTCCTCGGTGAGAGCGGCTTCAGCGAGACCGAGGCGGCGATCATGTTCCTCCCGCAGGTCCTCGGAACCTCCATGGGGTCGCCGGGCATGGGGATCGCACTCGACCGGCTCGGCACTCGCTACGCCCCGGCGGTCACGCTCGTCACGTTGACCGGGTCCCTGCTGTTGGCCGGCTGGGTGAGCTCGACCGCCGGGGTGATCGCCTACGCCGTGTGGCTCGGCCTGCAGTCGGGCATGGTCCGCACCCTCGGCGCTGCGCTCTTGCCGGCCTGGTTCGGCACTCGCAACCTCGGGGCGATCCAGGGCGCGATGACCTTCATCGGGGTGTTGGCCTCGGCGGCGGGACCGATCGCCTTCGCCTTGACCGAGTCCGCGACCGATTCGTTCCGGACGTCGGCAACACTGTGGGCACTGGTTCCGCTGACGGCGGCGTTCTTCGCCCTCTCGAAGCGGCCGATCCCCACCCGCACATCATGAACCCGACCCTCCCTCGCCCTCGACTTCGCGGCGTCTCGCACCAGTACGCGTTCGTGTCGGCGCTGACGCTCGCGCCGCTGATGATCGTGATCACGCCAGGGGTGGCACCTCGGTTCGTGATCGCCGTCTACGCCTTCGCGATCGTCGGTCTGTTCGGCGTCAGCGCGCTCTACCACCGCGGCGACTGGGGCGAGCGGGGACGAGCGATCATGAAGAAGCTCGACCATTCGATGATCTTCGTGGCGATCGCGGCCACCTACACCCCGATCGCCGTCTTCGCACTCGATGGGGCGACCGCCCGCTGGATGCTGCCGACGGTCTGGGGTGGAGCCGCGCTCGGCATCGTGGCCAACCTGATCTGGACCAACGCCCCGTATCCGGTGGTGGCGGCGCCCTACGTCGCGCTCGGTTGGGTGGGCGTGGTCGCGCTCCCTGCGGTACTCGACGGCCTCGGGGTCGCCGGCTTCGTGTTGATCGTCGTCGGCGGGGGCCTCTTCTCGATCGGCGCGGTGTTCTACGCCCTCCACCGGCCGAATCCGTGGCCGCGATGGTTCGGCTACCACGAGATCTTCCACCTCTTCGTGATCGCCGGCGTCGCCGTGCACTACGTGGCGGTCGCGTTCTTCGCCGTCCCCCAGGCCACGGCCTGACCCGAAAACGGCGACGGCCCGCCGGTCGCCGAAGCGACTGACGGGCCGTCGAACCCTACGGCTCCCGGATGGGACGGCTCAGGTGCCGGTCCAGTTGGGCTCGCGCTTCTCCGCGAACGCCTTCGGACCTTCCTTGGCGTCGTTGCTGCCGAACACCTTGCCCATCAGCTCGCCCTGCATCTTCCAGAGCTCGGCTTCGTCGTAGCCCTGCGCTGCGGCCTTCACCAGCTTCTTGCTGGCGGCCACGGCGAGCGGGGCGTTCTTGGCGATGCGCTCGGCGAGGGCGATCGCCGCGTCGAGCGCCGCGCCGTCCTCGGTGACCTGCGACAGCAGACCGAATTCCAGCGCCTCGGGAGCGGTGATGTTGTCGCCGGTGACGGCCATCTCCATCGCCTTGGCGTAGCCGACCCGCGCCGGGAGGCGCATGACGCCACCACCGGCGGCGAACAGGCCGACCTTCACCTCGCGGATGCCGAACTTGGCGCTCTCGCCGGCGACCATCAGGTCACACGACAGCGCCAGTTCGAGCCCGCCGGCGATGGCGAAGCCCTCGACCGCCGCGATCAGCGGCTTCTCGGCACCGGCCTGGATGAACTCCTGCATCGGGCCGATGTCCTCGCCGGCCGCGAAGGCCTTGAGATCCATGCCCGAGCTGAAGCCCTTGCCGGCGCCGGTGAGCACACCGGCGGTGAGGCCGGGATCCGTGTTGAGTTCCTGGGTGGCGTTCCACAGACCGTGGGACAGGTCGCCGTTGATGGCGTTCATCGCGTCGGGCCGGTTGAGGGTGATGATCATCACGCGGTCCCGGCGCTCGACGAGGACTGCATCGTTGCCGCCGGAGGCGGTGTCGTTGCTCATGGTCAGCCCCTCACTTCGGTGGCATGCGGATGCCGCCGTCGAGACGGATCGTCTCGCCGTTCATGTACGGGTTGGTGATGCACTCCATCACGCCGAAGGCGAGCTCTTCGCCCGAGCCGAGGCGCTTGGGGAACAGCACCGACTGGCCGAGGTGGGCCTTGAACGCGTCGCTCTGCTCGCCCTCGCCGTAGATCGGGGTGTCGATCAGGCCCGGGGCGATCGTGTTGACCCGGATGCCGACGGCGGAGAGGTCGCGAGCGATCGGCAGGGTCATGCCGACCACGCCGCCCTTGGAGGCGGAGTAGGAGCACTGCCCGATCTGGCCGTCGAACGCCGCCGCCGACGCCATGTTGACGATGGCGCCACGCTGGCCGTCTTCGTCGAGGGGTTCGGTCTGGGCCATCGCCGACGCGCACTGGCTCAACATGTTGAACGAGCCGATCAGGTTGACCTTGATCACGAACGAGAAGGTCTCGAGATCGAACGGCTGGTTGTTGCGGTCGATGGTGCGGCCGGCCATGCCGAGGCCAGCGGAGTTGACGAGCGAACGCAGCGGGCCCATCTCCGACGCGGCGGCCACGGCGGCCTGGGCGTCCTCGACGGAGCTGACGTCGCACTTCACGAAGAGACCACCGAGCTCGGAAGCGACGGCCTGGCCCTTCTCCTCGTTGAGGTCGGCGATGACGACGCGGGCGCCCGCGGCAGCGAGCTGGCGGGCCGAGGCCTCGCCGATGCCGGAGGCACCACCGGTGATAACAGAGGACGAGCCCTCCAGGTTCATACGGGGCATCAGGAATCGATCCTTTCGATGATCGTGGCGTTCGCGAGCCCGCCGCCTTCGCACATGGCCTGGAAGCCATAGCGACCGCCGGTGCGCTCGAGTTCGTTGACGAGGGTGGTCATGAGCTTGGCGCCGGAGCAGCCGAGCGGGTGACCGAGGGCGATGGCGCCACCGTTGACGTTGACCTTGTCGAGGTCGACACCGGTCTCCTTCTGCCAGGCCAGCACGACCGACGCGAAGGCCTCGTTGATCTCGAACAGGTCGATGTCGTCGAGGGTGATCTCGGCCTTGTCCATGATCTTCTCGGTGACCGGGATCGGGCCCTTCAGCATGGTGACGGGGTCGGTGCCGGCGAGGGCGAAGTTGGTGAACCGGGCACGCGGCTTGAGGCCGAGCTCGGCAGCCTTCTCGGCGCTCATGATCAGCACGGCGGCGGCGCCGTCGGAGATCTGCGACGAGTTGCCGGCGGTGATCTTGCCGTCCTCGGCGAACGCCGGCTTCAGGTTGGCGAGCGTCTCCGCCGTCGTGCCCGGCCGGATGCCCTCGTCGGTCGTCATCAGCTCGGTGGCGCCATCGGCGTCGACCGGGACCGGTACGATCTCCCGCT
>JBCCWI010000037.1:0-39091 GCA_039193795.1 Actinomycetota bacterium | reverse complement strand
CGTCGCCGTGGGCGACGACCTCGACCTCGGTGCGGGCGATCTCGGTCGACACCGGCTGGGTCGACGTCGGGTCGGTGGAGTGATCGGGCGATTCGGCAGCGGTGTCAGACATCGGGTCTCTCGTCAGGCGGTGTGGAACAGGAGCGGGACGTGCATCTCGTCGGGGGTCAGTGAACCGTGGCGGCCGCGCAACCACGACTGCGAACCCTCGACAGGGTCGGCGAACCACCAGTGATCGTGGGCGACGACGGCGACATCGCCGAGCCGGGCACGCGCCGTGTCCGACACGGTCGGCCCGAACCACCCCTCGTCGATCGCCTGCTCGGCGGAGCGGATCCAGGCCCGATCACCGTGGTGCTCGCTCGCTGCGGCGAGCAGATCCGCGGCCCGTCCGAGCTCGGCGTGCAGCCACCGGAACCGAGCCTCACCGCTCTGGCGATCGACGAGGGCGAGCACCTCGGGGGCGAAGTCGATCCGCCCGTCGGTGCAATCGACCTGACCGTGGTCGGCGGTGATGACGAGTGCAGCGTCGCGCGGGAGATCCATGATCAGCTCCCCCACCATGCGATCGACGGCGGCGAGCTCAGCGCGGTAGTGCTCGCCGAAACCGAACTCGTGGGCGATCTTGTCGATGCCGTCGTAGTAGGCGTAGACGAAGGGTTCGCCCGACGCCACGGCCCGACGGACCTCGACCGGCAGCGTGGGCAGGGTCCGCCACCCCTGCTGGCGGGTCTCGGCGAGGTGGGCTCGGGTGAATCCGGTCTTGCGGAACGGCGCGTTCTGCACGACGACGGGGCGCTCGCCGTAGAAGGCCGGCACCGTCTGGAACTCCTCCGGCACGATGCGATCGCGGGCGTCGCCGCGAGGGGTGCGCCACGACAGCAGGTTCAGCACCTCACCGTCGACGTCGATGCGGTACCCCACCACGCCATGGTCCCCGGGATGGGTGCCGGTGGCGATGGAGGTCAAGGCGACGCTCGTGGTCGACGGCGCGATGGTGGTGATCGGCCCCCCGGAGAGACCGGTGAGGGTCGGGGCGATCGAGGCATGGGCCTGGAGCTGATGCCACCCCAGGCCGTCGATCACCAGCAGCACCACCGTTCGAGCGTCGACGACCTCGGGCGGCAGGAGGGTGTCGTCGGGCGCCGGGTCGAGCAGGGCCGGCACGATGTCGGCGACACAACCGCCGGACCAGGCCGGCAGGATCGGAGCGACGGCGTCCATCACCCCGATGCTACCGACCGACGTCCCACCGCCCGCGCGACCACTCCGGGGCCTGACGCTCACGCGCCGGGGCCTACACTCCCTCCATGCGTGTGTCGACGCGAGGTGACTACGCCGCTCGGGCGCTGCTCTCCCTGTCCCTGCACGGAGAGTCCTCTCCGACGTCGGTTCGCGAGATCGCGGAGCGCACCGTGCTGCCCCAGCCCTACCTCGAACAGATCCTGCTCGCGTTGAAGGGCGCGGGGCTCGTGCGTTCCAAGCGCGGGGTCGGCGGCGGCTACGTCCTCGCCCGCGATCCCGGCGACATCAAGCTGTCGGAGATCATCCGTGCCGTCGACGGCCCCATCACCGCCGGCGACTTCGGCGAGCCGCACACCGACGGAGCCTGTGATCACGAGGGCCAGTGCGTCCTGCTGGCGATCTGGGGCGCAGCGGGCTCGCACATGCGGGAATTCCTCGACAGCTTCTCGCTGGCCGACATCGCCGGCATGGCCCGCGGCGAGGCGCCCTGGCCGACCGAGGACTGACCGCTCAGCGACACCGCGCCAGCGTCGCGGCGAGATCCGCCGGTAGCGGCGCTTCGAACTCGACGGGCGCGCCGGTGGCGGGATGGCGAAAACGCAGTTCGGCCGCGTGCAGAAAGGGTCGTCCCGGATCGAGACCGGGCCGACCACCGTCGTAGTCGCGGTCGCCGACCACCGGATGTCCGATGGCTCGCAGGTGGACGCGGATCTGGTGGGTGCGGCCCGTCTCGAGCCGGCAGCGGACGAGGCTGGCCGTGACCGGCTCGTGGTAGCGCCCCTCGACCGTGTAGTGGGTCACAGCGTGCCGTCCGGCATCGGTGACCGCCATCCGGGTCGGGTGGCGGGTGGAACGACCGATCGGGGCGTCGATGGTGCCCTGGTCGGTCTCGAGATGCCCCCATGCGAGGGCCACATAGATCCGCTCCGGCTCGTGGGCCGACAGCTGCTCGACGAGATCGAAGTAGGCGTCCTCGGATCGGGCGACGACGAGGAGCCCGGATGTGCCCCGGTCGAGGCGATGCACGATGCCGGGACGGTGCAGCTCGCCGATCTCGAGCAACTCGGGGTAGCGATGCACGAGCCCGTTGACGAGCGTGCCGTCGGGTTGACCCGCGCCCGGGTGCACGACGAGACCGGCGGGCTTGTCGACGACGATCACGTCGTCGTCCTCGTGCACCACGACGAAGTCGACGGATCCGTCGGGTTCTGGGGTGGGGTCGTCGGGAGGTGGGACCGCGACCCACACGACCGATCCGGCCTCGACCCGACGTGACGCGGACCCGACCGGAACCCCGTCGACTCGAACCCGCCCATCGTCGAGCAGCGCCTTTGCGACGCTGCGACTCAGCCCGGTGAGGGCAGCGACGACGCGGTCGATGCGATCGCCGGCGAACGCCTCCGGAAGGACCTCCTCGACGACCTCACCGTCGCGATCGTTCACAGCGAGCGGCGGCGCCGATCAGCGGCGACCGAGGCCGCCGACCTTGTATTCGACCCGCTCCGCCGCCCACGGAATGGCGCGCAACCGCTCCTGGGGGATCGCCAGACCCGAGACGACGCAGATGCCGTAGGTCCCCGCCTTGATCCGGGCGAGCGCGTCGTCGATCTGTTCGACCGCGGCCCGCGCCTGGTTCGAGAGGGCGATGTCGCGCTCCCGCTCGACGGCGAGGGTGTCGCCCTCGCCCGACTCCTCGTCGAACTGGACATCGCCCGGTTCGCGGCCCTCGATGAGGGCGTCGGCCTCGGCGCGGTAGGTCTCCTCGGAATGGAGATACTTGGCGCGTTCCTCGATCAGGCGCGCCTCCATCTCATCGATGAACTTCTTGCCGAACGGCGACTTGGCCGCCTTCTTGACGGCCTTCTTGGCCGGCGCGGCCTTCTTGGCCGGGGCCTTCTTCGCCGGGGCTGCCTTCTTCGCGGCCGCCTTGGCGGGGGTCTTCTCGGCCGGAGCCTTCTTCGCGGCCTTCTTGGCCGGTGCGGCCTTCTTCGCGGCCGCCTTCTTCGCGGCCTTCTTGGCCGGTGCGGCCTTCTTCGCGGCCGCCTTCTTGGCCGGGGCCTTCTTGGCCGCCTTCTTCGCCGACTTCTTGGCTGACTTCTTCGCTGTCGCCATCGCGATGGTCCCTTCGCTCCCGCCCACAGGCGCACGGCCCGGGTGTAAGGCGGGCAGTGTAGGCGTCGCGGGGCCGGTTGGCGCGAATGGTTTTCCGGCGATCAGCGGCGGCGGTTGAACCACCCGCGGTTGTCGTCCTCTTCGCCGTCGTCGAAGAAGGCGGCGAGGGCGTCCTCGGCGAACTCCTCGGGCTCGTCGGTGCCCACCGCATCGCGCAGCTGATCGAGGAAGTGATCGTTCGCGGTCGACTCCGGTGGCGCGAACAGCAGATCGCCGGGCGGCTCCTCGGTCTCCGGGGTGGCGGCGTCACGCAGGTCGTCGATCCACGTCTCGCTCCCGGTGGTCTCGATGTCCTCCGCGGTGACGAGGCGAGGCGGCGCGGTGGCGGTCGCGGCATCACCATCGGCGGCGGTGGCCGAGCCGCCGGTGTCCGGAGTGGCGTCGGTGACGTCGACCTCGGGCGCGGCCAGGTCGACCGGCGGTTCGGTGAGATCCACGACGGGTTCCGGCTCGGCGTCGAGCAGATCGATGTCGAACACGAGATTCGGCTCCGGTTCGGGCGCCGCGACCGGCTCGACCGGAACCTCCTCGGCCGCAACCTCCGGTTGGTCCTCGTGCTCCGCGACCGGTGCGACGTCGAGCTCGATCTCGGCCTCGATCTCCGGTGCGAACCGGATCTCGGATGCAGGCGCGGTCTCGACCTCCGCCTCGGCGGGCGCCTCGAGGACGGTCGACGCGGCCACCGTGTCGGTGAGCATCGGCTCGGGCTCAGCGGTCGGCTCGATGGGCGCCTCCGGCGCCGGCTCGGCGACGATCGGGTCGGCGCCGATGGTGTCGAACACCTGCGTCGGCTCGGACGGGTCGAACGTGATCGAGGCGGCCGGAGCCAGCGGAGCCACATCGTCGGCGGTCGCTTCGACGGCGATGGCGCGCTCGGGCTCGACCGACTCGGCCTGGACCGACTCGTTCTCGACGAGGTCGATCGGTGCGTCGTCGACGACGTCGTCAGCGACGACGGCCGGCTGGGTCATGGCGGGCTCGTCGGGCTCGAACCCGTCGTCGACCGTCTCGGTCGGGGCCGGGGCCGTGTCCTCGACGGCGCCAGCGGCGCGCCCTTCGATGAGCCCGGCCGGAACGTCGACGCCACTCGTCGCGGGCATCGCCGGGGCACGGAAGGCCTCGGGCGCCTCGAGCAGATCCGTCAACGCCGACAGCGACGCGGCGACCGAGAGCCGGGTCTCCGCAAGGTGTTGTTCGAGGATCGCGATGTCGTCGGAGAGGAAGGCGCGATGGCGCTCGAGCTCCGCGACCTCGGCGGCGACCCGAGCCCGCTCGGCAGCGACCGCTCCGGCCGCGGCTTCCTCCGCCTCGGTGATCATGCGTCGGCGATCGGTCTCGGCCTCGGCGAGGACCAGCGAGGCGTGATCATCGGCTTCGCGACGAACGCGCTCGGCCTCGGCGCCGGCCTCGGCGCGCATGGCGTCGGCTTCGGCCTGAGCCTCCTCGATCGCTGCGTCGGCGGTGCGCTGGGCCAAGACGAGCACGCGGCTCAACCGGCCGTCGTCGAGATCACCGCCCTCCGATGCCGGGGCGGTGGCGGCGACCACGGTGCGAGGCTGCGCCTCGGCGGCGGCCACTCGATCCTGCAGTTCGGCGATCCGTCCCTGCACGAGCGCCGCGGCCTTGGCCACCCGATCGACATAGGCGTCGACCTCCTCGACGTCGTAGCCACGGAAGCGTTCGTTGAACTCGATGTCGTGGAAGAGCGGTGAGAGTTCATCCATGGGCGCAAGCCTAGATCGCGCGCCGTGGGTGGGGAGGGATCACGCTCGGTGACGACCTCCGCTGACCGGATCGATCAGCCGCAGCCGAGCAGCCCCATGAGCACCGACACACCGATGATCACGATGATGGGCGACAGATCGAGCAACACCGAGCCGAGCCGCAGGGGCGGGATGGCCCGGCGAAGCGGACCCAGGATCGGGTCGGTGAGCATGAACAGGAAGCCGGCGACGGTCGCCATGAACCCGTTGGGATCGAGGGGGAACCAGCTGAGGACGATCCGGACGAAGATCGCGATCAGGTAGAGCTGCAGGAACAGACAGACGAAGGCCATCGCGGATCAGTGCAGCGCCCGACGGGTGTCGGCCTCGGAGATCTCGACGTCGGCGGGGGTCAGCAGGTACACCTGGTCGGCCACACGGTCCATCTTGCCGCCGAGGGCGTAACAGAGCCCACTCGCGAAGTCGACGAGTCGGCGGCGCAGATCCCGTTCGGCCCCCTGCAGGTTGACGATCACCGCCTGGCCGCTCTTGAAGCGATCGCCGATCGACTGTGCGTCGTTGAACGTCGTCGGGCTCACCGCGTGGGGGCTCGCCGGTCGCGAGTCGACGATGCGCACCGCGGGCTGGAGCTCGTTGGCGCGCGGCGCCGGGGTCGGCGCCGCCTCCGCCGCAGCAGGACGTTCGGCGGGAGCGGTGTCGCTCGGCACGACTCGCACCGAGCCCGACGGCTCCGGGCGAGACGGCGCAATGGGGCGCACCGTGCCGGACCGCTGCGGCGTCGGGGCGGCCGAGGCCGCGGGTTCGGCGACGGCGCGCATCGCAGGACGCGGCGCATTCGAGACGGCCTCGGCTCCCTCGGGATTCGGGGCGTAGTCGTCGAACGCGTCGTACTCCTCGTCGGGGCCGAGGCCCAGATAGATCATCGCCTTCTTGAAAGTGGACACGAGCAGCCCTCCTTGCCGAAAGGCTACTCCTCAGCGCCTGCCCGACGGTGTCATGGTGGCCGCGAACCGGTCAGTGGCGTTCGCCGAACAGATCCCGTCCGACACGGACCATCGTCGTGCCTTCGTCGACCGCGATCTCGAGGTCGGCGGTCATGCCCATCGAGCATTCACGGAGCTCGAGTTGATCGACGAGGCGCCGCAGTGTCACGAACCCCGGCCGGGCGGCGTCGGGCTCGGCGAGCAGTGCCACGCCCATGAGTCCCACCACCTCGAGGCCGGCGTCGGTCGCGTCGATCACCAACGCCTCCGCATCGGCCGGGGCGACACCCCCCTTGGTCTCTTCGTCGGAGATGTCGACCTGGATCATCACCGAGGCCCCCGGCGCTCGCTTGGCGATCTCGCGAACCAGTTCGGGCCGATCGACGCTCTGCCAGACGTCGACCACCGGGGCGAGGTGCCGTACCTTGTTGCGCTGCAGCCGACCGATGAAGTGCACGGTCGGCGCGGATCGCACCTCGACGAGCTTGGCGACGGCCTCTTGGGCGTAGTTCTCCCCGATGTCGATCAGTCCGGCGGCGACCGCGGCGTCGACCGCGTCGGGGCCGAAGGTCTTGGTGACGGCGACGACGCGGACGCCATCACCCCCGGCGGCCGCCAGCCGGTCGCGCAGTGCGTCGGCACGGACGCGGACACGCTCGGCGTCGACCGGGTTCACGGGCACGGCTCGCCGGTCGACACCCCGGCGATCGCCCGCCGGAGTCGCATCGCTACTTCAGGAACGACGGGACGTCGAAGTCGTCGTCGCCCAGGTCGAGGTCGTCGTCGTCATCGGTGGCGAACACGTCGGCGATCGGCACCTCGCCGGTCGGCTCGCCGAGGTCGCCGGGATCCGGATCCAGCAGCGGCTCGCGGATCGGACTGGTCGTGCGGATGCTCGACGACTCGTCCCACCGGTCGAAGCCGGCGGCGATGACGGTGACCCGGACCTCCTCACCCATCTCGTCGTCGATCACGGCGCCGAAGATGATGTTGGCGTCCTGATGGGCGACGCCGTGGATGATCTCGGCGGCCTCGTTGACCTCGAGCAGGCCGAGATCGGGACCTCCCGAGATGTTGAGCAGGATGCCGCGGGCGTTCTCGATCGACGCCTCGAGCAAGGGGCTCGAGATCGCCGCCCGAGCCGCTGCGACAGCGCGGCCCTCGCCGCTGCCGTGCCCGATGCCCATCAGCGCCGACCCGGCGTCGACCATGACGGTGCGCACGTCGGCGAAGTCGGTGTTGATCAGCCCGGGCGTGGTGATGAGGTCGGTGATGCCCTGCACACCCTGCAGCAGGATCTCGTCGGCCATCTTGAAGGCGTTGAGCATCGAGGTGTCGTTCGAGGCGATCGACAACAGCCGGTCGTTCGGGATGACGATGAGGGTGTCGACCTTCTCCTTGAGCTTCTGGATGCCCTGTTCGGCCTGGACCGAACGGCGGCGTCCCTCGAAGGCGAAGGGACGGGTGACCACACCGATCGTGAGCGCGCCCTGGCTCTTGGCGACCTCGGCGATCACCGGCGCAGCACCGGTGCCGGTGCCACCGCCCTTGCCGGCGGTGATGAAGACCATGTCGGCACCGGCGAGGGACTCGCGGATCTCGTCGACGTGCTCCTCGGCGGCCTGGCGGCCCACCTCGGGATCCGAGCCGGCGCCCAGGCCGCGGGTCAGTTCGCGACCGATGTCGAGCTTTTCGTCGGCGTCGCTCATCAGCAACGCCTGCGCATCGGTGTTGGCGGCGATGAACTCGACGCCCTTGAGGCCGGCGTCGATCATGCGGTTGACGGCGTTGACTCCGCCACCACCGACGCCGACGACCTTGATGACGGCCAGATAGTTCTGCGGATCAGACATCACGATGGAATCCCCCGTACGAGGAAGTGGGTACCGCCCGCGCACACGAGTGTGCCGGAATGCAGGGACCGTACACCCGTTGGCCCGTGATTCCGGGGACGCTGCCCCACCCGTGCCGTCGATGCGTCACGAGGCGGGGGGCGCGACGTCGCAGTCGGGCTCGCGTCGAACGACCGGCAGCTCGGCCACGCGCAGGTCGATGAGACAGATGCCGTCGCGATCCACTCGGCCGAGCACGGCGCGCAACGACTCGAGCTTGGCCTCGATGTCGGTACCGACGCCGAGCTCGGCGACGGCACTGCCCACCAGATCGATCACGAGTTCGGCCTCCTCGGCCCGCTCGTAGTCGATGCCGTAGGTCTCGATCCACGGTACGAGGTCGGCCGGCACCGCCTCGACGACGGGCAGGGCCGGAAGGGCGAAGTCCTGGACCTCGCCCAACTCCCCCGCCGCAGTCACCGTGATGACGGGCAGCTCGGTGATGGTGTTCGGCGTGCGGGCGATGGCGACACCCTCGGTGTCGATCACGATGCCGCCGCCGTCGCCGGTCGGGAGCAGGGCGATCGGGATCCGTCGACGAACGTCGACGGTGACCGTGCCGGGCCACGAACGGACGACGTCCGCACTCGCGACCCACGGGAGGGCGGTGACGGCATCGCCAGCCGCGTCGAGATCCAGATCGGTGAGGGGGGCGCCGAGCTCGAGCCCGGTCGCAGCGGTCACCTCTGCGACCTCGGAGCCGACGGCGCCGTCGACCTCGATCCGGTCGAGATCGAGGAGCGCGGATCGGGTGATCGCATACGCGCCAGCGACGACCGCGGCGACACCGAGCGCGACGAGCAGGATCCGTAGACGACGGCGCCCCTCGGCCCGCCGCACGGCGATCCGGCGCTGCCGGAGTCGGGGATCGATGCGGGCGGTCACGGTCGCCATGGGATCTCGGCGTCGTCGAATCCGATCAGGTGGGTCTCGGGCTGCAGCACGATCCCGTGGACGTACTCGACCAGCATCCGCACCTCGATCATCACCTGCAACACGTCGGCGGCGGTGCCGCCCTCGTCGGCCTGGATGAAGTTGGCATGCTTCTCGGAGACCTCTGCGGTACCGACGCGCAGGCCCTTGCCGCCCGCGGTGTCGATGAGGCGCCCGGCGCTGTCGCCGTCGGGGTTGGTGAACACCGAGCCGGCGTTCTGGCCCCCCGGCTGGTTGTCGCGTCGCCACTGCACGATCTCGGCCATCTCGGCCTTGCCTTTGCGCTCGTCGCCGGGCGTGAGCGAGAGGCGACAGCCGACGACGAGTTCGTCGGGCCGCAGCGCGGCGTGGCGATACGCGAGCTGGAGGTCGGCGGCGGGGACGATGCGTCGCTCCCCCGCCGCGAAGTCGACGATGTCGGCGTCGAGCAGCGACGCCGCCATGTCGGCGCCGTGGCCGCCTGCGTTCATCCGCACGGCACCACCGATCGAACCGGGCACGCCCACCGCCCACTCGAATCCGGTGAGTCCGTATCCCACCGTCGTGCGGGCGACGACGGGAAGCTTCGCCGCTCCACCGGCGATCACCGTGGTCTCGTCGACGACGTTGATGCCGGTGTAGTCGCCGGCCAGGTGGACGACGAGTCCGTCGAAGCCGCGGTCGGCGACGAGCAGGTTGCTGCCCCGGCCGAGGGTGCGCAGGGCGATGCCGGTTCCGGCGACGGCGGCGGCCACGGTGCTGAGGGTCTCGTGATCGTCGACGACCACCATCGCGGCCGCTCGACCACCGACCCGGTACGTCGTGAGCGAACCCATGGGCACGTCGACGGCGATCTTGTCGCCGAGTTCGTCCATCAAGCGCTCGATCACCGACACCAGGGTGGGGTTCATGTGGCACCTCGCGTCTCGAGCCGGGGGATGACCTGGTCCGGCAGGTTGGTGACCGGTCCCCCGCCGAGCGTCAGGCAGAGGTCGCCCGGCCGCAGGTTGACCGTGAGCCAGTCGGCGACCTCGTCGAGGTCGGGGATCCAGGCGACGTTCGACCACGGATGGGCGTCGAGCACGGCATCGAGGATCATCTTGCTCGTGACGCCCGGGCGGGGCGGCTCGCTCGCCGGATGGATCGAGGTGATGACGAGGACGTCAGCCTGGGTGAAGGCGTCGGCGAACGCTCGGGACATCAACTCGGTGCGGCTGTAGCGCAGCGGCTCGAAGACGCACACGATGCGCGGCCAGCCACCGGCGACCGCCGCGGCCAGCGTTGCCTCGACCTCGGTCGGGTGATGGGCGTAGTCGTCGACGAACCGAACGCCGGCGGCCTCACCCCGGAAGTCGAACCGGCGGGCGACCCCGGCGAATCCGGCCAGGGCGGCCGCAGCGGCCTCGGGGGCCGCGCCTGCCGCGATCGCGGCGACCAACGCACCGGCGGCGTTGCGGGCGTTGTGCATCCCCGAGGTCGGCAGCACGACTCGGGCGAGGTCGGCGTCGTCGTGTCGCAGGGTGAAGGCGACCGACGCCGAGCCGTGTTCGAGGTCGACCATCCGGTAGTCGGCGTCATCGGCGGTGCCGTAGGTCGATCCGGGGGCCGCCGCGTGGATCGCCATCGCGCCGGAGTCGTCCGCGCAGTAGATCCGGGTCGTCGCCCCGCTGGCGAACTCGACGAACGCCGCCATCAGCTGGTCGGGGTCGTTGTCGTAGGTCTCGAGGTGATCGGGTTCGACGTTGGTGATCACCGCGATCTCCGCACCGAGCGACAGGAAGGTCCGGTCGGACTCGTCGCCCTCGACGACGAACCACTCGCCGTCGGTCCAGACCGCGCCGGCGCCGACGTCCTTCACGACGCCCCCGATGATGAAGGACGGTTCGAGGCCGCTCTCGCGCATCGCGGTCGCGAGCATCGAACTGGTCGTGGTCTTGCCGTGGGTTCCCGCGACGACGATCGATCGCCGTTCGGCGGCGATCGCGGGGAGGATGCTGCGGCGACGCAGGACCGGAATCCCGCGTTCACCGGCGGCGTGCACCTCGATGTTGTCGTCGGGGATCGCGGTGCTGATCACGACGAACTCGGCCGAGCCGAGGTTCGCCGGGTCGTGGCCGATGTGCATCTCGACGCCGTCGGCGCGGAGCTGCTCGACCGTCGGGCCCTCGTCGAGGTCCGAGCCGGTGACGGTGTGGCCCATCCGGACGAGCACGTCGGTGATCGGTCGCATACCGGAGCCGGCTGCACCGATCACGTGGATCGAACGGGGGGTGGAGAGGTCGGGGATCATCGGGTGGTGTCGGGTGGGGGCCGGCGGGCGTGGGCGAGCACGAGTTCGACCACCGCCGCCGCGGCGTCGGGTCGGGCGAATCGGCCGGCGGCCGCCGCCATCTCGGCTCGTCGGTCGGGATCGTCGAGCAGCCGACCGACCTCGGCGACGAGGCGGTCGGCGTCGAGCTCGGCATCGGGGACGAGGACGGCAGCACCGGCGTCGACCAGGGCACGAGCATTGGCGGTCTGATGGTCGCCGGTGGCCCACGGCAGCGGCACGACCACCGCAGGGAGCCCGGCGACCGCCAACTCTGCGACCGACGACGCACCCGCCCGGCACACGACGAGATCCGCGGCGGCGTAGACGCTCGGCATGTCGTCCTCGTATTCCACGAGGCGATGCGCGAGTTCGGCGTCGTCGGGCACCACGGTGCGGGCGGCGGTGTCCGCGTGTTCGCGGCTGCCGCTGACGTGATGGATCGCGAGGTCGTCGCGGTCGACCCAGCGCGACGCGGCGTCCGCGGTCGCCTCGTTGATGCGACGGGCGCCGAGCGAGCCGCCGAAGACGGCCAGCAGTGTTCGATCCTCGGGGACGGCGAGCCGGTCGCGGGCGGCGCGCCGCCGTGCGGGGTCGTGCTCGGCGAGGGCCACCACCTCGGGGCGCACCGGGTTGCCCGTCCACGTCGCCCGGGGCAGGTCGGTGGGGTCGAAGGACACGGCACAGGCCTTCGCGAACCGTCCGGCGAGCCGGTTGGCCACACCCGGGACCGCATTCTGTTCGGCGACGACGATCGGGACCCGCCACAGCACGGCTCCGATCACACACGGCACCGACGCATAGCCCCCGAGCCCGACGACGACGGCCGGACGCAGGCGGCGCACCAGGGTGACCCCGGTGACGATCGCTCGGAGCAGACCGAAGACGGACCGGAGGTTCTCGAGGGTCAGTCGGCGTTGGATGCCCCGACCGGGCAAGACGGTGAGCGGAAAGCCGGCCTCGGGAACCAGGCGGGTCTCGATCCCGCGGGCGGAGCCGACATAGTGCACGTGCTCTCGGGGCACACCGGTGCGCACCAGTTCCTCGGCGATCGCCAGGCCGGGGATGACGTGCCCGGCGGTGCCTCCACCCGCGACGACGGCGTAGGTGTCGGCCATGTCACCGCCCCTGGCGGGCGACGTTCATCAAGATGCCCATCGACGTGAGGGTGATGACCACCGAGGAACCGCCGAGCGACAGGAACGGCAGGGTCACGCCGGTGATGGGCAGCACGGCCATGACCGCGCCGAGGTTGAGCACGGCCTGCACGGTGATCCAGGTGGTGATGCCGACCGCGAGCAGCATCCCGAAGCGGTCGGGTGCCCGGTAGGCGGCCTTCATGCCGGCCACGCCGAGCGCGACGAACAACGCGAGGGTGGTCGCTGCGCCGATCAGCCCGAGCTCCTCGGCGATGATGGCGAAGATGAAGTCGCTGTGGGCGTAGGGAAGGAACCCCCACTTGGCGTAGCTGGCGCCGAGTCCGACGCCGCTCCACCCACCGGAGGTGATCGCGTGGAGCGCCTGGAGCGACTGGTAGCCGATGCCGGTCGGGTCCGCTCCGGGGTCGAGGAACGACAACACCCGGGCACGGCGGAACGGTTCGTAGAGCACCATCGCCCCGGCGACGGCGGTGCCGCCGAAGCCGACCATGGCGAGCGGGCCGAGCTTGGCGCCGGCCAGGAACATCATCGCGAACACGAGTGCACCGGCGACGAGGATCGCGCCGAGGTGGGGCTGGAGCGCGAGCAGCACCACGACCACGCCGGTCACGACGGTGATCGGCCGGACGGTGATGGCGGTGTTGTCGATCGGGCGGCCCGGCCGTGCGAGCAGATCGGCCACGAAGAGGACGAGGGCGAGCTTGACGAACTCCGACGGCTGGACGGTGATGCCGCCGAACCCCAACCAGCGGGTCGAGCCGTTGATCGTCACGCCGACGCCGGGCGTGACGACGAGGATCAGCAACAGCACCGACCCGACGAGCGAGGGCACCGCCAGGATCCGCCACCGGTGGTAGTCGACCCGCATGGTGATGAACATGGCGACGGTGCCCATGCCGATCCACATCAGCTGGCGCCGGAACAGACTCCACGCGCTGGAGGTCTCCGAGATCGATGGCGCCGCACTCGCGGACAGCACCATCACCGCACCGAGTGCGGTGAGGATCATCGTCACCGCGAACAGTGTGAGGAAGACCGATGTGCGGCGGCCGACGGGACGCCGAGGACCGCGCCCGTCGGGTTGGACCCGGCCGGTCGGATGGCGGCGGCGGGCAGCGGACCGCTGTGCCTGCTTCTGGCGTCGATGCGTCGCGGTCATGCCTGCCCCTCCACCTGCGCCACCGCTCGCGCGAAGTCATCGCCGCGCTCGCCGTAGCTCCGATACCAGTCAAAGGATGCACAGCCCGGGGAGAGCAAGACGGGGACCCTGCCGGCCGACAGCGTCCGGGCCGCGGCGACGGCGGCGTCCATGTCACCCGCGGCCACCACCGGCACGCGTTCGCCGAAGGCGGCCTGAACCTCCGTTGTGGCGTCGCCGATCGCGACCACGCCCTCGAGGCGTGGTGCGATCTCGGCCATCTCGGAGAGATCGAGTCCCTTGTTGCGGCCCCCGGCGATGAGCACGACGCGGTCGAACCCGCGCACGGCGGAGATCGTCGCGTGCGGGCTGGTGGCCTTGGAGTCGTCGAAGTAGGTCTGACCATCGATCTCGCCCACCGGCGAGATCCGGTGCGCCAGGCCGGTGAACGCGGCGGCGGCACGGCCGACGGTCGCGGGCGGGAGCCCGATCGCGGCGAGCGAGGCGGCCACCGCGAGTGTGTCCTCGATGTCGTGGGGCAGATCGCGCCAGAGATCGCCGGCGGTGGCGAAGGCACCGTCGGGCCCGACGAGCTCGTCACCCTCGAGGCGATAGTCGCCACCGGCGCCGAACGTCACACAGGTGGCGTGGGTCGAGACGTTGCGCATGACGACGGGATCGGCGGCGTTGGCGACCACCGTGCCGCCGGGCGCCACCAGCTCGAAGACCCGCGCCTTGGCGGCCTCGTAGCTGGCGAGATCGTGGTGCACGTCGAGGTGGTCGGGGGCGAAGTTGAGCCAGGTACCGACCTGGGGGCGGAAGCGGCTGGCGCGTGCGAGTCGGAACGACGACGCCTCCACGACGAAGACGTCGATGGACCGATCGTCGATGGCGGTGACGAGCGGGATGTCGGTGTTCCCCGCCGCCACCGCGGTGCGGCCACCCGCGCTGAGCGCGGCGACGGCGAGCTCGACCGATGTGGTCTTGCCGTTGGTCCCGGTGATGGCGACGACCGGACGGTCGTCCCAGACCGCGGCGAGGTCGAACTCGGACGCGATCGGCACACCACGGCCGTCGGCGGCTGCGAACACGTCGTGCCACTCCGGCAACCCCGGTGTCGGCACGACGAGGTCGACAGCGGCGACGAGCGCGTCGATGTCGGGCGGCTGCGCGATCAGCTCGATGCCGAGGTCGACAGCGGCGCGGCGAACATCGTCGCTCGCGTGGTCGTCGACGGCGACGACCGCATGACCGCGCCGGACCAACGCCGCGGCAACGGCGCGGTTCGCGACGCCGAACCCGACCAACAGGGCCGAGGCCGGCTGCGACAGCAGCGCGTCGAGCGCCGAGTCCTCCATCAGGCGGCGATCCCCTGGTTGATCGCGTCGGCGTAGAAGAGGCCGAGGCCGACACCGGTGCACAGCCCCGACATGATCCAGAGCCGAACGATGACGGTGGTCTCGGGCCAGCCCGCGAGTTCGAAGTGGTGATGGATCGGCGCCATGCGGAACAGGCGCTTCCCGTTGAAGCGCCGGAACACGAAGATCTGCAGGATCACCGACACCGTCTCCATGACGAAGAGTCCACCGATGATCGGCAGGAGCAGGTGGGTGCCGGTGACGAGCGCGAGCGCGGCGAGACCACTGCCGATCGCGAGAGCTCCGGTGTCGCCCATGAAGATCTGGGCGGGCGCCGCGTTCCACCACAGGAACCCGATGATGCCTCCGATCATGGCGGTGGCGATCACGGCGAGATCGAGGGCGTGGGGGTTGTTGTAGACGTCGGCGTGACGGAACTGCCAGAAACAGATGACCGTGAAGGCGGCGAACCCGAACGCACCGGCGCCGCCCGCCAGCCCGTCCAGCCCGTCGGTGAGGTTGACCGCATTGGTCGTCGCCGCGATCAGCAGCAGAGCCCACAGCATCCAGCCGATGCGGCCGAGCTCCCAGCCGGGGCTGTCGAACCGTGTGAAGGCGAGAGTCGTCGGCACGTTGGTGTACTGCGTGACGAGGAAGGCGAACCCGAGTCCGACGATCAGGAGGCCGAGCATCTTGGCGCGCTTGTTGAGGCCGAGGTTGCGGGCGGCGACCACCTTGATCGCGTCGTCCATCAGCCCGACCGCACCACCGCCGATGATCGCCAACATGACGAAGATGCCGGTGCGGGTGTAGACGGCGCCGACCAGGTCGGAGACCACGTACCCGCTCACGGCGCCGGTCACGATCGCGAGCCCGCCCATGGTCGGCGTGCCGGCCTTGACGTGGTGGCCCTGGGGCCCGTCGTCGCGGATCGGCTGACCGATCTTGCGAGCGGTCAGCCAGTTGATCAGCGCCTTGGTGCCGAACAACGACACGGTCATGGAGATCGCACCGGCGAAAAGCAATCGGATCATGTCGTGTGTCCTCCCAGGCGGCGGAGCTCCTCGCGAGCGACCACACGATCGTCGAAGTCGAACACCTCGTCGGCGATGGTCTGCGTGGTTTCGTGGCCCTTGCCGGCGATCAGCACCACATCACCTTCGCGGGCACCGGCGATGGCATGGCGGATCGCACGGCGGCGATCGGGTTCGATGAGCTCAGGGGTCCCGTCCATGCCCGACACGATGCCCGAGATGATGGAGTCCGGGGCTTCACCCCGGGGGTTGTCGCTGGTGACGACGACCCGATCCGCGAGTCGCCGGCTGACCTCACCCATCCGCGGTCGCTTCTCGCGATCGCGATCGCCACCGGCGCCGAAGACGACGGTCAACGACCGAGCGGTGATCTCGCGCGCCGCCGACAGCACCGCCTCGAGCCCATCGGGGGTGTGGGCGTAGTCGACGACGACGGTGAAGGCCTGGCCCTCGTCGACGGTCTCGAACCGACCCGGGACCCCCCGGACCCGCTCGAGCGCGGCGGCGACCTCCGGCTCGGTGAAGCCGATCGCGAGGACGGACTCGGCGGCGAGGACCGCGTTGGTGACGTTGAACGGGCCGGCGAGGGGGAGTTCGACCTCGTGGCCGCGCCACCGGAACCGGCTCCCGGCCGGGCCCGTCATCGCCGCTTCGCGAGCGGTCGTGTCGACCGGAACGATCGGGATGCCGGCCGACGCGGCGATCCGGGCTCCCGCGGCGGTGTCGGTCGACACGATCGCGCGGTCGCTGAGCTCGGGGGTGAAGAGCCGGGTCTTGGCCGCCTCGTAGGACTCGAGATCGCCGTGGTAGTCGAGGTGATCGACCCCGAGGTTGGTGAAGACCGCCACGCGGAACCGGGTGCCGTCGACCCGGTGCTGGTGGAGCGCATGACTGGACACCTCCATCGCGATCGCATCGACGCCGTCGGCCCGGGCGGCCGCGAAGCGGCGCTGCAGCTCGGGGGCTTCGGGGGTCGTGCGCTCTCCGGTGAGCGTGCCGATCTCGGTCGCCCGACGCCCGAGCGCAGCCAGCAGATCGCCGATCAGGCGCACGGTCGTGGTCTTGCCGTTCGTGCCGGTCACCCCGATGACCGGGATCGCCGTCGACGGGTGGCCATAGACGGCGGCGGCCGCGGGGCCGAGGGCCTGACGCACGTCCTCGACGAGGATCTGCGGCACCGGGAGATCGAGGCGGCGCTCGACCAGCAGTGCGACCGCGCCGGCGTTCACCGCGGCCGGTGCGTGGTCGTGGCCATCGTGCACGGTCCCGGGCACGCACGCGAACAGCGCGCCGTCGCCGACGGCTCGAGAGTCGTGCTCCACGTCGGTGACCCGCGCCGGTGAGACATCGGCTCCGAGGACCTGCGGGAGCGCGGCCGTCAGCTCATCGATCCGCACGTCAACCGTCCACCGATTCCTCGGCCGGCGCGACGGGGACCGAGATCGCCGCCTCGGCGCGGATGGCGGTGGTCGTCACCCCGGCGGTGGATGCCGGGATGCGGAGCTGGCGGGCGGTGTAGGCCGCGATCTCGGCGAACACCGGCGCAGCGACCGATCCGCCGCCGTAGTGCTCGCCGAGCGGGTTGTCGAGCATGACCAGGACCGAGAACTGCGGGCCCACGTCGTTGGAGACGATGCCTGCGAAGCTTGGCGTGTAGTGACGCTCGCGCTCGTCGGCGCACTCGTAGCCCACGCCGTTCTCGCCACACGGCTGCCAGGCGGTGCCGGTCTTGCCGACCACGTCGAACCCCGGAACGGCGGCCCGGTTGCCGGTGCCGTTCTCGTTCTCGACGACCTCGCGCATCATCGTCATGACCTGCTGGGCGGTCGTGTCGCTGATGACCCGACGGGGCTCGGTCGAACCGATCTCGTCGGTCACCAGCACGGGGTCGACGGCGACGCCGCCGTTGGCGATGGTGTTGTACGCCTGGAGCATCTGGATCGGGGTCACGGCGACACCCTGGCCGTAGCTCGTGGTCGGGAGGGCGACCGACGACAACCGCAGGTCCTGCACGATGCCGGCGCTCTCGCCGGGGAAGTTCATGCCTGTGCGCTCGCCGAAGCCGAAGTCGGCGAGTGCGGCGTGCATCTCGACGGGGGTCAGCCGCTCCGCGAGATAGGTCGTACCGACGTTGGAGGACCGCGTCAGGATCTCGGTCGGCGAGTACGTGTCCTGGGTGTGGGCGAAGTGGTCGTCCTGGACGAGGAACTGGACCCCGTCGTCGAGGGTGTACTGGCGCACCGGCTCGAGTTCCATCCGCTCGTGCGGTGTGCCGAGGCCGGCGTCGAACACCGACGCCATCGTGATCGTCTTCATCGTGGAGCCGGGCTCGTAGATGTGGGTGAACGGCAGGTTGTTGGTCGTGCAGCCCACCGCGCCGGTCTCGTCGTCGCGCACGGCGCCGACGGCGGCGACGATCTCGCCAGTCGACGGGATCATCACGAGCGCGATCCCGAGGTCGGCCTGGTGCTGGACGACGGCCTGCTCGATCAGCTCCTGGGTCTTGAACTGCACGTCGCGGTGCAACGACAGCTCGAGCTCGTCGCCGGGGATCGCGGGATCGATGATCTGCTCACCGCCCACGATCGTCGCCCGCCCGTCGAACCCGCTGACCTCGACCGCCCGCGTGCCGTCGGTGCCGGTCAGCCGTTCGTCGTAGAGCTTCTCGAGACCGCTGATGCCCTGCTGATCGATGTCGACCCGGCCCAGCAGCGCCATCCCGGTGCAGTCGCCGTTGGGGTGTTGGCGCCGGGGCTCTTCGAGCAGGTACACGCCCGGCAGGTCGAGCGCCATGAGTTCGTCGCCGACCTCGAGATCGACCTGACGGTCGAGGTACACGAAGTGCTTGTCGCTGGCGAGCCGCGATGCCAGCACGGTCGGGTCGGTGTCGAGCCGTTGAGCGAGCTCACCGACCATCCACGGGATCTGGTCGGCGGGCACGAGTCGGGGGTCGGCGACGACCGTCGCGCTCGGGAGCGACATCGCCAGCGGGCGACCCTGACGGTCGACGAGTGAACCGCGACGAGCTTCGAGATCGGTCTCGCGCAAGGTGTCGCTCAGCGGCTCGGCGTACGCCGGGTCCGGGGTGAGCTGCAGGTCGGCGAGCCGGTACATGAAGCCGCCCATGACGACGACGAACAGCGCCGCCATCGTTCGCATGCGCTTCGGGCAGACCGCGGCCGAGCCGGCGCGACCACGGCCGGGGCGACGACCGACGCCGGTTCGTGCATGCGAGGAACCGGAGCGACGCGAACCAGAGCGGGCAGAGCCGGAGCGACGGGAACCAGAGCGGGCAGAGGCGGGGCGACGAGCGCTGGTCGTCACTCTGCCACCTCGGCCGCTGCGGGCCCGAAGGGGTCGGCGGCCCCGGGCGCCGGCAGCGCACCCACCGGCAGCGGGGCGAGGCTGATGACCTCGGGTGCTTCGATCAGGCCGGACGTGCGCGCCCAGTGCTCGAGGCCCTCGGGCGTGTCGATCCAGGCGAGCTGGGCGACGACGTCGTCGAGCTGCTCCTGCACCTCGGCGTTGGCGGCGCGCTGGGCGTCGATCTGCGCCTGGGTCTGCACCAGGACGGCGTGAAGGCCGGCGATCGCGAAGAGCACCCCGAAGAACGTGATGATCACCGCGGTGCCGAGCGCACCGACGACGATGACGCGGCGGTCGGGACGGACGACGCGCAGGTCGGCGCGACGGGGCTGCGCCTGCCGTGCGGGACGAGCCGCCGGCTGTCGGCGCGCGGTCGAGGTGGTCGGCGCGGCCATCAGGCGACCGCCTTCAGCTTCTCGACGGCGCGATACCGGGCCGCCTCGGCGCGGGGGTTGCGCTCGACCTCGGCGTCACCGGGCCGACGGGCGCCGCGCCACAGCAGACGCACCGTCGGCTCGGAGCCGGGCGGCGGCGGCAGATCGGGGCGCGGGCGGGGGCCCTCCCCCGCCTCGTCGCGGAAGAGGTTCTTGACGATCCGGTCCTCACCGGAGTGATAGGCGAGCACGGCGCAGCGTCCTTCGGGCGCGAGCAGGTCGAGCGCCTGGCGGAGTGCATCCTCGAGGATCACGAGCTCGTCGTTGATCTCGATGCGGATCGCCTGGAAGGTCTTGCGGGCCGGGTGGCCGGTGCCTCGTCGGGCCGCTGCGGGGACCGCGTCGCGAACGACGTCGGCGAGTTCTGCGGTGGTGTGCAGCGGCCGGGCGGCCACGATCGCCCGGGCGATCCGTCGTGCGTGGCGCTCGTCGCCATTGCGCTGGAGGAGCCCGACAAGGGTGCGTTCATCGGTCGTGTTCACGAGGTCGGCGGCGGTGCGGCCCTGACTGCGATCCATCCGCATGTCGAGCGGGCCGTCGTTGCGAAAGCTGAAGCCTCGTTCGGCTCGGTCGAGCTGGGGGGAGCTCACCCCGAGGTCGAACAGGGCTCCCGACACGTGCTGGGCGCCGAGCGAGTGCACGGCGGCGGCCAGACCGTCGAATCGGGTGTGGCGAAGGGCCACCCGGTCACCATGGGGAGCGAGCCGGGCGCCGGCGGCCTCGAGTGCCGTCTCGTCCCGGTCGAGACCGAGGATCGAGAGGCCGTCGTTGGCGGCGAGGAGTGCGGAGGCGTGGCCGGCGCCACCCAGGGTGGCGTCGACGACGATCCCGTCGGGGACCTGGGCGAGCGTGTCGACGATCTCGTCGAGCATCACCGGGGCGTGGTCGAACGAGGGTTCTCGGTCGCGTCCCGCCGTAGGAGTGTCGCCGCGCTCGGTCATGGTGGATGGCCGGATGAACCGACATCGCCCATCTGCAGTCTCCCGATCGGCAGCGCACGCCGGGATGTCTCCCCGGTCGTCCTAATGGCAAGCGGGCGGAGTACGGGTCTTCCATTTGTCGATCGGAAGACTGCAGATGTTCGCGTCGGTGGTTCTCGGAGCCGGTTCCTTTCTCGCCGTCAGTGGTGGTCGGGGGGATCGTGGAGTTCGTTCAGTCGGTCTTCTGGGGGCCAAGTCCGTGGCCGCGTTCGATCGCGGAGGTCAGTGACTCCGCACCCGCCGTGCCGAGGTCGTTCCACCGCTGCGGGTCCCAGAGCTCGATGCGGCGTAGGGCGCCGGTGACGATGACGTTGCGGTCGAGGCCGCCCAGCTCCCGCAGATGCGGCAGCAACCGGACGCGTCCCTGGGAGTCCGGCGTGACCTCGTCGGCCTGGCTGGCGAAGTGCCGCAGGGCGTTGACGTCGACTTCCCCCCGGGCGACCTGCGCCTCGAGGCGATCCGCCATCCGGTCGAACTCCTCGGCCGGCAGGATCGCCAGACAGTGGTCGAGCGGGGTGATGAACGCCCCCTCCGCCAGCTTCGGGCGAAACGCCGAGGGAAGGATCAACCGCCCCTTGTCGTCGAGCGTGTGCTCGAAGTTCCCCACGAAGCGGGCCATCGGCGGTTCCTCCCTTCTCGTCGTTCGCCTGGTCGTTCACGTCCTGGCGGAACACGGCATCTCCAGCGAGCTCCTCGGCTCCCCTTTGATCCCCCTGCCCCTCCATAGTCCTCCACATTACTCCCCTACCCTCCATCTGGCAAGCAATTCCTCCACGCAGCGCGCGAACGAACGCACGTTCGGCGCGATCACGCCCCACTCGGACGCGTTCCGGGGCGCGACGACGCCACCGGCCCTCCACGAGGGCCGGCCATGCGGCCGCGATCAGCCGAGGGCGGCGATCAGCCCGGGGATCGGATCGGCATCGCCGATCGCGCCCACGGCGCCCCGAAGGGCCTCGTCGGGCGCTCGGCGCAGGCCGTCGGTGGCGGCGACCGGGTCCCAGACCCGATGCACCATCGTCTGGAGCCGGATCCAGTCCCGGGTCCTCCGCTGGCTGACCCCGACCCACTTGCGACCCTGCCCGTCGAGCACCTCGCCGGGGCCGAGGCCGGCGAAGCACACCAGCGCCGACCACGGCCGTTGCTCCACCCCGCCGGTGTGCACCCGCAGGTCGTCGCCGAAGCCGAGGTCGACCAAGGCCGTTCGCCATGCCTCGCCGATCGGCACCGCAGCGCGTGCGACGTCGTCGTCCCAGAGCGGATCCCCCGCCGGGATCCAGACGTCGACCCAGACCTGTGAGCCCGGGGCCAGCCAGACCGACCCGCCCCCGCTGCGACGACGCACGATCTCGTACCCGCCCGCCTTCGCCCGTGCGGGATCGGCATCGGTGTCGGGTTGCGTGCTGCCGAGGACGAGCGCGGGGCCCGTCGCGTCCGCGACCACCACGGTGGCGACGGACGCATCGGGCGGCTCGAATCCGTGCAATGTCGCCGCATCGTCGCGACGGCGCACGACGGTGAAGCGTCCGGTGCTCATCGGCGGGCGATCACCCGCGTCGGTGTTCGGCCCGACACCACTCGAGCCAGGCCACCAGATCGTCGGCGTCGGCGGGATGGTTGGGATCGCCGTACTGGGTGGTGCCGCGGAATTCGAGCAGCGCCGGGTCCGGCACCGGCAGGAACGGGGGTCGGCGCCACCAACCATCCGGGGCGAACCGGGCGGCCTGGCGCAGGGCGGTCGCCCACAGCCACGGCCGGGGCAGCAGCACGGCGACGGCGGCGAGGGCGGTGCGAAACGGACTCATGCGACGCCCACATCATGACCGACGCCGCGGAGCCCGACCGCACCCGCACCGATGAGCGGTCCGTCGGCGCCGAGCTCGGCGGGAACGATGGTGGTGCCGCGGGAGTGTTGGAGCGCAGCGACCCGGTCGATCTCGGCCTGCGCGGTCGCGAAGAACGCATCGCCATAGCCGAGGGCCACCGACCCGGCCACCACCGCGAGTCGCAGATCCAGCAGGTTCGCGACCGACCCGACCGCTCGACCGACCATGGTCGCCACCCGATCTCGCTCGGCGGCATCGGCCTCTGCAGCCGGCGCGCCGGTCCGGAAGGCGATCGCCGTTCCGCTCGCCTCACCCTCGAGCACGCCGCGGATGTGGCCCGGGGTCTCGGTCCCCTCCGGCTCGACGACGACGTGACCGATGTGCCCTGCATTGCCCGACTCGCCGTCGAGCAGACGACCATCGAGCACGATCCCGCCGCCGACACCGGTCGACACGACCATCCCCACGAAGTTGCGCACCCCGCGGGCTCGACCCTTCCAGGCCTCGGCCAGCGCCAGCGCCTTTGCGTCGTTGTCGACGAAGACCGTCATCTCGGTGTGGTCGGCGACGCGTGCCCGCAACGGGAAGTCGCGCCACACGGTGATGTTGAGCGGCGACACCGCCTCACCCTCCGGACGCATGGGTCCGCCGCAACCGATGCCGCAGACGGTGACCCCGTCGGCGGCGCCCGTCGCGACCACCTCGTCGATCAGTCCGGTCAGGCGGGCGAACAGCGCCTCCGCGTCCGCGACCTCGGTGCTCGGCGCCCGTCGGCGTTCGACGACGCCGTGGTCGACGTCGACCACCCCGACCTCCAACTTCGTGCCGCCGATGTCGATCGCGAGGACCCGCTGCATGCGATCACCCTACGGTTCCGCCGGTCCACCTCACCGATCGCGGCCCGATCACCACACGGGCGACGAACGCTCTACGCTCTGCGGTTGCAACACACTGGTGGAGGCATACGTGGCGACAACGGATCAACCGGCGACCCAGGAGGCGGCCAACGGGAGCCATGGTGCCAGTGCGGGGTTCGCGGAGAACTTCGCGGCGCTGACCGGCAACGTGGGTCGAGCGATCAAGGGCAAGTCGACCGTCATCCACCTGATGGCGCTGGCGATGATCGCCGACGGGCACGTGCTCGTCGAGGACGTGCCCGGGGTCGGCAAGACCAGCATCGCCAAGGCGTTCGCCCACAGCGTCGACGGGCGCTTCGGGCGAGTGCAGTTCACCCCCGACCTCCTCCCCACCGACGTCACCGGCGTGAGCGTCTGGAACCGCTCGAGCGATGCGTTCGAGTTCCGGCCCGGCCCGGTGTTCAGCAATGTGTTGCTGGCCGACGAGATCAACCGGGCGTCGCCCAAGACCCAGTCGGCCCTCCTGGAGGCGATGGCCGAACGTCAGGTCACCGCCGACGGCATCACCCACCGGCTCGCCTCGCCGTTCATGGTGATCGCCACCCAGAACCCGATCGAGCACGAGGGCACCTACGCCCTCCCCGAAGCACAGCTCGACCGATTCCTGATGCGGCTCGACATCGGCTACCCCGATCGGGACGCCGAGCTCGAGATCCTCCAGTCGCGCGGCGACAACTCCGAGCCCGCCGACCACCTCCCCGCCGTGTTGACCGCCGCCCAGGTCTCGGAGATGTCGGCGTCGCTCGAGCAGGTCTATCTGGCGCCGGCGCTGCAGAGTTATCTGCTCGATCTCGCCGACGCCACCCGTCGGCATCCGTCGCTCGCCCTCGGCCTCTCCCCTCGCGGCGTCGTCGCACTCCAACGGGTCGTGCGGGCCCATGCGGCCGCGGAGAACCGGGCCTACGCCACCCCCCGACGACGTGAAGCGCCTCGCCCGCTACGTCATCCCCCACCGCCTCCTCGTCACCCCCGAGGGCCGCATGCGCGGCACCCGTCCCGTCGACGTCGTCGGGGAGATCGTCGACGGCGTGCCGGTCCCGCGTCCGGGCAACGGCTGACATGCCGACCCGCGCCGGCTGGGGGGTTCTGGTCGGCGGTGTCGCCTTCCTCGCCGCCGGACGCCTGTTCGGCGCCATCGAATTCCTGGTGGTCGGCGTCGCAGCGATCGCCGCTGCGGCGATCGCCGTGCTGTTGCGCCAGGTGCGGCCCAGCCGGGTCGCGGTTGCCCGCACCCTCACCCCGCCCCAGGTACCGGCGGGCGAACCGGCCCGGGTCGACCTCGAGATCGTCAACCGGGCCCGCGGCCGCTCCCCGGTCCTGCGGCTGCACGATGCGGTCACCGGCACCCGCGGCGTCAATCTGGCGATCGCGCCGATCGCCGGCGATGGCGGCAGCGTGCACGGTGCGTATCGCCTCCCGACCTCTCGCCGCGGCGTCCTCGACCTCGGTCCGATCGAGATCACCGACACCGACGGCCTCGGGCTGGCCCGACGACGCCACCGACTCGACACGCGTGTCCGACTGGTCGTCCACCCCCCGATCGAAGCGCTCCCGGCGGTGCGGGTACCCGCCGGCGACGACCCACTGCTCGGCGAAGAGCTGCGCCAGTCGCTCGGGCTGAGCGACGAGGAGTTCGACGGTCTGCGGGAGTACGTGCCCGGCGACGACCTGCGCAAGATCCACTGGCCCTCCTCGGCTCGTCACGACGAACTCCAGGTCCGACAGTTCCGGCCACCCCGCCACGGTCGGCTGTCGGTCGTGATCGACACCCGACCGCCCGGGGACACCGTGGCGTCGCTCGACCGCACCACCTCGATCGCCGGCTCGATCGCATCGTCGGTGCTGCACGCCGGCGACGCCACCCGCATCGAGACGACCGATGGCCGCTCGACCCCGCTCGTCAGCGGCACGTCCCAGCTCGACTCGCTGCTGGAGTTCCTGGCGCTGCTCGAAGGGGGCGATGAGAACATCCATCCGTCGGTCCCCGTCGGGTCCGGCACCGTCGTCGCCGTGTCGGCCGACCCGCGTTTGGTCACCGACGCAGCGGCCCGTCGCCGGTTCGCTGTTCGCCTGCGGGCGGCGATCGTTGTGACCGTCGACGTCGAGGGCTGGAGCCCCGACGCCGGCGAGGCGATGACCACCGGTGAGTGGATCCATCTCACCGGTCCGGACCAACTGGCCGACACCTGGCGCCTCGGCCGGGTTTCCAACACCGTGGGGTCGTGATGCATCTGCGCCGAGCGAGTGAGTTCCTGACCGAGTTCGCCGTCGTGGTGTTGACCGTCGTCGTGGTCTTCGGTCTCGAACGGCTGTTCATCGACCAGAGCTACCGGTCGGACCTCCTGGTCCTGGCCTTCGCCTCCCACCTGCTCGCGATCGTCGTCCGCCGCACCGGGTTCGGGATCGGTGTGTCGGCGCTCGTCTCGCTCGCCGGGATCCTCGTCGTCGGCAACGTGGTGTTGTTCCCCGAGACCGCGGGCTCGATCGTGCCCACCCGCGAGACCCTCGATCTGCTCCGCGCCGACATCGAGTTCGCCTGGAGCGCCTTCGAGGTCCAGCAGGCGCCGGTCGAGCCGCTGCGGGGCTTCATCGTCGCGGCCGGCATCGCCCTGTGGTGGGTCGCGGCGCTCGCCGATTGGGCGGCCTTCCGGCTCCGCAGCTCGCTGGAGACCGTCGTCCCCGCAACGATCCTGTTCGTCTTCACCGTCCTGCTCGGCACCGGCGACCGGCCGGTGTTCCATGCGGCGCTGTTCGCCGGGGCGGTCGGCGTGGTAATGCTGAGCATGCGGATCGCCCGCCAGGTGCGCGACGACGTCTGGATCGCGTCAGGCGCATCGGCCGGACTCTCCTCGACGGTGCGGGTCGGTGCGGCCGGCACCACGCTCGCGCTGATCGTCGGCGCGATCGCCGGCCCGGCGCTTCCCGACGCCGGCGAACAACTGCTCGACCCGGCCGAGTGGGACAACGGCCCGCAGACGCGGTTCGTCACCAGCCCGCTGGTCGACATCAACGCCAACCTCGTCGAGCAGAGCCAGTTCGAGATGTTCTCGGTGCGGGTCGACGATCCGGAACTCGACCGCCACTACTGGCGCCAGATGGCCTTGACCGAGTTCGACGGCGGCGAGTGGCGTCGGTCGAGCAACTTCGACGAGGCGCGAGGGCCGGTCGGCTCGGACCTCGATGGGTCGGTCGCCCGGCGCACGGTCCGCCAGGAGATCACCACCCGCAGCCTCGGCGGCATCTACCTCCCGATCGCCTACGAGGCCAGCAACATCATCTCCTCCCAGGGCATCGGCCTCGAGTACGAGCAGGAGACGGGCGCGCTGGTCATCGAGCGCGAGTCGGAGAACAACGCGGCGGGAGGCTTCACCTACGTCGTCGAGTCGGCGGTGCCGGTGTACGAACCGTCGGCGCTGCCCGCCGATGCGACGGCGGGCCTCGACGCGGACTTCGTCGCCGAACTCACCGCCTTGCCCGAGGTCTGCGACGAAGGACAGACCAGTGCCGACGGCTGCTGGAACCCGCTGCTGACCGAACTCGCCGAACAGCAGACCGCATCGGCGACCACCGACTACGAGCGGGCGCTCGCGCTCCAGTCGTTCTTCCTCGACCCGAACAACTTCACCTACAACCTCAGCGTCTCCCAGGAGCACGACGTCGAGAGCATGGAGGACTTCCTCTACCTGGTGCGCGAGGGCTACTGCGAGCAGTTCGCCTCGACCTTCGCGGCGCTCGCCCGGTCGATCGGCATCCCGGCTCGGGTGGCGGTCGGCTTCACCTGGGGCGAGTGGGACGAGACCCGTCAGGAATTCGTCGTCCGCGGCACCCACGCCCACGCCTGGCCCGAGGTCTACTTCGCCGGCGTCGGCTGGATCGTGCTCGACCCGACCCCGGGACGGGCACCGGCGCAGAACACCCAGATGGCGGGTCTCGCCCGACCCCAGCAGTTCGGGTTCAACGACGAGGCCGCACAGGGCAGCAACACGATCACGCCGACCACGCTTCCCCCGGCCACCGGGCCGGGCGAGGTCAGCCCCGACTTCAACCTTCCCGAGGAGTTCCCCGACGCCGCCGCCCCCGACGCCGGCGGTGGAACCGCCGCAGCCGACGAGGGCGGTGGGATCGACGTCGGCCTGATTCTGCAGGTGCTGCTCGTCGTCGGCGGTGTCGCAGCGATCGTCGGGGCGGTCCCGGCGTTGCGTTGGATCCTCCGGCGGCGCCGCATCGCGAGGATCGCCGGCGATCCGGTCGCCCGGACCGAACTCGCCTGGGACGACGCCACCGACGCGCTGCGCCTCATCGGGGTCGTCGCCGACCCGGCGGAGACGCCGTCGGAGTTCGCCCACCGTGCGCATCGGCTGACCGTGCCGGTCGGGCCCGTCGAAGACCTCGCCGACGCCGTCACGATCATCCGCTACGCGGACCCCGCCGATGCGATGGCGCCCGCCCTCGCCGCGCAGAAGGCGTCGACGAAGATCACCGAGACGTGTCGCAACCAGGTGGGCGTCACCCGCCGGTGGGTCGATGCCCTCGATCCCCGAACGATCAGCCAGAACTGATCACGCACCGGGGAACGATCGCGGCGCTCGCACGCGCCGGGACCGTCGTTTTCGACGCCCGTTCGCTGGCTACCGCCGTGGGTCGGAGAACCCGACCGGGGACGGATCAGGCCTCTTCGTCCTCGGGCCGGTTGAAGCGATCGCGCATCTTGGCCCCTGCGCCGCCCATCGCGTCGCGGATTCCGGCACCGCGCATGCCCGACGTCATCTGCTCCAGGCCGGCCCGACCGAGCTTCTGGACGTTGTCGAAGAACCACAGCAGGCTGCCGAGCATCACGAGCACGCCGATGAAGGAGAACAGGAACGAGGTCGAGAGCAAGGCGATCATCAAGATCGCGCCGACGACGAAGGTGAAGGTCGCCCACTTGAGGTTCCGGAACGCGTGGGTGTAGATCGTCGTCTGACTGACCTCACGGGCGAGTTCGGGATCGCTCTCATAGAGGTGATCCTCGATCTCGCTCAGAATGCGCTGCTCATCCTCAGAAAGCGGCACGGTCGCTCCTTGCTTGCGGCGTTCTCCACAGTCTCGCACAGCCCACACCCCTCAACAACGCGGGCGATGCGAACTTCACAGGTCGTTCGGGCCCCACTGTTGTTGCCCCTGCTCCATCCGATCGAGGGATCGGCCGGGCCGCGCGAGCGTGGCCGGGCCGATCGCATCGCCCCCGAATCGGTCGCGGATCGCCTCGACGACATCGTCGGCTTCGTTGAGCCCCGGGGCACCCGCGTCGTCGAACGACAGCTGCTGGGCGACCGGTTCGCTCAGCTGACTCACCGACACGCCGAGCAGTCGGATCCCCGGGTCGACGTCGACCTTCGCCAGCAACGCCTCGGCGGTCGTCCGCACGATGTTGGCGCGGTCGGTGGGTTCGGTGAGTGTCGATGATCTGGAGATCGACGAAAAGTCGCCGTATTTGACCTTCACGGTGATCGTTTTCCCGACGACACCCGACCGGTGCAGCCGAGAGGCGACCGCATCGACCATGCGGACCAGTTCGCGGCCGATCACCCCGGGATCGGTCAGATCGCGCGGGAACGTCTCCTCGTGACCGATCGACTTGGCTCGTTGGTCGACCACGACGGGCCGATCGTCGCGGCCGTTGGCGAGGTGGTGCAGATGGGTGCCCGAGGCAGGGCCGAGCGAACCCACCAGCCGGTCGACCGGCTGCAGCGCCAGGTCCCCCACCGTCTCGATCCCCATGCGCGACAGCTTCGCTTCGGTCGCCGGACCGACCCCCCACAGGTCGCGCACGCGCATCGGGTGGAGGAAGTCGAGCTCGGCCCCGGCCTCGACCGCGTGCACGCCGGTGCCGAACACGGGGCCGGTCTCGCTCGCACGAGGTTTCGCCCGCTCGGTCGCGAGCTTGGCGATGAACTTGTTGGTCGCGATGCCGATCGAGCACGTCAGACGCTCCGCTGCGAACACGTCGTCGCGGATCCTGGCGGCGAGCGCCGCCACCGCTCCCCGCTGCCGGAGCACCCCGCGCACATCGAGGAAGGCCTCGTCGAGGGAGAGCGGCTCGACGAACGGCGTCACGTCTCGCAGGATCGCCATCACCCGTTCGCTGACCTCGCCGTAGTGGGCGTGATCGCCGGTGAGGAACACGGCGTGGGGGCAGAGGCGCCGCGCTTGCGACGTCGGCATCGCCGAGTGGATCCCGTAGGACCGGGCGACATAGCTGGCGGCCGCCACCACCCCGCGATCTCCGGTCCCGCCGACGACCACCGGCTCGGTACGGAGCTCGGGATGACGCAACAACTCGACCGAGACGAAGAACGCGTCCATGTCGACGTGGAGGAAGCCGAGGCTGCCGTCGGGCGGTGGACCGCTGAAGGTCGCAGCCGACCCGGGTCGGTCGGTCACGGGTCGAGGCGTTCGGTACGCATCTCCGCCGGGTTCCGCCCGTGGGCGGCGTAGCGGTAGGCGCCCGGCGGACCGGCGGTGGACGAGAACCAGGCGGCCAGCGGTTCGCGGATCCAGGCAGGCGAGGCGGCCAGCAACGGCTCGGCGGCGGTGGCGTCCACGAAGCGGCCGTCGTGCACGATGCCGTCCGGGTCGGCGAAATGGAGGTCGCCGCTGAACCCGGCTGCGACGTGCACTTCGGCACGCAGGTGCATGTCGAGGTCGACGAAGTCGACCTCGACCTCCCAGCAGACCCGGTCCCACGAGGCGACCGTGAGGCCGGTCTCCTCGTTCACTTCGCGTGTGAGCGCGTCGAGGGCCGTCTCGCCGGGGTCGACGACCCCACCCGGCGGCGACCAGTCGATCGAGCCGCCTCGGCGCCGGTTCGCGACGAGCAGGAGCCCTCGATCATCGACGAGGAGTCCTCCGGCCACGTGCCATCGACGCATGCCCTCAGCATGGCAGGTGGTGGACCCGGACCGGGCCCGGTCGCTCAGTCGCCGGCTCGTTCGACCGCGGGCAGGCCGAGGTCGGTGTTCACGTCGGGATTCTCGACCACGGCGCCGCCGGGGCCGATCTCGGTGACGACGGCGTCGGTGATCGCGGCCACGGTGGCCGGGGCGTCGGAGCCGCCGGCCTGGGCCGACCCCCGAGCGGGTTCGGAGGCCTCGTCGGCTTCCGCCACCAACAGGAGGGCGCCACCGGAGACCGCAGCGATGACCACACCGACCAGCGGCAGCAGCATGCGTCGCCGAATGCGCTTCTGGTCGCGCTCGATCGCGTCCTCGTCGTCCATGAGGCTCTGCAACCGACGGGTCACCTCGTCGGTGTCGAGCTCGAGGGCCGAGCTGAGCACGTCGAGATCCAGATCGCGCAACGCGATCGCCGTGCCCAGCGGCAGCTCGCGCAGGTGGTAGACGAGGGCGAGGTAGCGGGCCAACACCGCATCGGGACCGGACAGTTCGCCGGTGTCGACGTCGGCCTCGTCGATTGCGACGCGACCCTCGTCGAGGTCGATGACCAGCTGAGAACGCTTCGGCAAGAGGTTGGCGTCCTCGACGCCGTAGAGGCCGACCAGATGCTGCAACAGCTCGTCGTCGACGAGGCGGCGGCCGTGTTCGATGTCGTCGAGGTCGACGACGGTCAGCGCCGGGTCGGCCAGCGCCTCGAGCGACACGCCGGCCGCGACCCGCGATTGGCGCAGGAGGGCGCCGAGCCGGCGCGGCGGGACGAGCGTGGCCGTGTCGGTTCGCATGGCGAACCATCGGCGATCAGCGACGCAACCTGAGCACTCGGTCGCGGATCCCCCACCACGTCACGAGGACGAGGGCCTCGACGATGATCCGACCCGACATCTTCGACTCGCCCCGGATCCGGTCGGTGAACGAGATCGGCACCTCGTCGACCCGACCGCCCGTACGCAGCACCCGGTACGCCATCTCGATCTGGAAGCCGTAGCCGTCGGCCTGCACCGTGTGGAAGTCGATCTCGGCGAGCGCCGGGGCCGCATAGGCCCGATAGCCGCTGGTCGCATCGGCCAGCCGGTTGCCCAGGACCAGCGCGGCATATCGGTTTCCCCAACGCGAGAGCGCCCGGCGATGCCAGGACCAGTCCGGGATCGATCCGCCGGGGATGTAGCGACTGCCGAGTGCGAGCGCGGCGCCACCCTCGACGGCTGCTAGCAGGGTCGGCAGGGCGGCGGGATCGTGCGACAGGTCGGAGTCCATCTCGACGAGCACGTCGAACCCCTCCTGCAACCCCCGCCGGAAGCCGTCGCGGTACGCCGACCCGAGTCCCGACTTCGCGGGACGCCGCATCACCGAGACCGGCCCGAGGCGACCGGCCACCGACTCGACGAGGTCGGCCGTACCGTCGGGGCTCGAATCGTCGACCACGAGGACCGACGCGTCGGGCACGGCCGCGCGGAGCCGTTCCAACACCTCGACGATGTTGTCGGCTTCGTCGAAGGTGGGGAGAACGACCAGGCAACGCACGAGCCGCCAACTCTACGGGGTCTCCGAGGCCGACCCGGTGAACGTCGGTCGGTAGACTGCTCGACGATGACCTCCCCCGCCGGTTCCTCGTCGGGCGCAGGCGCCGAGAGCGCCGCACCGCCCCTCCTCGCTCGCATCCTCGCGGTCGTCGCGATCGTCATCGCTGGCTTCTGCGGCGGGTTGATCGGCTACGCCGTCATGGACCTCCAGTGCGACGACGGCTGCACCACGGTGGCCGGGCTCGTCGGTGTCGCCTCTGCGATCGGTGCCGCCGCGGGCGTCGCGATCGTCGCGGTGTTGACCCTGCGGGCGATGAGCGAGTGGGAGGCCACCGAAGCCGCCCGACGCACCGAGTCCTCGTGACGCCACCGCTCGACGAACTCCTGGCCCTCGCCAACGCCGCGGCCGACGCCGTCGCTGCGACCCTCGCCGACCCCGATCGAACCGAGCTCGGGATCGACACCAAGTCGAGCGCCACCGACATGGTCACCGTCGTCGATCGGTGGTCGGAGCGGACCATCGTCGAGTGTCTCCTCGCCGCCCGTCCCGACGACGGGCTCCTCGGCGAAGAAGGGGCCGACAAGCCCTCCACGACCGGCGTGGTGTGGGTGATCGACCCGATCGACGGCACGACGAACTTCATCCGCGACCTCCCCGGCTTCTCGGTGTCGATCGCCGCCCGGATCGACGGGATCGACTCGGTCGGCGTCGTGCACGACGTCGTGCGCAACGAACGGTTCGAGGCGACCCTGGGAGGTGGGGCCCGCTGCAACGGCGAACGGCTCCGGGTGTCGAGTGCCGCCGATCTCGGTCGGGCGGTGATCGCCACCGGCTTCAACTACCAGCCTCCGGTCCGGGTCGAGCAGGCCACGCTGCTCGCCGATCTCCTTCCCGACATCGCCGACATCCGTCGATTCGGCGGCGCCGCCGTCGACTGCTGCTCGGTCGCGGCCGGTCGCCTCGACGCCTACTACGAGGTCGGGGTGAGCGACTGGGACATCGCCGCGGGTGGCCTGCTCATCCGCGAGGCCGGCGGCCACACCGTCGATCACCGCAGCGTCGGCGGTCCGTTCATCGGCGCCGGGCCGGCGATCTTCGACGAGCTGGTCGGTCGTGTCGGCCACGGCGTCTGACGGCGCCGATTTCGTCAGCTGCACCCCGCGGCGGGTCCAGATCTGCAAGCATCGGGCCGATGGGAACGCGGATCCTGACGGTTGAGGACGACGAGCGCATTCGCACGGCGGTACGGCTCGCGCTCGAGGACGAGGGCTGGACGGTCGAGGAGGCCGAGAGCGGCGAAGACGCGCTGAACGCCTTCACGGCGCAGGCCGCCGATGTGGTGTTGATCGACATCATGCTCCCGGGCATCGACGGCTTCGACGTCTGCCGTTCGATCCGTCGAGTCAGCGACGTCCCGATCGTCATGGTCACCGCCCGCGCCGACACGCACGACGTCGTCGCCGGGCTCGAGGCCGGGGCCGACGACTACCTCACCAAGCCCTTCGCGCCCAAGGAGTTGTCCGCCCGGATCCGGGCGCTGCTGCGCCGGTCACGCACCGCGGAGCCCGGCACCCCGCAGATGATCTTCGGCGATCTCGAGATCATCCCCGAGGAAGGGGTCGTCCGGCTCCACGGCGACGAGGTCCACCTCACCAAGACCGAGTTCCGGCTGCTGGTCGAGCTCGCCACGAACCCCGGCCGGGTCCTGAGTCGCGAGGTGCTGCTCGAACGGGTGTGGGGATACGGCTACTTCGGCGACGGCCGGCTGGTCGACGTCCACGTGCGCCGCCTGCGCACCAAGATCGAGCCCGACGCCGCCAACCCCCGCTACGTCGTCACCGTGCGGGGGCTGGGCTACAAGCTCCAGTCCTGAGCATGTTCCGGCGCCTGTGGGGCCGCCTCGGCCTCCGGGCCCGCATCACCGGCCTCTACGCGGCCGGCGGTCTGCTGCTGTCACTCGCGATCGCCCTCTCGACGCTCACCCTCGCCCGCCAGAACCTGGTCGAGGACCGCGAAGAACGGACCTTCGCCGTCATGACCATCAACGCGGAACGGGCGTGGGGTCGACTCGGCCCCGACACCGAGATCGAACAGATCGAACAGATCCTCGAGTCGCTGACGATCACGGAGCGCTCCTCGCCCCTCCTCCGCATCGGGACCGAGTGGCGTGGCGCCCGTCCGCTCGACTTCAACCAGGAGTCGGTGCCGGCTTCGTTGCGCGAGCAGGTCGAGGCGGGACGAGCGGCCCAGATCCGTGTTCGCCTCGACGGTGCCCCGACGATCATCTACGGCGTCCCACTGCCGAACCTCGACGCCGACTACTACGAGGCCGTCGACACCGCCGATGTGGAGGCCACTCTCAACGCTCTCGGCATCATCGTGATCGGCGTCGCCGCCGCGGCCACACTGCTGTCCGCCGCGCTCGGGTCGTGGGCCTCGCGCCGGGCGCTGACACCGCTCGCGGAGGTGCGGATCGCGGCCGAGTCGCTCGCCGCCGGCGAGCTCGACACCCGTCTCGACCCGCCGGCGGACGCCGACCTCGCGTCACTGGCCGCGAGCTTCAACGGCATGGCCCGATCGCTCGAGGACCGCATCGAGCGCGACGCCCGGTTCGCGTCCGAGGTCAGCCACGAGCTCCGCTCGCCGCTGATGACCCTCAACGCCTCGATCGAGGTGCTCAACAACAGCCGAGCCGAGATGGCCGAGCGGTCTCAGACCGCGCTCGATCTGCTGACCGACGACGTCGCTCGCTTCACCGTGCTGGTCGAGGACCTTCTCGAGATCAGCCGCTACGACGTCGGTACCGCCCGGCTGCACGCTGAACCGATCGACCTCGTGGAATTCGTGCGTCAGACCGTGCGCCACTCGCCGTACTCGGTGTCGGTGCGGGTGCCCGGCCTCGACCACCTCGTGATCGCCGGCGACAAACGTCGGCTCGCCCAGGTCGTGTCGAATCTCATCGACAACGCGGCCAAGTACGGTGCCGGCGCGATCGAGGTCGTCGTCAGCACGTCCGGCGAGCGAGCCATCATCGCGGTCGAGGACGAAGGGCCGGGCGTACCCCAGGAGGAACGCGGCGTCATCTTCGACCGCTTCTCGCGCGGCAGCGCCGGCGGCCGGCGGGGGCAGGGCACCGGATCCGGGCTCGGGCTCGCACTGGTCGCCGAACACGTCGGCCTCCACGGCGGCACCATCTGGGTCGAGGATCGCGCCGACGGCGAACCGGGGGCCCGCTTCGTCGTGCAGGTGCCGATCGGCGACCTCGACGCCCTCGACGACGAAAGCGACCTCCCATGAGACGGATCCGCGACCTCGCCGTACTGGTCGCCGCGACCGCGCTCGCGATCGGCGCGTGTTCGCTCCCGACCGACGACGATGCGGCGCTGATCGACACCGACCAGCTCCCGGACGTGCTGCGCAGCGATCTCGAGGTGACCACGACCACGGAGCAGGGCCCGCGCGCCGAACCGGTCGACATCTACCTGCTGAGCCCGGCCGGCGAGCGCACGATCGCCGTGCCCGTCGGCCGTGAGATCGACCCCAACGCCAGCTTCGAGCAGGAGATCGGGTTGCTGTTCCGAGGTGCTGAGGTCCCCGACATCCGTACGGAGGAGGACATCGAGAACGGGCTGTTCAACGCGTTGACCGACTTCCAGCTCACCGAGGCCTTCACCGACGGCAGTGTCGCCGTGATCGACATGACCCGACGGGTCGACGAGGCCGGCGAGCCCATCGATGTCGGCACCGAGGTGTTGGAGAACGCGATCGCCCAGCTCGTCTACACCTCCACTGGATTCCCCGAGGTCGAGCCGATCACCGCCGTGCGCATCCGCATCGACGGTCAGACCCAGGTCCTGCCCACCGAAGAGGGCGACAGCCGGGATCTGCTTCGTCGCTCCGACTTCGAGACCTACGACGCGGACTTCGTTCCTCCGCCGACCAACGCGCCGCCGACGACGACGGTGCCCGATCCGGCCGACGTCGATCCCGGTGCCGCGGCGGACGACGCCTGACGGCCCGGCGCAGGTCAGGCGAAGAACGACCGAGCCGCGGCGCGCAGCTCGGGGCTCGCGTACTTGAGTTCGGCGACCGCGTCACCGAGCGGCACGCGCACCATCGAGCCGCCCTGGAAGGCGATCATCGATCCGAAGTCGCCATCGGCGATCGCATTGGCCGCCTCCACGCCGTACCAGCTCGACAGCGCCCGATCGAACGAGGTGGGCGTGCCCCCGCGCTGGACGTGGCCGAGCACGGTCACGCGCGTCTCGAACCCGGTGCGGGCCTCGATCTCGGCGGCGACCACGTTGCAGATCCCGCCCAGTCGCTTGTGGCCGTACTGGTCGACCTCGGGCTCGGGCACGTCGAGGGTGCCCGCGGCCGGGCGGGCTCCCTCCGCGACGACCACGATCGACGCGTACTTGCCCCGATCGTGGCGCCGGCTCAGCGCCTCGCACACCTCGGCGATGTCGAAGGGTTCCTCAGGGATCAGGGTCATCGTCGCGCCGCCGGCCATCCCCGCCCAGGTGGCGATGTGGCCGACGTGACGACCCATCACCTCGACCACCATCACCCGGTTGTGTGATTCGGCGGTCGTGTGCAGACGGTCGATCGCGTCGGTCGCGATCTGCACCGCCGTGTCGAACCCGAAGGTGCGTTCGGTGAGCCCGATGTCGTTGTCGATCGTCTTGGGTACCCCGACCAGCGGGATGCCGGCCTGAGCCAGCTCGTGAGCGCAGGAGAGGCTGCCCTCGCCACCGATGACGACGAGGGCGCCGACCCGGTGTCGAGCCATCGTCTCGCGGACTCGCTCGACCCCGTCGTCGAACATGTACGGCGTGTAGCGACTCGTCCCGATGATGGTGCCGCCGCGCGGCAGGATGCCGCGACAGCCCTCGACGGTCAGGACCTCCGACGAGTCCTCGACCAGCCCCATGTAGCCGTTGTGGAACCCGAGGGTCGTCCAGCCGTGCTCTCGCTCGGCCTTGCGCACGACACCGCGGATCACGGCGTTGAGGCCGGGGCAGTCGCCACCGCTGGTCAGGACACCGATCGTCTCGATCTTGGGGGAGCTCACCCCGCCGACGCTACCGCCGCCGTGCGACCCAACGGGGGGTATGGTCCGCAGGTATGGGAATCGTGATCAGCATCGATGCCGGCACCACCGGCGTTCGTTCCTTCGCCGTCGACGAATCGGGTACCCCGCTGGGCTTCGCCTACCGGGAGTTCACGCAGCATTTCCCCCAACCGGGGTGGGTCGAGCACGACGCGGAGGAGATCTGGCAGGCGGTCGTCGCCACCCTGGCCGAGCTCACCGCCGAACTCGATCAACCGATCGCTGCGATCGGCATCACCGACCAGCGCGAGACCGTCGTGCTCTGGGACAAGCGTACCGGCGTTCCCCGCCACCGGGCGATCGTCTGGCAGGACCGACGCACCGCCGCCCGCTGCGAGGCCCTCCAGGCCGCCGGCCACCTCGACATGGTCCGCCGCACGACCGGCCTCGTGCTCGACCCGTACTTCTCGGGCACGAAGGTCGAGTGGCTGCTGACCGAAGGCGGAGTCGAGGCCGACGAGCACCTGGCGTTCGGCACCATCGACTCCTGGCTGGTCTGGAAGCTCACCGGTGGGGTCCACATCACCGACACGACCAACGCGAGCCGGACCCTCCTCTACGACATCGAGAACATGCGCTGGAGCGACGAGATGTGTGCGCTGCTCGGCGTGCCGATGTCGGCGCTTCCGGAGGTCCGACCCTCGTCGGGACGGTTCGGGGTCACCACGGCCAACCTCCCCGTGCCCGGAGGGATCCCCGTGAGCGGCATCGCCGGCGACCAGCAGGCCGCCCTGTTCGGGCAGGCGTGCTTCGAGCCCGGCCAGGCGAAGAACACCTACGGCACCGGCTCGTTCGTCCTCATGAACGTCGGGTCGACGTGCCCCGAGCCGGTCGAGGGCCTGCTCACGACCGTGGCCTGGACCCTCGACGACGGCGGCGAGTGGAAGACGACCTACGCCTACGAGGGGGCCATCTTCGTCACCGGTGCCGCGATCCAGTGGCTGCGCGACGGCCTGCAGATCATCGACGACGCGGCCGAGACCGGCCCGGTCGCGGCGTCCATCGACGACACGGGTGGCGTCGTCTTCGTCCCGGCGCTCGCCGGCCTCGGGTCGCCCTATTGGGACGCCCGCGCTCGCGGCACGATCGTCGGGATCACCCGCGGCACGGGCCGGGCCGAGATCGTGCGGGCGACGGTCGAGTCGATGGCGTACCAGACCCGCGACGTCGTCGACGCGATGGCCTCGGCCTCGGGCACGGGCGTGCGAGACCTGCGGGTCGACGGCGGCGCGTCGGTCATGGACTTCCTCCTGCAGTTCCAGGCCGATCAGCTCGGGGTGCCGGTCATTCGCTCGAAGGTGGCCGAGACGACCGCACTCGGCTCCGCGTATCTGGCCGGGCTGGCCGAGGGCGTCTGGGACTCCCCGGCCGACGTCACCGCCAACTGGGCCTCCGACGGCGAGTTCGCGCCCACCGCGGAGCGGTCGGGCCCCGATGCGGCCTACGCCCAGTGGCAGCGGGCGGTCGAGCGCAGCCGGGGCTGGGAGCTCGACGACTGAGCCGGTTCAGCTCTCGAGACGGGTGAGCGCGCCGCGCAGGTTGCGGATCGCCTGGTTGATCCGCTGCTCGTTCTCGATCAGCGCGAACCGCACGTTCCCCTCACCACCGGGGCCGAAGCCGACGCCGGGCGACAGCGCGACGTTGGCCTCCTTGACCAGCATCGACGCGAACTCGACCGAGCCCATGTCGGAGTACTCCGGCGGGATCGGTGCCCACGTGAACATGGTCCCCTGCGGCGGCTCGATGTGCCATCCGATGCGACCCAAGCCGTCGATGAGCGCGTTGCGCCGGGCCTCGTAGATGGCACACGCCTCCTTCGGGTAGTCGGGCGCCTCGTTCATCGTGACCGTCGCCGCGATCTGGATGGGCTGGAAGGTGCCGTAGTCGAGGTACGACTTCATCTTGGCGAGCGCAGCGACGACGTCGGCGTTGCCGGCCATGAACGCCACCCGCCAGCCCGCCATCGAGAACGACTTCGTCATCGAATACAGCTCGACGGCGACCTCCTTGGCGCCCTCCGCCTGCAGGATCGACGGCGGCGAGTACCCGTCGAATCCCAGATCCGCATAGGCG
>JBCCWI010000036.1:0-40059 GCA_039193795.1 Actinomycetota bacterium | reverse complement strand
GCGCGTCGACGGTCAGCCGATGGAACGGATGGAGTCCAATCCATGTCCATTGTCCATTCTCACGGGGAGGCAGCTGTGCTCGCGTTTCACGCTCTGCTCAACTGGCTGAAGACGAACGACGACACCGCCGCCGATCGCGGTGCGTCACTGATCGAATACGCACTCATGCTGGCGCTGATCGCCATGGTGTGCGTCGCCGCGGTGTCGGCGCTGGGTTCGACGACCAGCGGTTCCTACAGCGAAGTCACCTCGCTCCTCGGCTGACCGCGCGCGAACCCGCCTCAGGGGCGGGGTTCGCGAGGCAGACCGAGGACGCGCTCGCCGATGACGTTGCGCTGGACCTGATTGGACCCGCCGTAGATCGTGTGGGCACGCGTGTACAGGAACGTGCGCTGCAGCTTGTCGATCGGGTAGTCCGGGCCCTCACCGTGCCCGTTGTGCCCGTCGGCGCCGGCGACCATGCCGCCGGCGCCCGCGACCAGCATCGCCAGTTCGCCCATGCGCCGGTGCCAGCCGGCCCAGTACAGCTTGCCGATCGACGCCTCCGGCCCCGGCACGCCGTCGTGGGTCAACGCCGTCAGCATGCGGAGCTGGTTGTAGCGGAGGATCTCGAGCCGGATGTAGGCCTCGGTGAGTTCCTGCCGGACGACCGGGTCGTCCCACCGACCGTTGGCCTTGGCGAGATCGATGAGATCGTCGAACTCCTGCCGGAACGACACCTGCTGACCGAGTGTCGACGCCCCGCGTTCGAAGGCCAGCGTGCCCATCGCGACCTTCCACCCGTTCCCGACACCGCCGACCACCATCGCCTCGTCGGTCGTCGCGTCGGAGAAGAAGGTCTCGTTGAACTCCGTGCCGCCGGTGATCTGCACGATCGGGCGGATCTCGATGCCGGGCTGGTCCATCGGCATCAGCAGGTAGCTGAGGCCGGCGTGACGCTCGGACCCGGGTTCGGTTCGGGCGACGACGAACACCCAGTCGGCGAACTGGGCGAGCGAGGTCCACACCTTCTGGCCGTTGACGACCCAACGACCGTCGACGAGCTCCGCCCGGGTCTTGACGTTGGAGAGATCCGAGCCGGCGTCGGGTTCGGAGTAGCCCTGACACCAGAGCTCCTCACCCGAGAGGATCTTGGGCACGAACCGCTGCTGCTGGGCCTCGTCACCGAACGCCATGAGGGTCGGCCCGAGCAGGGTGACCCCCATGTTGGGGATCCGCCCCGGCGCCTTGGCCTCGACATAGGTGAGATGGAAGACGACCTGCTCGGCCAGCGTGCACTCACGTCCACCGATCGACGTCGGGAAGTCGATGCCGAGCCAGCCCCCGCCGGCCAGTTCGCGTTCCCACTCGATCTGGACCCCGGCCGGGATGTCCTCGTGACCGGTGAGCCCGCGGCCCCGGTAGGCACCGAACTCGCCGGTGAGATGTTCTTCGAGCCAGGTGCGGACCTCGTCCTTGAAGTCGACGAGGTCGCCATCGAGCCGGACGTCCATGGGGGGCGAGCGTACAACCCGACCTGACGGACCGTCAGAATCGGGCGCCGGGGTCGTGCTGTGCGATGATCCCGGCCATGGCTGCCGCACCATCACCCCCGGAACCGACCATGTCGATCGCCGAGGTCGACGCGATGCTCACCGGCGAGGGTGGATTCTTCGAGACCGTCCCCGCCGTCGTGAACGGCGTCGAGGTCACCACCGCCAAGAACCGGGCCCCGCACCTGCGCGCCCTGCTCCAGAACTCGGCCAACCACGGCGGTGACGGCAGCGCCCGCTACTACGTGTTCGACGACGGCACCGAGGCGTCGTTCGCACAGAACATCGCGACGGCGGCGTCGCTCGCCGCCGGCCTGTCGGAGCGCTACGGCATCGGCCACGGCGACCGGGTCGCCATCCTCGCCGCCAACGCGCCCGAGTGGATCCAGTCGTTCTGGGCGGTCACCTCGCTCGGCGCGGTCGTCGTCGCGATGAACGGTTGGTGGACCGAGGATGAGATCCGCTACGGCCTCGAACTCACCGGGCCCAAGCTGTTGCTCGCCGACACCAAGCGCGCCGAGCGCATCACCGGCGATCCGGGGGTCCCGATGGTCGTGTTCGAGGACGGCTTCGCCGAGCTGCGCGACCACGCCCCGGGCACCGACCTGCCCGACACGCCGATCGACGAGGACGACGCGGCGACGATCCTGTTCACCTCGGGCACCACCGGCCGCCCGAAGGGGGCGATCATCACCCACCGCAACTTCAACGCCTACCTCACCTGTGCATTCATCCTCGGCGCCCGCGACGCCTTCCGGTTCCCGGCCGACCCCGACGCGCCCCCGAAGCCGCCGATGCTGTCGCTGGCCGCCAGCCCGCTGTTCCACATCTCCGGACTGCACTCGTGCTGCGTCACTGCGGTCGCGTCGGGCATGGGTCACGTCTGGACCACCGGTCGCTTCGACCCGGAGAAGGTGCTGCAGCTCACCGAGACGTACCAGATCACTCGGCTCAGCGGTGTCACCACCCAGGTGTGGCGCATCATCGAACACCCGAAGTTCCACGAGTACGACACGTCGAGCGTCTCCTCGATCGGCGGCGGCGGCTCGGTGTGGTCGCCGGAGCTGCTGCGGGCGTGTCGCGACGCGCTGCCCCACGCCGAGCGACCCGTCGGGGTCGGCTACGGGCTCACCGAGTGCTCCGGCCTCGCCACCTCCGCCAGCGACGACGTGCTGCGCGCGCATCCCGAGTCGGTCGGAGCCCCGATCCCGACGTGCGAGCTCGCGATCCATGACGACGACGACAACCCCCTGCCCGACGGTGAGATCGGCAACGTGATGCTGCGCGGCCCGATGGTCACGCCCGGCTACTGGGACAACCCCGAGGCGACCGCCGACACGATCCGGCCCGGTGGCTGGCTGCGCACGGGCGACTTCGGCCGCATCGAGGACGGCCTGCTGTTCCTCGCCAGCCGCCGCACCGACCTCATCATCCGCGGCGGCGAGAACATCTATCCCGTCGAGATCGAGAACCGCCTCGACGAACACCCGGCCGTACGCGAGGTCGTGGTCCTCGGCGTCGACCACCGCGAGCTCGGCCAGGAGGTGAAGGCGTATGTCGTACCCTACGACGCCGAGGTCGGCGCCGACGAGTTGGCGGCATGGGTCGGCGAGACGCTGGCCCCTCACAAGGTGCCGTCCCACTGGGAGATCCGCACCGAGCCGCTCCCCCGCAACGCCACCGGCAAGATCCTCAAGCAGGTCGTGGCGGGCACGGCCGAGAACACCTTCATCGAAGAGTAGGAAGCCGGGACGACGGTGCTCACCGAGATCGCCCGTCGGGCTGCGGTCGACTTCGCCGACACCGACGCGTTCGTCACCGAGCACGGCTGGGCGATCACCTACGCCGAGCTCGACCGGGCCGCCGACGAGGCCGCCGCGGGCCTGTCCGGCCGTGGGATCGGGCCCGGTTCGGTCGTCGCCCTGGCCACGCCGTCCAACGTCGATTTCGTCGTCGTGTACCTGGCGGCCGCTCGCATCGGCGCGGTGACCGCCGGCCTCAACCCCCGGTTCACCGGATCCGAACTCCGCGCGTGCATCGACGTGCTCCGCGCCGATCTCGTCGTCGCATCGCCCGCGCTGGCCCACGCGATGGGACCGATCGGTACCCCGATCGCCGTCGTCGAACCCGGCGACGGTCCGCACTCGGTGGCCGCCCGCTTCCGCGTCGCCGACGCCGCCCCGCCATCCCCGCCGGCCGCCGACCCCGAGCGCCCCGTCTGCATCTGTTTCACCAGCGGTTCCACCGGCCAACCACGCGGGGCGTGGTACGCCGACCGACAACTGCAGGCCATCGCCGACCTCGACACCGGCGGTGCGTGGGGCGGGGGAGGCCACGGCATCTCCGCCGTGCAGATGGCCCACGTCGGCTTCATGACGAAGCTGCCGTGGATGATCGCCACCGGGCGCACCACCCACCTGCTCGAGCGGTGGCGCGCCCGACCGATCCTCGATCTGATCACCCGCCACCGGATGCCCGCCGTCACGGGCGTGGCGCCGCAGATCGCCCTGCTGCTCAACCTGCCCGACATCGGCGACCACGACTTCGAGCACGTGAAGGCGATCGTGGTCGGTGGCGCGGCCTCTCCCCCGCCGCTCGTGGAGGAGGCCCGCCGGGTGTTCGGCGCGCCGTACTCGATCCGCTACAGCTCGACCGAGAGCGGCGGCATCGGGATCGGCACCGCGCTCGACGCCGACGACGACGAGGCGCTGCATTCGATCGGTCGCCCCCGTCCCGGGGTCGAGGCGGAGATCCGCGACGAGACCGGCGGCCCGCTGCCCGACGGCGAGATCGGCGAACTGTGGCTCACCTCACCCGCGGTCATGTCGGGTTACTGGAACGACCCGGAGGGGACGGCCGAGACACTCGTCGACGGCTGGCTCCGCACCGGCGACCTCGCGACGCGTGACCCCGACGGCATCTTCCGACTGCGGGGCCGGGTGAAGGAGATGTTCATCCGGGGTGGATACAACGTGTACCCGATGGAGGTCGAGGGGGTACTGCTCGACCATCCGGCGGTGACCGAGATCGCCGTCGTGGCCCGGCCCGACCCCGTCATGGGGGAGATCGGGGTGGCGGTCGTGGTGGCGGCCGACCCGGCGTCGCCGCCGACGCTCGACGACCTCCGAGCACACGGCGAGACGACCCTCGCCCACCACAAGCTGCCCGAGGCGATCCGGATCGTGGACGAGCTGCCTCGCAACGCCAGCGACAAGATCGACCGGCGGACCCTCGCGGCCATCGAGGCGAGCGAGTAGCCGCATCGAGCAGCGGCGTCAGTGCCGCTTGCGGTTCCGTCCGCGGCGGCCTCCGCCGCTCTTGCGCTGCCGCTCCTCTTCACGGCGGCGAAGCGCGTCGAGTTCGTCGCCGAGATCGAGGAAGAGACGTACCCGCATCGCGGAGACGCGACCGGCGTCGACGGCGTCTTGGACGGTGCATCCGGGCTCGCCGCGGCAGGCGCAGTCCCGGAACCGGCACCCGGCACGCAGATCGACGAGGTCGCCGAACACCAGATCGAGCGCATGCTCCGCCTCCCAGAGGCCCAGCGTGCGAATACCCGGTGTGTCGAGGACCATGCCGGCGTCGTCGGGCAGCAGGACCAGCTCTCGCGCCGTGGTCGTGTGCCGACCCTCGGCATCGCTCGAGCGGACCGCCCCGACCTCGAGGACCATGTCGCCCACGATCGCGTTCACCAGCGAGGACTTCCCGGCTCCGCTCTCGCCGACCAGGCCCAGGGTGCGGCCCGGACCGATCTGCGCGGTCACGGCGTCGAGCCCCCGACGATCGACGATGCTCGTCACGATCACCGGAATCCCTCCCGCGACCGCCTCCACGATCTCGAGGGATGCGCTCGGGTCGTCGATCTCGTCGGCCTTGGTGAGCACGATGATCGCCTCGGCACCGCTGTCGAGCGCCATCACCAGCAACCGTTCGAGCCAGCCGGCCTGGATCGGCCGGTCGAGGCCGAGCACCGCAGCGACCACGTCGACATTGCTGGCGAGAACCTGCTCGAGGTCCTTCTCGGCCGGGTCACGGCGGCTGACCGCCGTGCGGCGGGGAAGGACCCGGTCGATGACGGCGCCGAGTCCGTCGACGTCGCCGACCTCGACCCAGTCCCCGGTCACCGGCGCGATCTCGCCCTGCGCCCGCATCGAGTCCGACAGCACTCGGAGGCGGCCCGACGCCGTCACGACGTCGGACTCGCCGCGGTCGACCCGCACCACCCGCCCTCGCTCCGTCCCGGCGCGCCAGTCGGTGGGGTCGACGAGAGACAACCCCCACGCATCGAGCGGCGATGTCATCGGCCGTGCTCCATCGGCCCAGTCTGCCCCACCGGAACGAAACCGCTCTCCCGGGAACCATCGACGCCGATTCGGCGTTTCCTCGGCATGCTGGAAGACGTGAACACTTCGACCCGCGACGCCGACGCCCGGTCGCGCCAGGCGCCGTGGTGGATGGGGGCCCTCGCCGGCCTCGGCGCTGCGGCGGTCGCGCTGGCGTTCGGCCAGCTGATCGAAGGCGTCTCCGAGACGATCCCCGGGCTGGTGCTCGGCGTCGGCGAGCTCGTCATCGACTACACGCCCGGGTGGGCCGCCGAGGAGTCGATCGAGAACCTCGGCACGGCCGGCAAGGGCAACCTCTTGCTCGGCATCACGATCGTCGCCTTCCTGCTGGCGGCGATGATCGGCGAGGTCGCCCTCCGGCGCGGCGACCGCTTCGGCGTCGCCGGCTTCGCCGCGTTCGGCCTGCTCGGCGGCTGGGCGGTCGCCCGCAACCCGCAGTCCCCCTTCGTCGCCAGCTGGTTCTGGGCGCTGGTGGCCGCCGGCCTCGGCGTGCTCACCCTCCGCTTCCTGCTGCGCCAGGCCCGCCGCACGGCCATCGAGCACGTGCCGGCCGTCGGTCTCGACGCCCCGATCGCCAGTCCCCTCGACCCGCCCCAGTCTCGGCGGGCGTTCCTCGGCTTCTCCGCCGGTGCCGGCGCCGTCGCGCTCACCGGCGTGGGGATCGGCCGGGCCGCGGAGGGCACCGGTGCGGGCGACCTGGCCCGCGCCGAGGTGGTGCTGCCCGAGGCAGCGGCCGAGGCGTCGAGCACGACGAGCCTGGCCGAGCGAGCGACCGGCGCCGTGCAGACCGAGCCCTTCGACATCCCCGGTATCTCCAGCTGGGTCACGCCGTCGACCGACGACCAGTTCTACCGGATCGACACCGCACTCCAGTTTCCCCAGATCGACCCGGCCGACTGGTCGTTGAAGTTCACCGGCATGGTCGACAACCCCTACGAGCTGACCTACGACGAGATCCTCGGGATGGACCTCGTCGAGCGGACGATCACCCTGTCGTGCGTGTCCAACCCGATCGGCGGCGAACTCGTCGGCAACGCCGTCTGGACGGGCGTGCCGCTCGTCGACCTGCTCGAACGGGCGGGCGTGCAGGAGGGCGCAACCCAGATCGTCGGCCGTTCGGTCGACGACTTCACCGCCGGCTTCCCGACCGAGACGATCTACGACGGACGCAACGCGATGCTCGTCGTCGGCCAGAACGGCGAGCCGCTCCAGGTCCGTCACGGCTTCCCGGCTCGGCTGGTCATCGCCGGCCTCTACGGCTACGTCTCAGCGACGAAGTGGATCGAGGAGATCAACCTCACGACGTGGGAAGCCTTCAACGGCTACTGGATCAACCTCGGCTGGGCCAAGGACGGCCCGATGAAGACGACCTCTCGCATCGACGTCCCGGCCCATCGCACCCGCGTCGAGGCGGGGCCCACCCCGGTCGCAGGTGTCGCCTGGTCGCCCGTACGCGGGATCGAAGCGGTCGAGATCAGCATCGACGAAGGCGACTGGCAGGTCTGCGATCTCGCCGTGCCCGGCACCGACGAGACGTGGGTCCAGTGGAAGACCGAGTGGGACGCGTCGCCCGGCGTGCACCGCATCGATGTCCGTGCGATCGACAAGACCGGCGCCGTCCAGCCGGTCGGCCCCAAGGACGTCGCTCCCGACGGTGCCGAGGGCTACCACGCCATCCTGGTCGAGGTCGTCTGAGCCGATCGCCTCGCGGACGGTGTCAGCGCGGCGGACGAGCGACGTACGCGGTCTTGTCCTCCGCGGAGAAGCCGCAGGCCCGGTAGAAGGCGTGGGTCGACGCCTGCCGTGAGCCGGTCGACAACATCACCTTGTAGCACCCGAGGGCCCAGGCCCGTTCGAGCGTGCCCTCGATGAGCCGACGCCCCAGACCGGTTCGGCGCAGCCCCTCGTCGACGACCACGTTCTCGACGACGCCGTAGGGCCGCAGCGAGCGCGTGAGGTTCGGGATGACGTTGAGATAGGCGGTGGCGGCGACGCGACCGTCGGCGTCGAGGACGAGGACGTCGAGTCCCGGCTGGGCCTCGATCGTGGCGAACACCCGGCCGAGGTCGACCACCGGATCCTCAGGATGGAGCTGGCCATACAGCACCCGCAGCGCCGCAAGGTCCTCGGTCGTGGCGGAACGCACCATTCTGAACAGTGTTCCACAACCGGCGGTGAGGGCCGTCGATGGATCCTGTTCGTCCCGCCGCTCGCGCGCCCCGCGCGAGCCATGTCACCGAGCGTTCACAGAAGGGTCCACCATCCACCGCAGTCACCGTGCGTAGGTTGGCCCCAACATGACGAGTGCACGTCGTACCTACGTCCTCGACACCTCGGTCCTGCTGAGCGAACCGCAGGCCCTGCGTCGTTTCGAGGAACACGCCGTCGTTCTTCCTCTGGTCGTGCTGACCGAGCTGGAAGCCAAACGCAACCATCCGGAGCTCGGCTGGGCCGCCCGGACCGCACTGCGAAGTCTCGAGGAGCTCCGGGAACGGCACGGCTCACTCCTCGAGGAGCTGCCGGTCAACGAGCACGGCGGCACCCTGCGGGTCGAACTCAACCACACGACGACCGAGCCACTCCCCGAGGCTCTGCGCTCGGAGGCGAACGACCACCGCATCCTGACCGTCGCCCACAACCTGGCGATCGACGGCGACGCCGTCACCCTGGTCACCAAGGACCTCCCGCTGCGACTCAAGGCCGGTGTGGTCGGACTCGACGCCTCGGAGTACCGCGACACCGAGGTCGCCGACGGCAGCTGGACCGGCTTCACCGACCTCGTCGTCGAGAGTGCCGTCGTCGACGAGTTCTACGCCGAGGGTGTCGTCGATCTCTACGAAGCCCGCGACCTGCCGGTCAACACCGGCGTCACCCTCGTCGCCGGGTCGCAGTCCGGCCTCGGCCGGATCCGCGAGGACAAGCAGATCCATCGGATCCCGGACCGCAGCGTGTTCGACGTGCGACCCCGATCACGCGAGCAACACATCGCCCTCGACCTCCTGACCGACGACTCGGTCGGGATCGTCTCGCTCGGCGGTCGGGCCGGCACCGGCAAGAGCGTGCTCGCCCTCGCCGCCGCCCTCGAGGCCGTGCTCGAGAACCGCACCCACTCCAAGGTCATCGTCTTCCGGCCGCTCTACGCGGTCGGCGGGCAGGACCTCGGCTACCTGCCCGGCAGCGAGACCGAGAAGATGTCGCCGTGGGCCGCGGCGGTGACCGACGCGCTCGAGGCCATCGCCGGTCCCGAGGTCGTCGAGGAGGTCATCCACCGCGAACTGCTCGAGATCCTGCCGCTCACCCACATCCGCGGGCGCTCGATCACCGACGCCTTCATCATCGTGGACGAGGCCCAGAACCTGGAGCGCAACGTCCTGCTGACCGCGCTGACCCGCATCGGCGAGAACTCCAAGGTCGTGTTGACCCACGACGTCGCCCAGCGCGACAACCTCCGAGTGGGTCGCTTCGACGGGATCGGTGCCGTCGTCGACCATCTGCGAGGCCATCCGCTCTTCGGCCACATCACGCTCACCCGAAGCGAGCGCAGCCCGGTCGCCGCGCTCGTCGCCGGCCTCCTCGACGGCCACGGCTGAGCGGCGAACGCGTCAACGCTCGGCGAGTCCGTCGGCTGGTCGCGCTCGATGCCACCCGGCGCCCCACCGGTAGCGCGCCGCAGCGAACAGTGACGCAGCGCCACCGATCACAGCACTCCACCCGAGAAGCGATCGGCGGTACAGCGCGTCGTAGCAACCGCTGCCCTCGAACCATCCGGGATTGCTGATCACCGACCCGCACTGGTCCGCGTTGCGCCACGTCGCGGTGACGAGCCAGATGTATCCGAGCACGAAGAATGCGATCGACAGCCAGACGAGCAGCACCGCGAACCGCTGCCGATGGGCCTCATCGACCCGGTCCGCGTCGACCTGGGGGTCGGACTCGGTCATCGGTCGGGGATCAACGCGCCGTTCGCGGGCGTGTGCGGTTGACGCCGTTGTCCATGACCTGGTCGCTCCAGTCGTCGCCACTCCACCAGCGCATGTCGTACTCGCCACCCGGATCGTCGTACCAACCCTCGGGGACGGCCGTGCTCGACCGGCGGAGCTCGTGGGGAGTCGGGCCGTTCGTGCGGTAGGCGATCAGATAGACGGCGGCGGCGATCGGTGCCACCGGCCCGAAGACGATCGCACTCGCACCGATCCCGATCGCCCACGGCCAATCCGACCGACGCACCGCCACCACCAGACCCCAGATCACGACGCCGAGCGCGAGCAGGCCGATCCCGAGGATCGCTGCGATCACGATCAGTTCCGCCGAGCCGAGGTTCACGCCGTCAGCCCGCCGACAGCTTCTCCATCATCGACGCCATCTGTTCACGCACGGCATCGAGGGCCTTGTACGGACGCATCATCACCTTGAACTCGGTGATCCATCCGTCGTCGTCGCAGGTGATGATGTCGACCCCGTTCACCGAGATGTCGCCCACCATCGTCTCGAACTCGAGCATCGCATGGTGCCCCTCGGCGATCTTCTTGGTGTAGCGGAAGCTGCCGTGGCCGTCGCCACCGGTCGGCGGTGGCGCGGGCGCGTCCTCGCCGGGCAGGACGTTGGCGGCCGCCGAGAGGTACAGCTTGGAGATCTCCCGCCCCCGCTGGGGTGAGAACACGACCGGGGAGTAGAAGACGCAGTCTTCGTGAAGCAGCGCGTCGAGCCCGTCGGGCAGCTGACCGCGGAGGTGCTGATGCCAGCGGTCGAGGACGTCGTGGATCGGGTCGGAGGCCATGGGGCCACCGTAGACGGCGGGGCCGGTTCGCACCCGTCGTGGATCAGGCCAACGCGGTGGCGGTCGTCGCGATCGTGAGCTGCACCGCGACGCTCAGCGGGAGGCCGGAGCGCACATAGTCGACGAACCGATACCCGCCGGGTCCGTACACCATGGTGTTCGTCTGGTAGCCGATCGGCGAGAGGAACGACGTCGATGCGGCCAGGCCGACCACGACGCCGATCAGCGAGAATTCGATCCCCGCGTCGGCCGCCACCGCCGCGGCGACCGGAAACACGACGACGACCGCGGCGTTGTTGGTCACGATCTCGGTCAGGAGCGACGTGGCGATCACGATGCCGAGGATCAGACCGAAGGTGCCGAAGCCGTCCAGATTCTCGACGAACGTGTCGGCGATCTCCGCCGCCAGCCCGCTCGCCCGTACGGCCTCGCCGACCCCGAACGCCGAACCGATGAGCAGCACGACGTCGAGGTCGACCGCCTGCTTCGCCTCGGAGAAGGTCATCACCCGACCGACGATCATCAGACCGGCGGCGAGCAGGGCGCCCTCCACCGTGGTGAGGAGTCCAGACGCGACGACGGCGACGAACCCGACGGTGACGACACCGACGAACGGTGCGTGGCGCGACGCCGACGGAGCGGGCGCTTCGATCTCGGCCACGACCAGGAAGTCCTGGCTGCGGGCATAACGCCGGCGAAAGGCGGCGTTGGCGACGACGAGCAAGGTGTCGCCGTTGCGCAGCCGGATGTCGCCGAGCTTGCCGTCGAGCACTTGTCCGGCGCGATGGATCGCCAGCACCGCGGCGCCGTAGCGTGCCCGGAAGTCGGCTTCCTTGAGGGTGCGGCCGGCGATCGGCGAGGTCCGGCCGACGACCACCTCGTACACGCCCCGACCGACGGCGGGGACGTCGTCGACGGCATCGCGGGCGACCGGCTCCAGCCCGCCCATCCGGTTCAGATCGAGGACGTTGTCGACCTCACCGACGAAGGTCAGTTCGTCGCCGGCGACCAGCACCTCGTCGGGCCCGACGGGTGCCACCACCCCGTCACCCCGTCGCAGCTGAGCGAGATAGACCCCGGCCAGATGGCGGAGCCCGGCCGCCTCGATCGAGCGACCGGCGAGCGCGCCGTCGGTGACCCGCATCTCCACTCGGAACTCGCGGGTGGAGGTCAAGAAGTCGTCCGGCGCGGTCGGTCGCTGGGGCAGCAGCGGGATCGAGACTCCAAACAGCACGATCACGCCGATCACGACGACCGGTCCGCCGATGACGGCCGTGTCGAACAGCCCGAGCGGTTCTTCTCCCACGCCCTCCAACAGCCCGGAGACGACCAGGTTCGTCGAGGTGCCGATCACGGTCAGGGTGCCGCCGAGGATGGCGGCGTAGGACAGCGGCAGGAGATAGCGCGAGGCGTTGCGGCCGTTGCGGCGACACCACGCCACGACGTCGGGGATCACCATCGCGACCAGCGGCGTGTTGTTCAGGAAGGCGGAGGCGCCGAGCGAGGGCAACAGCAATCGTGCGTGTGCCGCGCCGCGTCGACCCTCCCGTCCGAGGAGTCGATCGACCAGCACCGACAGCAGTCCGGTCCGCTGCGCTCCGGCCGCCAGAACGAAGAGGGCGGCGACCGTGATCGGCGCCGGGTTCGAGAATCCGACGAAGGCCGCCTGGACGTCGGTGACACCGATCACGAGCAGGGCGACGTTGGCTGCGAGCACGACGCCCGCAGGCGGGAGTCGGTCGCGGACGAGCGCGCCGAACATCACCACCAGGACCAGCAGCGTCAGCCAGGCGTCGGTTGCCATGTCCATCCATCGGCACGACGGCGGCGGGCAGAAGGGCGACGAGACGACGTGTCGGGGCGCCGAGCGCGTGGCGCTATGGTCCCGACATGAGCCCCGACATGAGCACTGAGCGCGAGATCCTCGACTACGGCACCTACGGCACGGCGGTGCGCGAGCTCGCCGAACAGGTGGCCGCGGACGGGTTCCGGCCGGAGATGATTCTGGCGATCGCACGCGGTGGCCTCTTCGTGGCCGGCTCCCTGGGTTACTCGCTGTCGGTCAAGAACATCTACGTGATGAACTGCGAGTACTACACCGGAGTCGACGAGCGGCTTCCGGTCCCGGTCATGCTCCCGCCCTATGTCGATTTCGTCGACATGGAGGACGCCAAGGTGCTCATCGCCGACGACGTGGCCGACACCGGCCACACCCTCAAGATGGTCTATGACCACTGCGCCGAACGGGTGGCGGAGGTCCGTTCGGCGGTGCTGTACGAGAAGTCGCACTCGCTGGTGAAGTGCGAGTACGTCTGGAAGCGGACCGACCAGTGGATCAACTTCCCGTGGTCGACCGAACCACCTGTCGTCAGCGCCGAAGAGGCACGACACAAGGCGCTCGACGCCTAGCGCCGACCGCGACGTTCCGGTCCGGCCACTGACCGACCTCGCGCGCAACACGCCATCGAGCGCTGGACACCGTCGACGATGTCCAGCGCCCGATGGAGGGGATCGCCGCCTTAGAGCTCGACCTGCCGGACGTAGGGGAGACTGCAGGCCGTCGGGATGAGTTCTTCGTCGCGCACGTCGGCACCCTGGGCCGTGAAGGAGGTGGCGCCGCCGAGCGCAGCGGTGACCAGCTCGGTCATGTCCTGACCGTCGACCGTCACGTGCTGGATCGGGTACTCCCCGGGGGCGGGGATGCCCCACTGGTAGCCGAACCCACCCTCGAAGTCGGCCGGGATGAAGTCGCCGTCGGCGATGATCGAGTAGGCGAAGATCTCCTCGCCATCGACCAGGGCCGTCCCCACGACCGTCGCCTCACCAGGGACGGCGGGAGCCTTCACGATGACCTGCGCCCAGTACGGGTTCGGGGCGAACTCCTCGTTCGGATAGTGGTGCAGGATCAGGCACGCCTCGACGACCTCGACCTCGGGTTCCGGCTCGGGCTCGGGCTCGGGCTCGGGCTCCGGCTCGGGCTCGGGCTCCGGCTCCGGCTCGGGCTCGGGCTCGGGCTCGGGCTCGGGCTCGTCTTCGGTCAGCTCCTCGACCGCGTCGTCGACGGCCTCCTGGTCGACCTCCCCGTCGTCGCCGCACGCAGCGGCCACCAGGGCCAGCACGGCGAGCATCACCCACCAGCGTCGAATCGATCCCATCTCGAGTACCTCCGTCGTGTTCAGGAACACGGCGATGGTGCCCACGGAGCGTCATCTGAGCGTCACCCGCCCGTCACCGATCGGATCCCACCCGAATGAACGTGGTTCACTTGCTGAATCGGCGTCGAATCGAGTCGCGGTAGCCCACCGGCAGGTCGGACAAGTCCATCGCATCGGCCGGCGCGAAGGTGGCGACCGCCACGTGCTCGTCCGACAGCACCAGGGGGTGGTCGCCCCGGGGCTCACCACAGGCGTAGGTCACGATCGCCACGACGCGGCCCGGTACCGGCGCGAAGTCGTACCGGTCGAGCGGCTCGGGCTCGACCTCGACGTCGACCCCCAGCTCTTCGCGGATCTCGCGGGCGAGCGCCTCGTGGTCGGACTCGCCGGCTTCGGGACGGCCGCCGGGCAGCTCCCATTCGTCGCGCTCGTTGCGCAGCAGCACCACCCGTCCGGCGACGGTGACGACGCCCTTCACCGAGCGGCGTGGGGTCACCCGTCGAGCACCTCGGTGTGGAAGCGCTCGAGCACGCGGAGCTTGTCGGGTCCGACGATCGCGAAGTCGGGGACGATCACCTCGTGGACTCCCACCTCCTCGTAGCCCTCCATCACCGCCTTGAGTTCGTCGACCGTGCCGACGAGGCCCGATCGGTGGGTGAGGGACTCGCGGAGCTTGGCACCGGCCTCGGCGTCGTCGACGATGATCAACAACCCGACGGCGGTGATGTGCAACTCGTCGAACGACCGGCCCTCGGCATCGCAGTGCGCACGGAGGGTCTCGAGGTGGCCGGCAATCGTCTCGGGCCGGCCCCAGGCGTTCCACTCGTCAGCGTGCCGGGCGACGGTTCGCAGGGTCCGTTTGGCCCCCGCCCCACCCACCAGGATCGGGAGGTGACCATGGACCGGACCGGGCGCGACCGGGGCCTGGGTGAGCCGGTAGTGCTCCCCGACGAAGTCCACCCGCTCCCCCGGTGCCGCGCCGAACATGACCCGGCAGAGTTCGACGGCCTCCTCGAGCCGGTCGCTGCGGTTCTTCACCGACGGCAGATCGATGCCGTAGCGCTCGTGCTCGTTGCGCTGCCAGCCGGCCCCGATCCCGAGGACGGCCCGCCCGCCGGAGATGTTGTCGAGGGTGAGCGCCATCTTGGCCACCACGGCCGGGTGCCGGTACGTGTTGCCGCCGACCATCAGCCCCAGCCGAACCCGCTCGACCGACGTGGCGAGCGCACCCAGCGTCACCCACCCTTCGAGCATCGGCTCCAGCTCGGCCCCGGTCGGTCCCGGGCCGTTGCCGGGGTCGGCCGCCGGCATGAAGTGGTCGGGCACCCACACCCCTCGCCATCCCGCGTCGGCGACGAATCGCGCCCCGGCACGGATCTCGTCGAAGGTCTGTCCGATCGTGGCCCAGTAGGAGACGTCCATCGGACCAGGCTAGACCGACCCCGCGGCCGGCTCGTCGCTCAGAAGGTCGACACGGGACTCGCGACCGGCGGCTCCGACGCCGACGCCACCGGCCTCGATGCCGTCGCCGGCTCGCTCGTCGCCGAACCGGCCTTGCCGTAGCCGCCCGGGCCCCCGGCGCCCTTCGTGTAGTACAGGGCGAGGATGCGGTCGATCGTCGTGCGGGTGAGGGTCGGGTTGATGCCCTCGTACTGCGCCAACGCCTTCAGCAGCTTGCAGACGTCGGCCGGCAGGTACGGCCGGAGATCACCGCCCTGGGCCTGACACAGAGCCCGCAGGTACTCCGCGGAGTCCGCGTCGCATCCGATGCCCATGGCGTGGGCGACCCGAGCGAGGATCCAGTCGAACGCCTCGGAGGTGATCGGACCGATGAAGATCTTCGACTGGATCCGACGGAAGAAGGCCTCGTCGCCGAGGTCGGACGGGTCGAGGTTGGTCGACAGGACGACCTTCACATCGAACGGCACCTCGAAGTTGACGCCGTAGTTGAGCGACAGGAAGTCGATGCGGCGATCGAGCGGAACGATCCAGCGATTGAGCAGCTGGTCGGGGGTCAGGACCTGGCGACCGAAGTCGTCGATGATCATGACGCCGTTGTTCGCCTTCATCTGGAGCGGGGCGAGGTAGACACCGGAGGTCTGGTCGTAGGTGAGATCGAGCATCGAGCCGGTCAGCTCACCGCCGACCACCACCCGTGGGCGGTGGCACAGGATCCACCGGGGATCGAGATCGTCGGGCTGCTCGTCGACCGCGAAGTGCACGGTCTGGTCGAAGACGCTGATGATCTGGCTGTCGACCTCGACGGCGTGGGGAACCAGTACGTGGTCGGGGCTGATGCGCACGATGCGCTCCGCGATCGAGGTCTTGCCGGTGCCCGGCGGGCCGTAGAGGAACATGGCGCCGTTGGCGTTGAGCGCCGGCCCGAGTTCGTCGAGCAACTCGTCGGCGATGACGAGGTCCGAGAACGCCTGTTTCAACATCTCGCGGTTCACATAGACCGCCAGCCGCTGGGCGGCGACGACCGCACGATAGGACTCGAGCGACACCGGTGCGGCGCCGGCATACCGCGACTGGGCGAGCCGGTCGTTGGCGTGGGTCTGCCCGAGGGTGGTCAAGGCGATGCGGAAGTCGCGACCGTCCATGCCGAGGACTTCGAGTTCCTTCTTCTCCCGCAGCTCCTGGACGACCCGATCGACCAGGGAGGGGTGGAGCGCGAGGGACGTGGAGAGCCCCTGCACATTGGTCTTGCCCTCCAGAAGGCAGCGCCGCAGGATCAGGTCGGTGACGAGGGCGTCGGGGATTCCCAACGCCTCGACCGACTTGGGCGTGCGCATCTGGTTGATGAGTTCTTCTGCTCCCACGAAGGACCATCGGCCGCTGACCGCTCCCCGTGAGGATCCGGACGCGATCCGGCCCGGCGCGTGGGCGCCGGGCCGGAACGTCGGATCAGAGCTGATCGGGTGGGATCAGGGCAGACCGATCGTCGGGTCGATGAACTCGTTGGTGACGAGGTCGTCGACGCCGACATCGCCACGGTCGATGGTGGGAACCTGCTCGTCGATCAGGTCGAGCACGCCCTGGAGCCGCTCGAGATCGAAGTCGCCGAGCGTGCTGTCGGGACCGTTGCCCACGATGCCGAGATCACCGTGCATCTTCTCGTGGGTGGCGACGACACTGTCCTCGCTGAGCTCCCAGAAGGTGTCGAGGTCGATGACGGCCTGCAGGATCGCGGCGTTGGTCGGAACCGGGTCGGCGGCGAAGTCGACGGCCGACTGCTGCATGACCGGGACGAGCGCCGACAGGCACTCGGTGGCCGCGTCGTCGAGGTTGGCGTCGAGGATGCCGACGGCGCCCTGGTAGATCTCGTAGCCCGAGTCGTGGATCAGCAGCGTCTCGACCGCCTGGCCCCAGTCGGTGAAGATGAACTCGTAGTTGAACGGCTCCTGGGTCTCGAAGCCCTGCTGCATGATGGCGCCGCCCTCGGCGATGAACCGGGCCGGACCGCCGTCGTAGGACGGATCGAGCTGGTCGGCCGTCACCAGACCGGCACCGACGAGCCACTCGGGGTAGTAGCCACCGGCGAAGATGTTGATGATCGCACCGGTATCGGCCACGTCGTCCCACGAGGACACGTCGTAGGTGTTCGGGTCCCACATGATCATCTGCGGGTTGATGTCGAGCGGGGCGAACACGGCGGTCGTCGGGAAGTCGGCGTAGCGAGCGGTCTGTTCGTCGGTGTTGATGAAGCCGAGGAAGATGTCGCTGTCGGTCGCCATCAGCGAGATGGTGTCCTGGAAGCCGATGAACGGGCCACCGGCACGGATCTCGACGGTGATCGACGGGTCGGCGGCGAGGGGACCGGAGAAGCGGCCGCTCGCGGGATCGACCGAACCCTCACCGGCGGTGAGGTTGTACATCGCGCCGTGCTCGGGCTCGGGGAACCAGTCGGTCTGGATGACGATCGGGTTCGGGCAGGCGGCGAGGCCGGCGGGGCCGGCGGCCTCCTCCTCGTCCATCTCGTCCTCTTCGTCCATCTCGTCCTCTTCGTCCATCTCGTCCTCTTCGGCCATCTCCGAGGCGCTGGCGGACTCCGACTCGCTGGCCGAGGCGGACTCGCTCTCGCTGTCCGAGGCCTCGGTACCGGCGTCGTCATCGTCGTCGCCGCACGCGGCGGCGACGAGGCTGAACGCGGCCAACAACGCCACGAGCAGCATCCAGGGCTTGGATTGCTTTGTCATTACCCCTCCAGGGTGATTCGGGTCAGGGACGGTCGTCCCTGACGAGTACTGGTCAGCCCGCCGTGGTCTCGTCCCAGCTGGCGGTGAGTCGGTTCTTCGCCCAACCGAAGAACCAGAAGACGATGATGCCGAGCAGCGCCGACATGACGACGGCGCCGATCAGCTGCTCGGGCAGGACGCGGCTCGAGTACAGCTTGATGCGCAGGCCGAGATCCTGATCGCCTCGACCGAAGAAGAACCCGCCGACGATCGCGCCGATCACCGAGAGCCCGGCGCTGATCTGGAACCCGGTGAACATCGCGGGCAGCGAGGCCGGGAACATCAGCTTGCGGAGCCGGGTGAGGCGCCCGACGTGGTGCAGCGTGAAGAGATCGTGGAGTCCCGTCTGGGCCGACTTCAACCCGAAGAGCGTGTTCGTGATGATCGGGAAGAGGGAGATGATCACCACCACGATCACCCGGGCGTTGAACCCGAAGCCCAACCGCATGCCGATCAGCGGCACGAGCGCCAGGATCGGCACGGTCTGCATCAGCACCGCGTAGGGGTAGAACGAGCGCTCGATCCACGACGCCTGACTCATCAGCACGGCGAAGAGGATCCCCATCGCCATGGCGATCAGCAGTCCGATGAGCGCGACCTTGGCCGACACCCAGGTGGCATCGAGGAGTTCGGATCGATTGGCGCCGTCGAGGAAGGCGACATCGACGACGTCGTGGAAGTACGGCAGCGAGATGTTGCGTTCGGTCTCGCCGATGAACCACGAGTAGAGGTACCAGATGCCGATGGCGGCGACGAGCACGACGAGCGGCGGGGCGGCGTTGCGCAGGATCGACACGAGGCGGCGCGGGCCGGGGGCCGGCGACACCGCGGTGGTGTTCGAGGCGGCCGCCGGTGCGGCGGTCTCGACGGGGACGGAGATGTCGACCATCAGTCGTGACCTCCACGGAGTGCTTCGGAGACCGTGCCGGCGAGTGCGGCGAAGTCCGGATCGAATCGGAGCTCCGGCGGGCGGGGGTAGGCGAAGGGCACGTCGAACTCGGCGACGATGCGCCCGGGCCGCGAGGACATGACGGCCACGCGCGTCGACATGAACACCGCCTCGCTGATCGAGTGGGTGATGAACAGCCCGGCGAACCCTTCGCGCTGGAAGAGGTCGATCACCTCGCTGTTGAGCCGCTCGCGGGTGATCTCGTCGAGAGCACCGAAGGGTTCGTCGAACAAGAACACGGTCGGTTCGAGCGTGAGCGATCGGGCGAGCGAGACCCGCATGCGCATGCCGCCCGAGAGCCGCTTGGGGTGATGCTTCTCGAAGCCGGTCAGGCCGACGAGGTCGATGGCCCGCTGCGCCCGGTCGGTCCGCTCGCCCTTGTCGATGTCGTGCAGCTCGCAGAGCAGCTCGACGTTCTTTCGGACGGTGCGCCACGGCAGGAGCGTGGCGTCCTGGAAGACGTAGCCGATCCGTTCACGGTCGACTTCGACGTCGCCGCCGGTGTGGTCGAGCAGGCCCGACGCGATCTTGAGCAGGGTCGACTTGCCGCAGCCCGATGGTCCGACGACGGTGACGAATTCGCCGGGCCGCACATCGAGGTCGATGCCGGTCAGCGTGTGGGTGCCGTCCGGGTACGTCATCTCGACGTCGCGGAACGAGAGGGCCGGCGCGTTCATGAACGCCCGCAGGTCGATATCGACGTCGGCGGCAGATCCCATCGGACGCGCACGATATTCGGGCGCGTGGTCGACCTCGTGTCCCGATTGTGAACACTGCGTTTCAACGGCCCCTCCCCCGTACTCACGCATTTCATACCACCGTCAGGTCCGGATCACCCCAGGAGTCGGTGATTCGTCGAGATATCCACAACCGACCGGGCGATGACCGCCCCGCGACGGACCACGATCCGGTCGTTCGGCCCGTCCGCGACCACCCCGCGCAGGGTTCCGCCACGCAGCGCGACCAGGTCGGCGACGGCGCCGACCGTGGGGCCGGCGGGCTCGAGCCCGATCACCCGGCGGGCGTCGTCGGCGACCATCGCCCAGGCGTCGTCGGCATCGACATGCCCGACGGTGACCATCAGCGAGGCCACCTCGCACGGGTCGACCCGACCCATCGTGTTGAACGGATCCTGGACGTTGTCGCCGCCGGCGGCGACCGCTACGCCGGCTTCACGGAGCGCAGCGACCGCGGTCAAGCCGCGCGGCGGATCGGTCCGCCGATCGCGCGACTGGAGGAAGAGGTTGGTCTGAGGCAGCGCCACGACCCCGACACCGGCCTCGGCCACCATGGCGGCCACCTCGGCCTGGCGGCCCCGGTCCTGCACTGCGAGCGAGCAGCAGTGTGACGCAGTGACCGCATGCGGGAAGTCGTCCGCCAGCTCGGCCAGGTCGACGAGGCTGAGCACCGAAGGGTCGAGCGTCTCGTCGGTGTGGAAGTCGACCCCGATGCCGGCCGCCGCGGCGCGGTCGAGGAGTCCGGCCGTCGCCGCCCGCGGGTCGGACTCGGCATACGGCACGCCACCGACCTGATCGATCCCCATCGAGATCGCGGTGTCGAGGCGGGCGAGGGCCGCGGCTCGATCGGCGCCGAGCGTCGGCGGCGCCACCAGGGCACACACCTGGATGTCGATCAGGGCCGACCATCGGTCGCGTAGCGCGAGCAGGGTCTCGACCGCCCGCAGCTCGATGTCGGGTCCACAGTCGACGTGGGTCCGGACCGCTGCGTAGCCGGCCAGCACCATCCGTCGCAGCACCTGCTCGGCTCGAGCCGTGATGTCGGCATGATCGCGGCGGTCATAGGTCGTGCGCCACGCGGTGATCGCGCCGTAGAGATCGCCGGCGGGGTTCGGCACCGCGTCCGCGGTGAGCACCTTGTCGAGATGGGCATGGGGCTCGGTGGCCGCAGCGAGCAACACGTGGCCCGCCGCGTCGACCTCGTCGGCACCGCCGCCGGCGAGACCCGGCGCCTCGACGGCCACCACCACGCCCTCGGCACACGCGACGTCGCGGGGCTCGCCGTCGACGAGCGCCCCCCGGATCACAAGGTCGACCATCGCCTCAAACTAGGCGGTGCCGCGTCGCCCCGCGGCGGCCGTAACCGGGCGTTCACGAGCCGGACCGGACGGCGACCCGTCGCCGGTCGTATGCTCCGGCCAGGGCCAGACATGGGAGGACGGCAGATGAAGACCGGGGTGTTCTTGTTCGGCGGCGTCGAGATGCCCGACGCCGGTGCCGGCGCCCCGGCACCGACCGATCGCCGCTACGACTCCAAGGAGGTCTGGCGGGCCACCGAGCGCATCATCGACATGGCGGTGGCGTCCGACCGGCTCGGCTACGACTCCTTCTGGACGACCGAGCATCACTTCCAGTACGAGGGCTACGAGGTCGTCCCGAACGGCATCCTGTTGTCGACGATCATCGCCGAACGCACCGAACAGATCCGCCTCGGGATGATGTTCAACGTGCTCGGCCAGTGGCACCCGCTCAAGCTCGCCGAGGACTTCGCGACCCTGCACAACATCTCCGGCGGACGCGGCATCCTCGGGGTCGCCCGCGGCACCGTGCCGCGCGAGGCCGAGAACCTCGGCTCCAAGATCGGATCGTTCGACAATCCGGATCAGGCGGCCGCCGACGAGTTCAACCGCAAGCAGTTCGCCGAAGCACTCGACGTCGTCCGACTGGCGCTCGACAACGAGTCGTTCAGCTACCACGGCGAGGTGTTCGACTTCCCGGTGCCGGGTATCCCCGACCGGGGCGGCACCGTGCAGGAACTCAGTCTGCTGCCGCGTCCGCTGCACCCGTACGAGATGTGGCAGGCGATCACGTCGCCCCCCACCCTCGACTCGGTGCCCCGCACCGGCGTCGGCGGGGTCTTCTGGCTCAAGCACCACTCGTTCGCGAAGCAGTTCTGGGACCGCTACGCCGAGATCTACGCCGAAGCACACGGTGTCGACCTGGCACCGGGCGAGAAGCGCACCCTCGTCGTGTGCACCTGTGTCGACGACACCCGCGAAGCAGCGGTCGACCGCGTGCGCGACGGTCACGACGAGTTCTGGAAGTTCCTCGGCCCCTACGGCTGGAGCCGCGGCTACATGGGACCCGACGGGAAACCGTCACCGCCCGGGCTGATCCCGTCGCTCGACGAATCGCTCGACAACCGGACCTGGCTCGTCGGGTCCGCCGACGACGTCGCCGAGGGCATTGCGGCCTACCGCGACGAACTCGGTGGGGTCGAGAACCTGGTGCTCTTCCCCGGCATGCCCGGCGACCCCTACGACGCGGTCGAAGAGCAGCTCGAGCGCATCGCCGCCGACGTGCTTCCCCAGCTCGCCTGAGGGGTCCGCCGTGATCCGGGTCGTCCATGCCCATCCGGTGCCCGAGAGCTACAGCGGCGCGCTCCTGACCGCGGTGCTCGACGGGTTGGGCACCCGCGGCACGCCGACGGTGCACCGGATCGGTGATGCGACCGACCCCGGTCCGACGGCGGACGACCTGCGCGCCACCGACGAGCTGTGGTTCGTCCACCCGACGTGGTGGGGTGGTCAGCCCGCCGTGCTGCTCGACTGGATCCAGCGCACCCTCGGCCCGTGGATCGACGGCGCGGCGCCCGGCCCCTCGCCGTTGGCGGACGTCCGACGGCTCACCGCCGTCACCACCCACGGATCGTCGTCGTTCATCAACCGGCTCCAGGGCGAGCCCGGTCGACAGCTCTACCGCCGAGTGATCCGGCCGCTCTGCGCCGGCGGGGCCGAATTCGAGTGGCTGGCGCTCTACACCCTCGACCGCGCCGACGAGTCCGACCGGGCGGCGTTCCTCGATCGCGTCCGTACGCACGCGACCGGCACGCCGGTCCATGCGTGACCCCGCGGGCAGCTGGTCACCAGCGAGCCAGTGCAGCGCGCACCCGATCGGCCGGCTCGTCGGGCGACAGGCGAACATAGGTCCGGCGAGCGAACCAGGAGCAGTTGAGCCGCACGGTCCACAGCACGTAGCGGCGAGCACCGTCACGAGCCCGCCGGATCGTCCCCGCGTCGTGCGGGCTCCGGGTGATCAGTCCCACCCGTCGGATGTGTCGCAGCTTCGGGACGAGCTTCTCCTCGTCGTCGAAGGTGAACGCCACGCCGGGGATGAAGACCCGGTCGAGGAACCCCTTCATGCGGGCCGGCAGCCCGAAGGTGACATGGGGCGCGATGAACAGCACCGCCTCGACACGGTGGAGCAGGTCGGCCGCGGCGGCCGCCTGGGGGTCGAGCAGGTTCTCCCCTTCGTCGTGGTAGACCCGCCGTTCCTCGGCGGTCATGTGGGTGCGGAAACCGTCGGCAGCGAGATCGACGTGATGGACGACGTGACCGTTGCCTTCGAGACAGCGACGCGCCGCCTCGACCGCCGGATCATCGGTCTCGAAACCGTCGACGAGCAGGATCTCCATCGGTCAGCGGGCCGCCACGACGGCGATCTCCATCAGCCACTCGGGCCGGGCGAGTTCGGGCACGATGACCAGGGTCGATGCCGCCAACCCGCCGTCGAGGAACTCGTCGCGGGCGGCCATGACCGCGGCGAGATCCTGCCCGGGCACGACATAGGTGGTCACCGAGACGATGTCGGTCGGCGCCAGATCCGCGTCGGCGAGCAGGGCCTCGATCGTGCGCCAGACCTCGCGAGCCTGGTCGCCGACCTCGGCGGCGACGGATCCGTCGGGTGCGGTCGGCACGACGCCGCTCGTGTGCAGCAGCCGCGTCGGCGCGTCGCTCAGCACCGCGTGGGCGTAGTTGGCTGCGGGCGGGGCGATTCCGTCGGGGTCGACGATGCGATTCCCCATCGCTCAGCGCTGCCGATCGGGGAAGTCGAAGGTGGCGATCTCGCCCAGTGCGGCCTGGACGTGGGCCACCGCGTGATCGAACAGTCGAGCGCCGTCCTCGGCGGTCGCGCCGGTGGGATCACCGATGTGACCCTCGGGACCGAAGTCGTCCGACATCCACCCGAACTGTGTCGACCCGCCGAAGCGCACGTGGGTGTTGTCGGCGAGCCACTCGGGAACGTTTCGACCCGCTCGATCGAGGTGCACCAGATCGGGGCGAAGGTGCAGCATCACCGAGGTCTCGTCGTGACCGCCGTGGATCCCCATGCCGAGCTCACCGGTGTCGACGTCGCTCGGCGGCGAGTACGCCGGCGGCGGGAACGGATGCACGAGGAAGGTCAGAAGGCCGTGACGGCGCCGCGCTTCTCGGCAGGCCACATTGAGCATCGTCGAGTTGCCGCCGTGGCCGTTGAGGAACACGAGGCGGCGCACCCCCATCACCGCGACCCGCTCGGCGATCTCGTCGAGGATCCGTTCGGTCGTGTCTCGGCTCAGCCACATCGTGCCGGGAGACCAGGCGTGCTCGTCGGACTTCGAGAACGGCAGGGTCGGGATCATCCAGCAGTCGACCTCGGGGCCCGATCGGTCGATCACCGCGTTCGCGACCGCGTCGGCGATCAGATGATCGACGACCAGGGGAAGATGCGGCCCGTGCTGCTCGATCGCCCCGATGGGGACCAGCACGATCGACGTGTCGGAGATCTGCGCCTCGATCTCGGGACCCGTGAGTTCGTGGAGGCGACCGGCCATCGCCGCACCCTAGCCAACCGGTCGACGACCACCGCGAGCCGTCGTCAGGTCGGAGCTGGACATGGGTGATCGGGTGCTCGTCGTCGGTGGTGGCCACAACGGCCTGACGGCTGCGGCCTACCTGGCCCGAGCCGGCTACGACGTGACGGTGCTCGAGGCCCGGTCGACCACCGGCGGCTGTGCGAGCACCGTCGACGCCGTCGGCACTCGGGTCAACATCTGCAACTGTGACCACGTCTTCGTCCGGGCCACGCCGATCCACGACGAGCTCGAACTGCGGCGTCACGGGCTCGACTATGTCGACCTCGACCCGTCGTATCTCGGGATGCGCTGGAACGGGTCGCCGTGGTTCCACTTCCACGACATCGAGCGGACGCTGGACGGGCTCGCCCGCAGCCACCCCCATGCGGTCGACGGCTACCGGCGCTATCTCGATGATCTCCTCCCGGCCGCCCGGCTGCTGATGGACGTCTCGACCCGGCCGCCGTCGGCACGCACGGCGATCGGTCGGTCGCTCGCCCGACGTGGCGCCGGCCTCGCCGCCGTGCTGCGCCTCGGTCGCCGGTCCGCCGTCGACGTGCTGCGTCGATACTTCGACGACGAGGACCTGATCGTTCCCGCCCTCATCACCGGACCGGTCGTCTGGGGGGTCGATCCGCAGACCCCGGGGACCGGCCTGGCGGCGCTCGGCTACGCCACCAAGCACCTCGTCCCGGTCGGGCGGCCGGTCGGCGGGAGCGGCGCGTTGACCGACGCCCTCCGTCGGGCCGCCGAGGAGGCCGGCGCCCGGTTCGAGGTCGACACCCGGGTCGACGCGCTCCTGTGTCGCGGCGACCGGGTCGTCGGGGTCCGCACGACCGACGGCGACGAACACACCGCCGACCGGGTGGTGGCCGCGGTCGACCCCTCGGTTGTGCTGGTCGACTGGCTGGACGGCACGGCGAGCCCCGCCACCGAGGCACTCCGACGGCGCTGGGGTACCGGACCCGCCCACGACGGCTACGAGTCGAAGATCGATCTCGTGATGACCGAGCCACCGGTGATCGAGGCGGCCCGCGATCTCGCCGACCTCGGCGATCCGGCGGCGCCGACGATGGCGATCGGACCCGACGTGGCGACCCTGAGCGCCAACCACCGAGCGGCGAGCCGGGGTCTGATCGCTGCCGATCCCGCCATGCTCGTCAACACGCCGTCGGTGCCCGACCCCACCATGCGGCCTGGTCTCGATCGGCACCTGCTCAGCCTCGAGGTGCTCTGGACGCCGTACGAACTCGACGGCGGCTGGCCCGGATCACCCGAACCCCAGCGATGGATCGACCGATTCGCCGAGATCGTGCAACCCGGCTGGAGCGACTCGGTCGGTCACTGGCGGGTGATGACGCCGGTCGACTACGAGGCGCAGTTCTCCATGCGCCGCGGCTATGCGCCGTCGTGGGCCGGATCGCCGCTCGACGTCGTCCTCGGCCGACCCAAGGAACTCACCCGCTACCGGGCCCCGCTCGACGGGCTCTATCTGTGCGGTGCGGGGACCTACCCCGGCGCCGGCGTGTGGGGGGTGAGCGGCCGCAACGTGGCCCACGCGATGCTCGCCGACGACGGTCGCCCGATGCCGATCTGAACCCGGCGAGCGCGTTCGATCCCGTCGGGAGCGCGGGTCAGGAGTTCGATCGCTGGATCGCCCGCTCGTCGGTGCCGAGATAGCTGGCGATCACCGCATCGTCGTTGCGGACCTCGTCGGGGGTGCCCTCGGCGATCACGATGCCGGACTCGAGGCAGTACACCCGGTCCGAGATGCTCATCACCAGCGGCATGTCGTGCTCGATCACGACCACCGACGCCTCGAGTTCGGACTGCACCCGCTTGATCAGCGGGCCGAAGGCCTCGGTCTCGCGCTGGGCCACCCCGCCGGTGGGCTCGTCGAGCAGGAGGACCTGGGCATCGACGGCCAGGAGGCTGCCGAGTTCGACGATGCGTCGGGTGCCGGTCGAGAGGTTGCCGGTGGCCTGATCGGCGTAGCGACCGAGACCGAGGTAGTCGATGATCTCGTCGGCCTCGGCCCGTTTCGCCCGTTCGCGCGACGGCGACGGAGGCACGCCCAACATCGAGGCGACGAACGGCGACCGCTGGCGGGCCTCGAGGGCGACCTGCAGGCTCTCCCGCACGGTGAGATCGGGATAGAGGCGGGCGGCCTGGAAGCCGCGACCGAGTCCGATCCGGTGGCGTCCGGCCGCGTCCATCGAGGTGACGTCCTCACCGCGGACCGACACGGTGCCGGTCGACGGCACGAAGCCGCTGATCGCGTTGAGCAGGGTCGACTTGCCGGCGCCGTTGGTGCCGATCAGCCCGACGAGTTCGCCCGGAGCGACCTCGAAGCTCACCCCGTTCACGGCGACGTTGCCGCCGAACCGCACCTCGATGTCCTCCGCGGCCAGCGCGGGGACGCCCGCGGGGAGCGGCTCGCGTGCAGCGCGGGCCGGAGGTGACTTCGCGACGGCCGGCGACGGCGTCGCGGTCGGTTCGTCGGGGAGCCGGGCTTCGGCGCGATCGAGGAGACGATCGCGGATCGCGTACACGATCTGCAGGAGCCCGCCCGGGAAGTACATGAGCAGCACCAGCAGGCCGATGTTCGAGGTGAAGAGCCGTTGGAGGTCGAGCAGGCCGTCCGGCGTGATCTCCGGGAGGCCTCGTACCCAGAGCGACCCGAGGATCGGCCCGGCGACCGACCCGAGTCCGCCGATGATCGCGATCACGATGACCTGCACCGACTCGACGGCGGCGAAGGTGACGCTCGGTTGGAGGCTCGGCACCACCGACACGAGCAGCCCGCCGGCGAAGGCCGCCATGCCGCCGGAGACGGCGAACGCGGCGAGCTTGACCCGAGCGGGGGGCACGGTCGACGCCGCCGCCATCTCCTCGTTGTCGCGGACCGCGATCAGGGTGCGGCCGACGCCGCTCCCTCGGATCCGGGCGGCGATCCACGACATCAGCATCAGCGAGCCGAGGCAGAGGTAGTAGAGGTTGGCGCGGCTGGCGCCGAAGTCAATGCCGAGGAACACCGGCGGCTCGGCCGGGCGCGGGATCGTCGTCCCGCCGGTGAAGACGTCCTGTACCAACAGCCAGCGGGCCGATGCGACTGCGAAGGCCAGGGTGGCGACGGCGAGGAACAGGCCCCGAACCCGAAGGGCGGGCAGCCCGACCACCATGGCGAACACGACGCCGGTCACGGTGCCGCCCATGATCGCCAGCCCCCACGGCAACTCGACCGACAGGTCGAACAGATCGAACGGGATCGGGATGTCGTGGCCGCGACTCAGCGCCACGGTCGTCAACCCACCGACCCCGACGAAGGCGAACTGCCCGAGCGAGAGCTGGCCCGACCACCCGGTGAGGATGGTCAGCGAGAGGGCGACCATCGCCCACAGCAAGATGATGGTCCACGTGAAGAGCCCGCTGTTGGTGGTGACCACCAGCGGCAGCAGCACGAGGGCGCCGAACAGCAGGGCGAACCCGATGTGGTTGAGATGGCGGACCCACCAGATCCGGCGCAGTCGTTCGGGTACCGGCCGGACGCGGGGGGCGAGTGACCAACCGCTCTCGTCGCGCTGGGACCGGGCGAGCCACAGCACGACGACCAACACGGCGACGAACATGAACAGGTCGACGATGGTCTGGTTCGTGGTGGCCACGTTGTCGCGGACGATCTTCTCGATCACGCCGACCGCGACGCCCGCACCGAGCACGCCAGGCAGTGACCGCATCCGTGCCAGCAGCGAGACCACGAGCACCCGCAGGAGCAGGACCTCGGCCAGCGCTTGGCCCGTGTCGTCGACCAGCGCCGCCTGGGTGCCGTTGAGCGGTGCGATCAGGATCGCGGTCGCCGCAGCGAACGCGCCGCTGATCGCCCACACGATCGTCGAGACCCGGCGGGGCGAGGTACCGAACACCCGAGCGGTGTCCGGATTGCTCGCCGACGCGCGGACAGCGAGCCCGAATCGAGTTCGGGTGAGGAACAGCCCGAGCGCCGCGATCAGGACCGGCACCACCAACAACACGGTGAGCTCGCGGGCCTGGATGCGCAGATCGGACGTCGGCTCCCAGGTGACGTCGAACGCGGTCGGGATCGAACCACCTGCGGTGATGTCGGGGATCCAACTGACGCGCGCCAACAACAGGATCTGCCCGACCCCGATGGTGGCGATCAACAAGACCAGGCGCGGCGAGTCGAAGAGCCGGCGGACCACGATCAGTTCGACGACCGCTCCCGCCAGCGCACAACCGGCGACGGCCAGGAAGAACGCGAACCACCAGTTGATGTCGTAGTTGACGATCAGCAGGACGAAGACCGCGAGCCCGAACGCACCCATCTCACCGTGGGCGAAGTTGAGCACCCCGGTCGAGCGGTAGATCAGGATGAAGCCGGCCGCGAACGCGGCGTAGGTGAGACCGGTGACGATGCCGACGAGCAGCGCCTGCTGGCTGATCTCGATCCCGAGGAGTTCGATCACCCGCCCTCACCCCCGAGGAACACCGCCCGGGCGAGATCGCCGCGCTCGGCCAGCTCCTGGGCCGGTCCCGAGAACCGGACCTGACCCTTCTCCATGAAGATCGCCCGGTCGGCGAACGCGAGGGCGACGTTGAGGGACTGCTCGACGATGATCATCGACTGACCCTCGGCCTTGAGCTGTTCGACCACGCCGAGCAACTCCTGGACGATGACCGGTGCGAGCCCGAGGCTGAGTTCGTCGATCAGCAGGATCTCGGGCTCCTGCACCAGGGTCATGGCGAGGGCCAGCATCTGCTGTTGGCCACCCGAGAGGTCCGAGGCGTTCTCGGCGAGACGGCCCTGCAGTGCCGGGAAGCGCTGGATCGCGTTCTCGATGCGAAGGTCGACCTCGACCCCGCTGAGATCGGTGCCGAGCAGGCTCGCCCGCAGGTTGTCCTCGATCGACAGGCCGGGGAAGGTGCCCGCGCCACCCCGCAGCTGCACGATGCCGACCCGGAACCGGGTCTCGGCTTCGGCGTAGGTGATGGTCCGACCGTTGAGCCGCACGACGCCGCGATCGGGGATCCCGAGTCCGGAGATGGCGCGCAGCAGGGTCGACTTGCCGGCGCCGTTGGTGCCGAGCAGGGCGACGACTTCGCCCTGCCCGACGTCGAAGTTCACGTCGAACAGGACCTGGACCGGCCCGTAGCTGAAGTCGAGGTTGCGGACCTGCAGGGCCGGGACCTCCTCCTCGGCGGCGAGGATCTTCTTGGTCTCGTCCTGTTCCTCGAGCAGCTCCTCGACGGCGAGGGAGATGTCGCGCCGGATGTGCTTGGCGCCCTGCTGGATCAACCACCCGCCGATGACGGCCGCAGCGGGGGCGATCACGAGCATCGCGGTGCGCTCGTTGTAGGCGTCGGAGATCTGACCGGCGATGAGACCACCGAAGAACCCACCCATCAAGAAGACGAAGACCGGGAGCAGGGCGAAGGCCTGGGAGCGGATCCGGTAGGGCGACACGGCGGCGATGATCGTCGGCGCGGCGACGAAGCTGGCCGAGATCGCCGACTGGGCGAGCGCCATGCCCAGGACGAGCGGGCCGATCGCCTTGATCGGCAGGGCGATCAGGAAGAGCAGCCCGGCGAGCATCACCAGCCGCCCCTGCAGCCGCATCAGTCGCTCGGGGTCCTGCCGGAAGATGCCGTCGAAGTAGCGACCTGCGATCGGGATGGCGATGAGCGACCCGACCCACATCAGCGCCTCGACCACACCCCGGTCGAAGGCGTCGAGGGCGTACTTGTCCTCGAGCAAGAGGTTGAACTGCAGCGGCACCGCGATCAGGGCGAACCCGAGCACGCCCACGCCGGTGGCCAGGTAGTAGAAGGTGCGGATCTTCCGCAGGCGGGCGAGCGCCGTGCTCATCGAGGGTTCGAGCTCGTCGATCTCGAGCGCCTCGCCGTCGCCGAGCACCGCCTGCTGGTCGAACTGGCCGCGCGGTGGCTCCTTCATCCGCATGGCGATGAGTGCGACGACGACGGGCGGGATCGAGATGATCACGAACGCCCAGCGCCAACCGTCGTCGCCGCCGACCAGGGCGGCGATGCCACCGACCATCAGCGGGCCGAGCAGCTGGCCGAGCGGGCGACCGAGGCCCTCGAATGCGAAGACGCGGGCGCGGGCCTGGATCGGGTAGGTGTCGGTCAACAGCGAGTTGGACACCGGGATCCGGTAGGAGTGACCGAGGCCGGCGATCGCGTTGGTCCAGAACAGTTGGAACGCGTTGACCACCGCGCCCGACAGCGCCGTCGCACCAGCCCACACGACGGTCATGAGCGGGATCAGCGAGACCCGCCGGACCCGATCGGCGAGCGCCGCCATCGGCACGGCGCCGAGCACCAGGGTCACCCCGCCGAATCCGAGCACGCCGGCGAGGACGGTGTCGGAGACGCCGAGGGAGTTCTGGATGTCGGGCGCCAGCACCCGGATCGCTCGCGGCAGCTCGTCGATCAGCCCGAGCACGAAGAGCATCACCACGGTGAAGCGGCCCCCGGAGGCCATGGCGTCCTTGAGGCTCATCGGCTCGTCGCCGACCCCCGGCAACAGGTCGTCGGGCAGGACCACGCCGGCATCGCGTTCGGCCTGAGCGGCCTGGCGCTTGGCCTCCTCTTCGAGCACTGCGGCAGCGAGGGAGGCGGCGTCGTCGCTCGCTTCCTGATCCGCTGCGCTCATCGTTCCCCCGAGGCCGAGTCCGGGTGTGACTTGTGTCGCACCTGGCCGGCCGACGAGACTCTAACCACCTGATGCAACGTCAGGTAATCGATAGGGGGACACGTATGCGATCGACCACGCGCACCAACCGGTGGTTCGTCCTGCTGTTCGTCTTCGCCCTCTTCGCCACCGCCTGCGGTGGCGAGGTCGACGACGCAGCCGACGACAACGACGACGCCGACACCGTCAGCGGAGCCGACGACAGCGACGACGGAGGTGGCGAGGACGACGCAGCCGGTGACGACGACGATGCGGCGGACGATGCGGACGACGACGCGACCGGCGACGACGAGGCCACCGGCGACGACGACGATGCGGCGGACGAGCCCCTGCCCAACTTCTACGACGACCCCCGCGGCGGCATCTTCGTCGACTTCCAGGAGGGGTTCGACCGCGGCGACCACCCGTTCACCCAGATCAACACCTTCTGCACCGACACCGGCGACGCAGCCGACCGGGTCGAGACCGATCCGGGGATCACCGCCGACACCATCTCGGTGACCCACATCAAGTCCCGCCTCGAGGATGCGGTCGAGATCGGCTTCGGCATCCCCGTCGGCGACATGAACGAGATGTTCCGGGTCTTCACCGAGTACATCAACACTGAGTGCGGCGGCATCCGCGGCCGCATGCTCGAACTCGACACCATCGAGGTCTCGCTGTTCGGCCCGACGACGCAGGACGAACGCAACGCCGCATGCCTCGAGGCCACCGAGGACAACAACGCGGTGATGATCCTCAACAGCTCGGGCTTCCAGGGTTCCGCCGTGCTCTGCATCGTCGAGGAGAAGGAGACGATCTTCCTGTCGACCCAGGGCCAGCCCGACGACTTCATGGAGCGTGGCCAGGGTCGCCTCATCAGCCTCTCCAACACCAACTCCGAGAACCTCGGCTTCGCGGCGGCCGACCTCCTCGCCACCGGCATGCTCGAGGCCGGCGACGTGATCGGCGTCGTCGCCCCCGATACCCCGGGGCAGCCGGAGGACATCGAGGCCAACCTCGTCGTGCCGTTGCGCGACGCCGGGCTCGAAGTCGTCTTCGACGTCATCACATGTGGCGGCAGCACGGTGTGCGCCGGCGGCGTGCCGGAGTCGGTGACCAACATGCGCAACGCCGGCATCGAGCACTTCTTCAACGCGATGGGCATCCTGACCGCGCCGGGTTACATCGACGAGATGGTCCGGCAGGGCTTCGAGCCCGGCGACGTGCAGTTCTACGCGTCGGACTTCAACAGCCAGGCGAGCGAGTTGGTCTCGGGCCAGATCGCCAACGAACCCACGTCGGGCGACCTCTACAACGGTGCGATCGTGGTCGACTTCCGCGACACCGGTGGGTACCGCGCCGACGACTATGCGCCGACGCCCTATCAGGAGATGTGCGTCGGCCTCTACAACGACAACAACAGCATCGGTGCCAACCACCAGTGGGAGGACCAAGGCGGCGACTCCGCCTATGGCATGGCCACGTCGATCTGCACGATCATGCGAGCCATGGCCCGGGCGATCTACGACGCCGGCGACAACCCGACGCGAGCCGAGATCGAGGACGTCCTGGCCAACCTCGGCCCGGTCGACCTCTCCGCCATGATCCCGGCGAGCATCACGCCCGACAAGGGACAGATGCCCGACGTGATCCAGACGCTCGACTACAGCTTCCCGTGCACCCAGCCGTTCCCGTACGTTCGCGGCAACGGCGACGCGGTGTGCCTCACCGGCCGAAGCGACTGGCGGCCCGCCCCGCGCTGATCCCGAGATCGGCGGCCGGGCCCGTCGGGTGATTGGGGGATCATCCGACGGGCCCGCCCGCATCCTCGCCGAGCCGAGCGGCCAGGCCACCGCGCCCTGACCACGCCGCGCACCTGCCACACTGCAGCGTGGTGATTCCGTGAGCGTGCTGATCTTCTTCGTGATCGTCGCCGTGGTCGTGCGGGCGACTGTCGGATCGACCACGCGCAGAAGCTGGAGGCGCGAGATCGAACGCGCCGTCCAACCCGAGCTGAACAAGCTGCGTCGTCACCCGAACATGCCGGCCCGCTACCGCCTTCCCCCGCTTCCGCCGCCGCGCATCCTGGGGCGCTCGACCCTGCCTCCCCCGCCGACCGGCGAGCCCGTCGAATTCGACGACGGGCGCCCTCGGTCCCTTCCCCCAATCGAGGACCAGGTCGAGGCCGTGGTCGAGGAGGTCGCACCCCCGCCCGAACCCGATGACCCGATCGTCATCGACGTGCCCGTGCCCGCCACGACCGACTGGCCCGAGTCCGGCACCGACGACGCCGGCGCCCCACCCGAGACGGCCGGCGACGAGAGGCCGACACTCGATCCGGGGCCGAGGAGCGGCGAGGGCCCGACGCCTGACCCGGGGCCGAGGAGCGACGATCGACCGACCGAACCGGTCGCCCTCGATCTCGCGAGCACGATCGCCGCCCTCTTCGATCGCAACGATCCGCCCCACACCCGAGCCGATCGATTCGCCGACGCCTACGCCGGGCGCACGATCGAATGGTCGGTCGTGGTGTTGCGCACCTCGCGCAGCCGCCGCGACCATCGACCCGCAACCCGGGCCGAGTTGCTGCTCGGCCAGGCGTCGGATCGCGGCTTCTACTCCGACCGGGTGATCGGCGAGGCCTACCTCCCCGCTGACCTCGACCTCGGACGCGATGCCGAGGTGACCATGCGCGGCACCCTGACCGGGGTGAACGTCTACGCCAACCGTCTCGTGCTCGACGCCTGCGAGATCATCTGATGGGGGTGTTCGACGGCATCAGGCGCTGGGCTCGGGACCTCTCGGATCGAACCATCGATGAGCAACCGGCCGTTCGACTCCGTCGCCGCGGCGAGAGCACCGTTCGGGTCCTCCCGTTCGGTGGCCACGAACACCGCCACCTCGAGGTCGTGTTCCCCAACTCGATCTCAGATCCGGATCATCCGTTCGTCTTCGACGGCGACCTCGGTGGGCTGCTCGACGACGCCTGGACGAGCGCGCCGGACACGGTCACCGAGACCTCCGAGACGATCGTCGATGGCATCGTCACCCAGACGACCGTGTACCGAAGCGCCGACGGCCGCCGGGTTCTGCGGCGGGTCGATCAGCACCGCGAGGGCGCAGACACAGCACTCGACGAGGCCCTCACGGCGTTCCGCAGCCGCTACCCCGACGCCGTGATCGACGCGGACCACGTCGAGATCGACCTCGACCTCGACCGGCCGGTCGAGGAGGTCCTGGACGACATGCAGGGCCTCGCCCGCCAGATGATCGAAAGCGCCCACGTGTGCGTGCAGCGAGACGAGTCGCCGGAGGCGACCCGAACCGCACCCCCCGAACCCGTGGCGCCCGAGCCGGAACCGCACGCCGGGCCCGAAGGAGTCGCATCGCTCGACGAATCCGATGTGCTCGACGCCGTGTTCGACGCCTCGATCCACACCCACGAACGACGATCGACCATCGTGCCCCGCTACCTCGGCGAGACCGTGACCTGGTCGGTCGAGGTCGAGTCCAGCGGGCGAAGCGGCGACGGCGCCAAGATCCACGCGCTGATCGGCCATGTCGGCGACACCGGCCGCTACTCGGATCGTGTCCGCGGCGAGATCTCGACCACCGCACCCGCCGACGTCGCCCGCGGCGACGAAATCACCGTGCGGGCGGTCATCGGGGCGATCGACGTCTACTCACGCACGATCGAGCTCCTCGACGCCCAGGTCGTCGACCGGTCCCTCTGAGCGGCGCGCCGACGGCGGTCGAGCCGGCGAAAACGAGGAAATCCCAGCCCGGATGAACCGGTGCTGGGACTTCACGGGGTGGAGGTGAGGGGAGTTGAACCCCTGGCCTCCTCGATGCGACCGAGGCGCTCTACCAACTGAGCTACACCCCCGTTGGGCCCTGAAGCGTAGCGGGTGCCGGCGCCAACCCGGCCGCCGTTCGCAGGCCGATGGCGGGCTCAGGCGTTGACGGTGCGCCGCATCTCGTGCAGCGGGGTGACGCCCTCGGGGTAGAGCATCTGCACCTTCATCTCGCGCTCGGCATGCAGGTTGCGGCGCTGGACGACGGCGTAGGCGTAGGCGACCAGCGTGACGTCGATGATCACGTGGGCGAGGAGCGCCACGGGGCCGAGGACGAGCGAAGCGAGCAGGGTGAGCACGGCGAGACCGCCGAGCCCGGCGAAGATCTGCTGGCGGCGGCGGGCCGCAGCGCCCGCCGAGCGGGGCTTCAGCACCGGGCGAACGGCGAGCGGGCCGGCGCCGCGGGCGGCGGTGCCGCCCAACGAGCCCATGCCCGTGCTGAACGACGAGATGGCGTCGGTGCGGCTCGACGCGACTCGGCGCGAGTCCTTCCACCACATGGCCAGATACGCACACCAACCAAGTGCCAGCACGAGCAGCACGATCGACGTCGTCATGATTGAGAAACCCTCCAGGCTGGACGACGCTGCGGCGGCAACGACATCTCGAATGGACCTACCAGTCGGTAGACCCCGTACTCCAGATGTCGATTGTATGACGGACCGACACACAGAAGCAATCGGGGCGGCACATTTTCAGCCGCCAGCCAAGGTGGTCATCCGTCACCGTGATGACGCAACAGGTGTCGGCCCGGCGACAACGGGACCCGTCAACGACGCCGGTAGGTGCCGGACTTCCCGCCCGTCTTCTCCCACAGTTCGATCTCGCCGATCACCATCGAACGATCCTTCGACTTGCACATGTCGTAGATCGTGAGCGCCGCCACGGTGCACGCGGTCAGGGCCTCCATCTCGACCCCGGTGCGATCGAACGTGTCGACCGCCGCCTCGATGTCGATCGAGTCGTCGTTGATCTCGAAGTTGATCGTGACCGCACCGACCATCACCGGGTGACAGAGCGGCACGAGATCTGAGGTGCGCTTGGCGGCCTGGATCCCGGCGACCCGGGCCACGGCCAAGACGTCGCCCTTCTTGATCGCGCCCTGGGCGACCGATGACGCGGTCTCGGGTGTCATCGTCACGCGACCCCGGGCGATCGCCCGGCGGTGGGTCGGCTCCTTGGGCGTGACGTCGACCATCCGCGCCCGACCGAGCGGGTCGAGGTGGGTGAAGCCGTGGTCGCTCATCGTCAGCCGCCGATCTCGCTCATGCTGCGACGGGGGCGGATGAAGTGGACCTGATTGATCTGATGCCCCGCCCACTTGGCACCCACGCTGGCCATCACGGCCTCGGCGATGGCGTCGTCGTCGCCTCCGTCGCGGATGATCGCACGGATGTCGGTCTCGTCGGTCGCGAACAGGCACGAGCGGAACTGACCGTCGGCGGTGATCCGGACTCGGTCACACGTCGAGCAGAACGACTCGCTCACGGTCGCGACGACCCCGATCTCGCCCTTGCCGTCGGCGTAGCGCCAGCGGGTCGCAGGCGCCGACGTGCGCTCGATCGGGTCGAGGTCGTAGGCGCCCTGCAGCGTCTCGAGGATCTCGGCCTGGGTCAGCACGAGCGAGTTGTTCCAGATGCGGTCGGCGTCGAGCGGCATGAACTCGATGAAGCGCACGACCACGCCCTTCTCGCGGCCCCACTCGGCGAAGTCGAGCACCTCGTCGTCGTTGATGCCCTTCATCACGACGACATTGATCTTGACCGGATCGAACCCGGCCGCCAGTGCGGCGTCGACCCCGACCAGGACCCGCTCGAGATCGTCGCGGCGGGTGAGTTCGAGGAAGCGATCACGGTGCAGCGAGTCGAGGGAGATGTTGACCCGTTTGAGCCCGGCCCGCTTCAGCTCCTCGGCGACGAGCGGCAGCGACACTCCATTGGTGGTCATCGCCAGATCGACGCCGAGGTTGGCCAGCTTCTCGACCAGCAGCGGCAGCCGGGCTCGCACCAGCGGCTCGCCGCCGGTGAGCCGGATGCCGTCGACGCCGAAGCGCTCGACCATGACCCGGGCGAACCGTTCGATCTCCTCGAACGTCAACAGGTCGGAGCGGTGCGTCCACTGCATGCCCTCCTCGGGCATGCAGTACTGGCAGCGGAAGTTGCACCGGTCGGTGACCGAGATGCGCAGGTCTCGGTGGACCCGCCCGAACCCGTCGATCAGTTGCTGCGACATGACCCCCAGACTACCCGGGGGCGGGCCCTCAACGAAGAGGCAGGATCTGGACCTCGTCGCCCGACTCGATCGTCGCGCCGTCGGGCGACAGCGCGAGCGCGTCGGCTCGAGCCATCGCGGTCAGCTGATGGGAGCCCTGGCCGCCGGCTCGGCGGACGTGCCAGCGACCGACCGAATCGACCCGGCCCTCCACCCGCATGAAGTGGGTCTTGCCGTCGGCGTCGTGTCCGAGCGAATCCTCGCTGATGGCGGAGAGCAGCGGCAGATCGGTCTCGTCCGCGCCCCCCATGAACCCGATCGCGGGCCGGGCGAACAGCTCGAAGGACACCATCGACGAGACCGGGTTGCCGGGAAGACCGAACACGGGCGTCTCGCCGATCAACCCGAAGGCGAACGGCTTGGCCGGCTTGATGGCGATCTGCATCCACCGCATGTCGCCGATCTCGTCGAGGACCACCTTCACATAGTCGAAGGCGCCCATCGATACGCCCCCCGACGACAGGATGGCGTCGCAGGACTCGGCGCCGTCGAGGAACGCGGTGCGGATCGCGTCGGGGTCGTCGAGGGCGATGCCGAGATCGACGGCCTCCCAACCGGCCTCGGCCGCGAGGGTCAGGAGCGTCCGGCGGTTGGAGTCGCGGATCTCGCCGGGTCGAAGCGGACGGTCGTCCTCGACCAGTTCGTCGCCGGTGGAGATCACGCCGACGCGGGGGCGGCGGATCGCGTCGACCGTGCGCACCCCGACACTCGCCAGCACCCCGAGATGTCCGGCGGAGAGCCGCGTCCCGGCCGAGAAGAGCAGGTCGCCGGGTTGGACGTCCTCGCCCGCATGGCGGACGTGGTTGCCTTCCGGCACCGTGATCTCGACGGCCACCGTGCCGGCAGCCTCGTCGAGCTCGGTCTTCTCGACCATCACGACCGCATCGGCACCCGCGGGCATCGGCGCGCCGGTCATGATGCGAGCCGCCTGGCCGGGCCCGACCTCACCGTCGAGCGTGGCGCCGGCCGCGATCGTGCCGACCATCTCGAGCATGACCGGGGCACCCGCCGTGTCCGCGGCGCGGACGGCGAAGCCGTCCATCGCGGTGTTGGCGAACGGTGGCACCTGTTCCGCTGCGACCACGTCGCCGGCCAACACGAGGCCGGCCGCATCGGCGAGAGGAACGGACACCGTCCCGAGTCGAGCGACTCGCTCGAGGACGTGCTGGCGGGCTTCGTCGAGGGGGATCACCCGATCAGCGTGCCACCCCGAGCGGGCCGGCCCAACTCCGAGCGGATCGATCAGTCGCCCAGCGCCGCCCGCAGCATGGCGGCCACCGAACCGTCGGTGTCCTCGCGCAGTGCCAGCTCGACATTCGCGCGGAGCCAATCACCCTTCTGGCCGGCGTCGAAGCCGATGTCGTCGATAACCAACCCCCGCAACCCGGGATCGCCGATCAGCTGCGCCATCGCATCGGTCAGCTGGATCTCGCCGCCCCGGCCCGGCCGGGTGCGGGCGAGGTGGTCGAAGATCTCAGCGGTGAACACATAGCGCCCCGTCACCCGGAGGTTGGACGGGGCATCCTCGTAGGCCGGTTTCTCGACGATCCGGTCGATCTCGATCACGTCGCCGTCCCGGCTGGCGATTCCGGCACAGCCGTAGTTGGAGATCTCGGCGCCCTCGACCTCGTTGAGCGACACGACCGAGGCCCCGGTGGTCTCGGTGATCTCGATCATGCGCCGCAGTGTCTCGCCGCCATCGGGCATCAGCTCGTCGGGCAACAGCACGGCGAAGGGTTGGTCGCGCACGTGGCGAGCGGCCATCGACACGGCGTGCCCGAGCCCGAGCGGAGCGCCCTGGCGCGTGAAGTGGAAGGTCGCCAGGTCGGTGATGCGCCGAACCGCGTCGAGCATCGGCGTCTTGCCCTTCGCCTCGAGTTCGGACTCGAGCTCGGCCATGCGGTCGAAGTGATCCTCGAGCGGCTTCTTGTGCGGGCTCGTGATGATGACGATGTCGTCGATCCCGGCGGCCACGGCCTCCTCCACCACCCACTGGATCGACGGCCGGTCGACGACCGGCAACATCTCCTTGGGCACCGCCTTGGTGGCGGGCAGGAAGCGGGTGCCCAACCCGGCGGCCGGGATCACGGCGGTGCGAACGGTGGAGGTCATGGGGGGCTCCTTCGGCGGCGTTACACGGTGGCTTCGTCGTCACGGATCAGACGACGGATGTTCGACTGGTGTCGTACGACCAGGATCGCGGCGACGCCGGCGCCGACCGCGACCTCCCAGCCCGGACGGCCGGCCATGGCGCTCACGATCGGGAACGCCACCGCGATCGACAGCGACCCCACGGCGGCCACGCGACCGAACCGCACGACCACGAAGAACAAGACGCCGCAGGCGAGACCGATGATCGGCGAGATCACCAGACCACCCCCGCCGGCCGTGGCCACCCCCTTGCCGCCACGGAAGCGGCGGGTGACCGGCCAGACGTGGCCGGCGACCGCCGCGACCCAGACGGCGTGCGCCTCGGGCCGGCCGGAGACCGCCAGCGCGATCCCGACCGGGATCGCGCCCTTCAGCGCGTCGATGACGCCGACGGCGACGCCGGCTCGCTTCCCGGCGAGCCGGTAGACGTTGGAGGCGCCGGGGGT
>JBCCWI010000035.1:0-40358 GCA_039193795.1 Actinomycetota bacterium | reverse complement strand
GAGCCTCCAGGAGGTGTATCAGGACATGACGCTCGCGGAGATCCAGCACCGCCAGGAGTTCGCCTTCGAGGCCGCCCTGCGCATGCGTGACCGGTTCCTCCAGCAGGAGGTGTGGGAGTACATGGGTGTCGACAGTCGGGCGATGTGTGAGCGCATGCTCAACGCCCCCGAGGAGACCAAGGTCTTCCAGCGGATGCTGTTCTCCAAGATCGTCCCGAACTGCCGCAAGCTCGGCCTGCTCGACGCCGGTGAGGGCTGGCTCCGCGAGAAGTTCACCGAGATCGGCGTCATCGAGTTCGAGCACATGCCCGACACCGGCGATGAGTTCATCGACTACGACCTCAAGGAAGAGAACTTCGAGGAGAAGTCGCAGGCCATGCACGAGTCGGCCGCATCCACGGCGATGGGGAACGGCGACGGCTGATCCCGTAGCCTGCGGGCCATGGGATACACCTGCTTCGAGATCGAGGAGAGCGAGGGCGTCGCCCACGTGATCCTCTCGCGCCCCGACGAACTCAACTCGATGATTCCGGCCTTCTGGTCGGAGCTGCCGGAGATCATCGACGAGATGAGCGACTCGGGCCGGGTGCGCTGTGTCGTGATCTCCTCGACCGGCAAGCACTTCAGCGCCGGGATGGATCTGTCGGTGTTCACCGGTGGCGACGTCCTGGTCGACGGGCCCGATTCGGCTCCCGGGGGCGAGAGCACCGAGGTCGGCCGTCAGCGCGCCAACCTGCGCACCAACGCGATGCATCTCCAGCGCTCGTTCTCGGCGCTGGAGGAGGCCCGCATGCCGGTGCTCGCAGCGATGCACGGCGGTGTGGTCGGCGGTGCGGTCGACATGGTCACCGCCGCCGACTGTCGATACGCCACCGAGGACGCCTGGTTCTGCATCCAGGAGATCAACATCGGCATGACCGCCGACGTCGGCACCCTCCAGCGGCTGCCGAAGCTGATCCCCGACGGGGTCGTCCGAGAGTTGGCCTACACCGGCGACCGCATGTCGGCCGCTCGGGCCAAGGAGGTCGGGCTGGTCAACGAGGTCTACGCCGATCACGCGGCCATGCTCGAGGACGTGTTGGGCATCGCCGGACGCATCGCGTCGAAGTCGCCCCTGGCGGTCTACGGCTCGAAGCAGTCGATCGTCTACGCCCGCGACCACTCCGTCGCCGACTCGCTCAACCAGATCGCCACCTGGCAGACCGGCATGTTCCAGCCCCGCGACATGATGGAGTCGTTCCAGGCCCAGATGGAGAAGCGGGATCCCGAGTTCGACGACCTGAACCCGGTGCGCCGGGGGCTGTGACCCGCTGACGCGGCCGAGTCCCGACCTCGATCAGTGCTCGGCGAGGGCGACGTCGCCGACCTGCACCAATGCGGCCGCGATCCAGCCACCGAGGGAGCCGAAATCGTCGTCGAGCGCCCCGCCGTCGGCGAGTCGATCCTCGTCGAGTTCGTACGCTCCCTCGTAGCTGACCTCGATCGCGAACTCGGGATCACCCAGGTCGGCGCCGAAGATCGACTCGATCGTCGGTCCGCTCCGGGTGAGCGGGTCCCGGCCGATGGGCGGCGAGTCCAGCGGCAGGCTCGACAACACGATGCCGGGATCGGGTGACGCCGTCAGTCGTTGGCGTCGGAACACGATCTCGATCTCGATGCGCGGCGGCTCGGTGAACTCCTCGTCGACGTACCAGCTGCGGTAGGCGGTCTGGCTCCAGGTGGGCCACGTGCAGGTGATGTCGGCCTGCACCCGCGGCGGGAGGCCCTCGCCGGGAAGGCCGTAGGAGGTCTGCCAGGTCACGTCGCCGAGCAGCACATCGGACTGGAACCGCTCCTCGAACGCCTGGCGTTCGAGACGGGCCAACTCGAACGCGTCGCGCAGCGCGCCGATGGCGTCGGTGAAGACGTGATCGAGCATGCGACGACCCTACCGCTTCGTCAGTAGCCCGCTGAGACGTCGACCGGCCCGATCAGGGGCTCACCGGCGATCCACCGTTCGACGTTCACCCGGACCCGTTCGGCGATCAGCGGCAGTCCCATCTCGGGCGTGTTGCCGACGTGGGGGGTGATCACACAGTTGTCGAGCGCCCACAGCGGGTGTCCGTCGGGGAGTGGCTCGGGGTCGGTGACGTCGAGGACGGCGCCGGCGATGGTGCCCGCTCGCAGTGCGGCGACGAGATCGTCGGTGACGACGTGGCCACCCCGGCCGACATTGCAGAGCCAGGCGTCGGGTCGCATCGCGGCCAGGGTCGCGGCGTCGACGAGGCCGGTCGTCTCCGGGGTGAGGGCCAGAGCCACGATCACCGCGTCGGCGTCGGCGACCGCGCGGTGGAGGTCGGCGGTCGTGAGCGTGTGGGCGGCACCCGGGAAGGGTTCGGGGCTGCGGCGCACGACGGTGACCTCGCATCCCCACGGCTCGATCAGCTCCATGAACGATTCGGTGATGCCGCCGCCGCCGAGGATCGTGAGCGAGGCGCCGAGGAGGTTCTTGCCGTCCTGACGGGGCCAGGAGGAGGCGCTGACGTAGCGCGGGATGTCGCGGAAGGCGGTGAGGAGGGCGGTCATGATCCACTCCGCCACGGGCGGGGCGTAGACCCCCTTACCGCAGGTCCAGAGGTGATCGTGATCGAGGTGATGGGCGAAGGGCTCGATCCCGGCGTAGGGCAGTTGGATCCACTCGACCGCTGCGCCCGCGGCGATGAGGTCGGGGTAGACCGCGGCGGCGGCCGGGTCGGCGAAGATCATTGCGCTCGCCTCCGCGAGCGGTACGACGGTGCCGCCTGCGGCTTGCACCGCGTCGACCATCACCTGGTGCATGGCCGGACGAGACGGCGGCTCGACGGCGATGTGGGTACGTGGCGCCATCGGGCCGACGCTACCGGGTGCCGTCGCTCGGTGGGACGTGGACGGGTGGGGGATCCGCGCCCGGCCCGGTGGGTCCGGGGCAAGATGGCCGGATGCACAACCCGGAAGCGCAGACGGACGACGAATTCGGCGACGGCATCGACTGGGGCGAGGAACCCGAGCTCGACGCTGCGTCGTGCAGCCTCGAGAACCCCGAGGAGTGCGAGGCCTGTCAGTAGGCCCGACGCTCAGTCGACCCCGTACTGCCGATCGCCGGCGTCACCCAGACCCGGCACGATGAAGCCGACCTCGTTGAGGTGCGAATCGACGGCCGCAGTCACGACGCGGTCATAGACGCCGTCGCGTCGCAGCACCTCGATACCCTCGGGGGCTGCCAGCAGCGCGATCAAGGTGATGGTGCCGGCGCCAGCCTCGCGAACCCGGTCCGCCGCATAGGCGGCCGACCCGCCGGTGGCCAGCATCGGATCGAGCACGAAGGTCGGACGCCCGTCGAGCGACGGGATCGTGTTCATGTACACCTCCGGCCGCAGGGTCGCTTCGTCGCGCCGCAGGCCGAGGAATCCGGTCTCGGATCCGGGGAGGGCTTCGAGCCCGGCGTCGAGCATGCCGAGCCCGGCCCGCAGGATCGGGATGAGCACCGGTTGATCGACGAGCTCGACGCCCTCGGCGGCGCCCATGGGCGACTCGACCGTGATCGGGCTCGTCGGGATGGATCGGGCCGCTTCGAACACCAACGCTCGGGCGACCTGGTGCAGGAGCTGCCGGAAGCGACGGCGGTCGGTCGTGGTGTCGCGCAGCTCGGTCAGCTGGGCGGCGACCACCGGATGATCGAGAACGTCGACATGCACCGGTCGAGCATGCCACGCCGAGCCACCGATGCGATGGCCCGGCGGGGCCACGTCACGATCGCCGGATCTCGATGTAGGCGTCGAGGTCGAACAGGGATGCGGCGAGGCGACGAACGTCGGCCGGATCCACGTCGAGGATCTCCACGACTCGGGTGTAGATCGACATCTCCGGCGGCTCGCCCAGCCGTTCGGTCTCGATGTTCTCGAGCATCAACTCGAAGTTGTTGATGAACTGGAGGTCGTCGACCAGCAGGGTCACCGCCCGGTCGAACTCGTCGGCGGTGGGTCCCTCGGCCGCCAGCCGCTCCAGGTCGGCGAAGAGCCGCTGTTGGATCTCGTCGAGGCGGGTCGGGTCACCGTCGATCGCCACGAAGCCCACGACCCCCGCATGGGGCACGGTGGTCGGAAACACCGACGCGCTGCCGCTGTAGGAGGCGCCGAGCTCCTCTCGGGCGGTGTCGAAGATCAGGCTCGAGATGATCTGCCCGAGCACGGCGCAGACCGCGCCGTCGTCGGGCGACACGGCCGCCGACTCCCATCGCAACTGGATGCCCGAATCGCCGGACTCGGGGGGCAGCACGATGTCGACCCGCTCGACGCTGTCGGCGAGGGGTGCGGTGATGTCGCGGAAGGTGTCGGCCTCGCCGGCCGGAAGCGTCCCGAGGTAGCGGTCGCCCAGATCGGTGATCGTCGCCGCGTCGATGTCACCGGTGACCGCCACGATCAGGTCGTCGGTCGAGCCGAGCCGCTGGCGGTACAGATCGAGCAGCAGGTCGGCGTTCGCCGTGTCGAGTTGGGCCTGGGTGGTGAACCCGTCGTAGCGAGTGTCGGCGAGGAGGACAGAGCTCAACGCGGCGCTGGCCTGGAGGCCCGGGTCGGTGGCGAGTCGATCGAGCAGACCCTCTCCGTCGACGATCGCCGAGGCGAGCACGGTCGGGTCGACGCTCGGTTGGGTGACCCCGAGGTGGATGAGCTGAAACAGCACCTCGACGTCGTCGGTGCTCGCGTTGCCCTCGAACCCCTCGGCGTAGTCGGAGATCCAGGTCTCGACGGCCACGCTGCGGTCGGCGAGGAAGTCGTTGACCTGCCCCGTGGTGGCGTCGTCGAATCCGGACCGCCCGACCACGTTCGCCGCCAGGAACGCCAGGTTGTGCTGGTCGATGTCGAGGGTGGACGCCCCTCCCAGCCCTTCGGCCAGGAGCGACACCGTGCCCTCCACGATCGGCGACGGCTCGAACACGAGCGTCACACCGTTGGCGTACCGCCGGACGATCAGCGTGTCGAACGCTCCGTCGCGGCGGTCGACGGAGTCGGGCTCGACCGGAGCCGGAGGCTGCATCAGTTCGGTGATCGCGTCCTCGGAGCCGACCGGCTCGATCGGCTCGACCGCGGCCGCGACCGCCTCGAGTTCCTCGATCGTCGGCAGGGTCGAGGCATCGACACCGAGCGCGATCGCGATCGGACCACTCCGGTCGTGGACGAACGCCCAGCGTCGGCTCACCTCGTCGACGCTCAGTTCGGTCAGGATCGCCCGCTCTCGCTCGATCGTCGTCTCGGGGGCCTCGCCGCCCACACCGCTGAGGAAGTGGCTCACGTAGGCGTCGGACCAGGCGAGATCCTGGGTCGTGGCGAGTGACTCCTCCCAGGCCGACAGATCCGCCTCTCGCTCGCTGACCGCCTCCGCGAGCTCCTCCTCGGTGAAGCCCGCCTGGGCCGCCTGCTCGAGGTACCCGAGCAGCTGGGCGTAGATCAGCGTGAGGTCGTCGCCGCGCAGGTTCGTGCCGAAGAAGTCGAGATGTCGAGCGAACGCGAACCGTCCGAGGAACGGGGTGCGGTCGACGGCGAACTCGCCGGCGAGGTAGGCGTCGTCGAGCCGGTTGCCGAGCATCGAGGCCACCAGGTCGTCGAGCAGGTCGGCTCGGGCCCCACCGATCGTCGACGGGTCCGACGGCGGGCGAAGCCAGTCGACCGACAGATTGTCGACGACCTCTTCGCGGTTCGTGATCACCTCGGCGAACCCGGCCGGACCGGGCTCGATCTCGAGTCGTTCGGCCCGACCGGGGGCCTCGCCGCGCCCCTCGAGGCCGGCGAAGGCGTCCTCGATCAGCGTGCGCATGTCGTCGACCGGCAGGTCACCGACGGCGATGACCGCCATGTTCTCGGGGTGGTACCAGCGGTCGTAGAACGCACGCAGCACCTCGGCGTCGGTCGACTCGATCTCCTCGATCGAACCGAGCACGATGCGATCGGCGTAGGGCGTGTCGCGGGTGTAGACGTCGAAGAACTCGAGGAACAGTTCGCCCGGCGCGCTCTCGTAGCTCTGGCGGTACTCGTCGCGCACGACGCCGCGCTCTGCGGTCACCTGCTCCGGGTCGATCGTCGCCCGTGAGGCCCACTCGGCCATGACCTCGACCGCGGTCTCCACCGCGCCGTCCTGGAAGGTGCTGACGTTCAGCACGTAGACCGTCTCGTCGAGCGACGTGTAGGCGTTGACATCCGGCCCGATGCCGACGCCGAGCCCCTGGAGAACCCGATCCAACTCGTTGCCCGGCCACCGTTCGGTGCCGTTGAAGAGCATGTGCTCGAGGAAGTGGGCGACACCGTCGTCGACCTGCTCCTGTTGCCGCGCACCGGCGTCGACCACCAGCCGGATGGTCAGCGAGTCACCCGGCGACGCGTTCTCGCGCAGGTAGTAGGTGAGCCCGTTGTCGAGCGTGCCGATCTCGACGCCGTCATCGAGGCTCAACGGTGTGTCGTCGAGCGGCCAGTCGGGGATCGCCTCGTCTCGCGACGTGTCGTCATCGCCGTCATCGTCGGTCTCGACGGCTTCGGTGGTGGTCGTGGAGGTCGTCGACGACGCCGGCGGCTCGTCGGCCTCGTCGGTGTCGCCGGAGGAACAGGACACGGCGACCAGTGCAGCGATCGCGAGGATCGCCCATCTGCGCGCCATCCGCCGAGGGTGCGTGTGATGCATGAACGGCACCCTAGACGGCCACCGTCGGTGACCGACTACAGCGGTGGCTCGACCTGCCAGGCCTCGAGCGGCGCATACCGCGGCTTGATGATCTGCTCGATGATCTGCAACCGCTCGCGGAACGGGAGGAAGCTCGACTTCATCGCGTTGACGGTGAGCCACCGCAGCCGGGCCCAGTCGTAGCCGAAGGCGTCGACCATCGCCGCCATCTCCGACGTCATCGTCACGCCCGACATCAGCCGGTTGTCGGTGTTGACCGTCACCCGGAAGCGGAGGTCGACCAACTGCTTGATCGGATGGTCCTCGATCCGCTCGACGACCCCGGTGTTGACATTGCTGGTCGGGCAGACCTCGAGCGGGATGCGGGCGTCGCGCAGGTAGTGGCTGAGGTGCCCGAGTTCGGTCTCGCCCTCGGGGGTGGTGGTCCAGTCCTCGACGATGCGGATCCCGTGCCCGAGCCGTTCGGCACCGCAGTACTGCACCGCCTTCCAGATCGAGCGGGGCCCGTAGGCCTCGCCGGCGTGGATCGTGACGTGGAAGTTCTCGCGGTGGCAGTACTGGAAGGCGAGGAGGTGCTCGTCGGGCGGGAAGCCGTCCTCCGGCCCGGCGATGTCGAACCCGACGACCCCGTCGTCGCGGTGGCGCACCGCCGCCTGGGCGACCTCGAGGCCGCGGTCGAGGTGGCGCATGGCGGCCACGAGCACCCGGATGGTGAGGTCGGTGCCGGCCGAGCCCTGCTCGAAGCCGTGGAGCACGGCCTCGATGACCTCGTCGAGGCCGAGACCGCGCTCGGTGTGGAGTTCGGGCGCAAACCGGACCTCGGCGTAGACGACACCGTCGGAGGCGAGGTCCTCGGCACACTCTCGGGCGACCCGCTCGATGGCGGGCGCGGTCTGCATGACGCCGACCGTGTGGGCGAAGGTCTCGAGGTAGAGGGTGAGGTCCTTGCGGTTGGCGCCGCGCAGCATCCACGTCGCCAACTCGTCGGCGTCGGTGGTCGGCAGGCCGCCGTAGCCGGTCTCGGCGGCGAGCTCGATGATCGTGGCGGGTCGCAGGCCACCGTCGAGATGGTCGTGGAGGACGACCTTGGGGGCTCGGCGGATGCGCTCGAGCGTGGGAGGCCCGACGTCCGGGCCGGTGGTGGGGGTTTCCATACCCCAGATTATCGCCGGGGCTCCGATGCCGGATCGGATGACCGGTAGGGTCGCCCGGGTGTCGACGCCGTCCGCCTCCGAAGTCCCGTCGTCGCGGGCATCGGGGTCCATGGGTCGGTTCCCGCTCGGTGTGGTGCTGGTCTCGACGATGGTCGCGACGACCTACACCCTCTTCGCTCTTGCGGTGCTCGCCTCGCCCATCATCGACGATCTCGGGGTGAGCCGGGCCACGATCGGCATCGTCGGGTCGATCAACACGGGCCTCGGCGCGCTCACCGCTCCATGGGTCGGACGGGTGACCGACCGGATCGGTGCCCGCCGCGCCGTGCTCGGCCTGATGATCCTCTCCGCCATCACCATGCTCGTGGCGGGGCTGGCCACGAATGTGTGGATCCTGGTGCTGGCGTACGTGATCGGCGGCATCCCGCAGGGCGGTGGGAACCCCGCCACCAACGCCTTGATCGCCGCAACCCTCCCGCCGGGTGAGCGGGGGGTGATGACCGGGATCAAGCAGAGCGGGGTCACCCTCGCCGTCTTCATCAGCGGCCTCACGATGCCGGCGATCGAGCGGGGGTGGGACTGGCAGGGTGCCTACGTCGTGTTCGGCGTGCTGTTCCTCGTGCTGACCGCCGTGTGCTGGGCCGTGCTGCCCCGCGACGTCGGTGCGCCGTCGGTCGATTCGTCCCGATCGGCCGCGACCTCCGCACCGCTCCCGCCGCTCATCCGCCGCCTCGGCCTGTACGCGCTGCTGATGGGGCTGGCGAGCGGTGCGATCGGCCGGTTCCTGCCACTGTTCGCGGAAGAGGAACTGGGCTACAGCCTCGCGGTCGCCGGCTTCGCTGCGGCGCTCTCCGGGCTGTTGGGCATGGGCTTTCGGATCGCGGCCGCCCGGCTCGCCGAGACCCGCATCGCGCCGACCGATCTGCTCGTGCGGCTGTCGGCGATCGGTGTCGTCTCGTCGAGCCTGCTGGCGTTGTCGATCCCCTTCGGTCGGTGGTTGTTGTGGCCCGCCGTGGTGCTCTACGCGATCGGGCACACTGCGTGGAACGCCGTCGCCAACCTCGCGGTCATCATGAACGTCGCACAGCGCGACGCGGGTCGCGCCTCGGGGGTCATCATCCTCGGCTTCTTGATGGGCCTCACGATCGCGGGCCCCGCCACCGGGGCGATCGTCGACGGCACCGGCCGCTACGAGATCGCCTGGTGGTCCTCGGTCATGTTGGCGGCGCTCGCCGCGGCGTTGCTCGCCGTCCGGCCGTCGGCGTCGCCCCGCTGACCGGTCGGCGTCAGCCGAAGCCGCGCAACGGCATCGCCGGACCTCGGCGCAGCCAGTTGTCGTCGGCGTAGTCGGCGACACCGTCGATCACGTGCAGCGTGTAGGCGTGACGGCTGCGGCCGGAGGTGTTGGGTGCACTCCAGTGGGGGAGGGTGCCGTGGAGCAGCACGAGCGTGCCCGCCGTCGCCTCGAGCGGGACCAGATCGTCGGTGCCGTAGGGCGACGGGTCGAGCGTCTCCATGTAGGCCTCGGAGAGATCGCTCGTCATGCGGTAGCGGCTCTTGACCGGGATGCGATGACCGCCGGGATGGGCCCACAGACAGCCGTTCTCCCGGGTGGCGTCCTCGATCGCGAACCAGAAGCCGATCACCGACTGCGGCTCGGTCCACAAGAAGGTGTGGTCGCAGTGGAGGCTGACCTCGCCACCGATCCCCGGCTGCTTGAAGATGTACATCGACTGCAGCAGCCTCGGGTCGCGGAACCCGATGTCGGCGGCCAGCGCCGCCAGGTCGTCGGTACGGCTGAACGCGTCGAAGACCGGGTCGAGGTCGTGCATGGCGTGCCCGAGCTTGTTGACCGCCGTCGGCAGCGGCCGCGTGAGGGTGCCGCCGTCGACGGCGCCGTCCTCGAAGAACCAGCGGATCTTGTCGCCGGAGTCGAGGAACCAGGAGTCGTCGCCGTGCGCTTGCTCGGACGTGTCGAAGACGGTGAGCGCACCGTCGTCGTTCGGGTCGATGTCGTCGAGCAGGACCTCGACGTGGGCCTTGAGCTCGGCGCAGCGTTCGGGAGCGACGAAGTCGGGGAGGACGAGGAAGCCGTCGCGGTCCCAGTCGGCGAGCTGGTCGTCGGAGAGCACGGTCAGGTCTCTCCCTTGCGGTAGGGCTGGCCGAGGCTGACGGGCATCCGCAGTCGCTGGGCGAAGAAGATCAGCACCAGGAGCACGACCACGTACGGCAAGGTGTTCGACCACCAGCTCGGCACGGTGTCGGCGACGATCCACCAGAACAGGGCGCCGACGCCGAGCACGACGGCGATCACGGTGTCGGCGGTTCGGCGGCGGGTGAAGGCCCACGCCGCGACACCGGCGAACGCGATCGCGTTGACGAGCAGCATCGCGTGCGACGCGCTGCCGTCGAGGTCGCGCAGGTCGAGCCCGAACACATAACCGAAGAGCAGGGCCCCGATCAGCACGCCGCCGGGACGCCAGTTGCCGAAGATGAGCGCCGCGAGACCGATGAACCCTCGGCCGGCGGAGTTGCCGCCCTGGAAGAGCCCCGACAGCTCGGTCGAGATGAAGGCGCCGCCGAGGCCGGCGAGGCCGCCGGAGGCGATCACGGCGATGTACTTGTAGCGGATGATGTCGATGCCCTGGGCTTCGCCGGCCGACGGCTTCTCGCCGCAGATCCGGAGCCGCAGGCCGAACCGGGTGCGCCAGATGAGCCACACGGTGATGGGCACCAACGCGATCGAGATCAACACGACGAAGCTGACGTCGCGGGTGGCGCCGCGCAGGACCTGGGCGAGGTCCGACAGGTACCAGATGTCCCACTTGGCGACGGTCAGGAACAGGTCGGGCGACTCCCAGCCGAAGATCGTTCCGCCGGCCAGGAAAGGCACGTCCCACGAACCGACCTCGGAGGTCTGCGGCGAGGTGGTCGGGGAACCCCAGACCTCCTCGGACAGGTATCTCGTGATCGCCGGGGCGAGGATGTTGATCGCAACCCCGGAGATGATGTGGTCGACCTGGAAGGTCACCGTGGCGATGGCGTGCAGGAGACCACCGAGCATGCCGCCGATGATCCCGATCGCCAGGCCCCACCAGGCGCCGTACTCGATCGAGCCCCAGGCGCCGAACCACATGCCGAGGATCAACATGCCCTCGAGGCCGATGTTGACGACGCCGGCGCGCTCGGAGAACAACCCGCCGAGGCCGGCGAGGAAGATCGGCACGGTGAAGCGCAGCATCTCCGAGGCGGTGCCCGTCTGGGTGAGGCGTTCGGTGTCGCTGATCGTCTGGACGATCGTGAGCAACAGCACGCCCATCGCGGCGTAGAGCGCCCAGCGAGCCCAGGCCGGCATGCGGGTGAGGGAGGCGATCATGCCGTCACCTCCGCGTTCGCCGCAGCGGAGAGGGCTTCGGCGGCCTCCCTCGCTTCGTCCCGTTCGCGGACGCGGTTGGTCACGCCGTAGGCGATCACCGCGGTGAGCAAGACGATGCCCTGCATGATGACGGCGATCTCACGGGAGGCGGCGCCGGTCGAATCCAGCACACCCGACGACACGTCGAGGAATGCGAAGAGCAGCGCGGCGAACGCCATGCCGCCCGGGTTGTTGCGACCGAGCAGCGCCACCGCGATGCCCTGGAACCCGAGCCCCTGGATCGGGTCGGGTGGGAACTTGCCCCGGTCGGCGAGTTCGACCATGCCGATCAGGCCGGCCACCGCGCCCGACAGCATCATGGCGGCGAGCACCATGCGCTTGGGCGGCACGCCGCCGGCCCGCGCGGCGAACGGGTTGATGCCGCTCGCTCGCAGGTCGAAGCCGAACCGGGTGCGGTTGAGCAGCACGTAGTACAAGACACCCACCAGCACGGCGATCAGGAACATGCCGGTGAGTTCCTTGCCCTGCCGGATGTCGCGGGTGAAGACCTCGAGGAGGCCGTTGATCGTCGGCAACAGGCCCGACTCGTCGATCTCGTTGGTGCCGAGTTCGGTGGAAGAGAAGTTCTCGCCGAGTTCGGCCTGCCACTCCTGCTGCAGCCAGGCGATCAGCCCGCCGACCGCGATCGAGTTCAGCATGATCGTGGAGATCACCTCGTTGACGCCGCGGGTGGTCTTGAGCACGCCGGCCACGCCGGCGTAGAGCGCGCCGACGGCCATCGCCGTCAGCATGATCACGAGGATGTGCAACACCTGGGGGAGGCTGATCAGCCCGCCGACCTGGGCGGCGAACAGGAAGCCCATGAGGTACTGGCCCTCGACCCCGATGTTGAACAGGTTCATCCGGAAGCCGATCGCTGCGGCGACCGCCGACAGGTAGAACGGCGTGGCCCGGTTGAGGATGTCGACCTGGGTCTCCAGCTTGGAGGCGTGGCTGACCATGTCGCCGTAGGCCTCGAGCGGGTTCGAGCCGAAGGCCAGCAGGGCGAGGGTGGAGACCACCAGCGTCAGCACGAAGGCACCGACGGGCGCCGCCAGCGAGAAGGCGATCTTGCGCATCAGTCGACCCCTCCGTGCTGGAGGGCGGCGCCGGTCATGTAGGCCCCGAGGTCGCGCGGCGTCACCTCCGACGGGCTGAGGGTGGCGACGAGTTCGCCGCGCAGCATCACGACGATGGTGTCGGACAGGCCGATCAGCTCGTCGAGGTCGGCGGAGATCAGCAGGGTGGCGAGGCCGTTGCGGCGGGCGGCCCGGATGTCGTCCCACACCGCCGCCTGGGCGCCGACGTCGATGCCTCGGGTCGGGTGGGCGGCCACGAGCACCTCGGGATCCGAGGTGAGTTCCCGCCCGATGATCAGCTTTTGCTGATTGCCACCGGAGAGGGCGTGGGCCGACACGTCGATGTTGGGGGTGCGGACGTCGAACTGCTCACGGATCGCCTCGGTCTGGGTTCGCGCCCCGTCCCGATCGAGCCACCAGGTCGATCCGTACGGTGCCTGGGTCTGGTGACCGAGCGCGGCGTTCTCCCACAGCGGCGACTGCAGCAGGAGTCCTTCGTGGTGACGATCCTCGGGGACGTAGGCGATGCCGGCTTCGCGGCGCTTGCGCACCGAGGACCGGGTGATGTCGGTGCCGTGGAATCGGATCGAGCCCGAAGCGATCTCGGCGGTGCCGATGATCGCATCGACGAGTTCGCCCTGGCCGTTGCCTTCGACGCCGGCGATGCCGACGATCTCGCCGCGATGGATCCGCAGGTTGATGTCGTGGACGACCTGGCGGCCATCGTCGTTGAGGACGGCGAGGTCGGTGAGTTCGAGGGCGATGTCGTCGGTGACGGTCGACTCGCTCGTGTCGGGCGTGGGGAGCTCGCTCCCGACCATCAGTTCGGCGAGGTCGTGGGCGGTGACCCCGTCGTTCTTCATCGTCGCGACGGTTCGGCCGTGCCGCAGCACGGTGATGCTGTCGGAGATCTCGAGCACCTCGTCGAGCTTGTGATCGATGAACAGGATGGTGGCGCCGCTCGCCTTGAGCTCGCGCATGTTCTCGAACAGCGCCTCGACCTCCTGCGGAACGAGAACCGCGGTGGGCTCGTCGAGGATCAGGATCTCTGCGCCGCGGTACAAGACCTTGATGATCTCGACCCGCTGTCGCTCGCCGACCTCGAGCGACTCGACCATCTGGTTGACGTCGATCGACAGGCCGTAGTCCTCGGCGACCTCGCGGAGGTGCGACTCGGCTTCCTTGAAGTTGATCCGGCCGCCCCGCACGGTGGGTTCGGCGCCGAGGATGACGTTCTCGAGCACCGTCAGCTGGTCGGCGAGCATGAAGTGCTGGTGCACCATGCCGATCCCGCGGTCGATGGCGTCGGTCGGGGAGCTGAACACGACCTCTTCGCCGTTGACCCGCATCACGCCCTCGTCGGCGGGCTGCATGCCGTAGAGGATCTTCATCAGGGTCGACTTGCCGGCCCCGTTCTCCCCGCAGATGGCGTGGATCTCGCCCTTCTCGACGGTGAGGTTGACGTCGTCGTTGGCGACGACGCCTGGGAACCGCTTGGTGATGCCCGTCAGCTCGATTGCGGCGGTCATGACGCCCTGCCCATCGGTCTCGACACGTACCCCTCCAAACGCGAAACGAGCGAGACCGGACCCTAACCGTTCGCCGTCACCTACGACAGGTGACGGGAGCGGCGAGTCCGGCCCCGCGTCGTGTCACGAATCCGTGTGTTCGGCGATCAGCCGTTGGTGACCTCGGTCGGATCGGTCGGGACGACGACGTCGCCCGCCACGATCGCAGCCTTGGCTTCCTCGAGCTGGTCGACGATGTCGTCGACGAAGCCGCCGGTGGTGGAGTAGCCCACACCGTCGACCGAGAGGTCGTAGGTGTTCGGGCCGGCGGTGAAGGTGCCCTCTTCCTGGGCCTTCAGGATCTCGAAGACGGCCACGTCGACACGCTTGAGCATCGAGGTGAGCACGTACTCCTGCAGGCTCTCGTCGACCGCACCGATGGTGTTGAACTGATCGGAGTCCACACCGATGCCCCACACCTTGGTGCCGTTGTTCTCGGAGTAGTCCTTGGCGGCCTGGAACATGCCGTTACCGGCGCCACCGGCAGCGTGGTAGATGATGTCGGCGCCGTCCTCGTACATGGTGGTCGCGATGACCTGCGCACGGTCGGGCTGGTTGAAGCCGTCGAAGTCCGGGGCGTCGGTGATGTACTCCGCCACGACCTCGATCGACGGGTCGACCGAGGCGACACCGGCACGGAAACCGGCCTCGAACTTCTCGATCAGACCGAAGCAGCAGACGCCACCGATGAAGCCGACCTTGCCGGTCTCGCTCTTGAGGGCCGCAGCCACGCCGACGAGGTAGGAGCCCTGCTCCTCGGCGAAGACCAGACCGGCGACGTTGTCGCCGACGGGCGAGGGCGGATCGGTGTCGAAGTTGAGCATCGCATCGTCGATGACCGCGAAGTTGGTGTCGGGGTTCTCCCCGGCGACCGTCGCCGCATCACCGGCGAACAGGAAGCCGACGCCGATCACGATCGGGTTGGCGTCGGCGGCCAGCTGCAGCAGCTCGGCGCGGTTCGAGCCGTCGTCGTTGGGCGAGGCCTCCGAGAAGCCGATGCCGAGCTCGGACTCGGCGCGGTCGAGACCCTCGGCCGCGGAGTCGTTGAACGACAGGTCGCCTCGGCCGCCGATGTCGTAGACCAGACCGACGGTCGTGTCGGCGGCGGGGACCTCTTCGGCCATCTCCGACGACGAGGCCGATTCGGACTCGGACTCCGAGGAGCCGGCTTCGGTGTCGTCATCGTCGTCGCCGCCGGCGGCGGCGAGCAGCGAGAACGAAAGCAGCACCGACAGCAGAAGCAGCAAACGCTTGCGCATGGTGATTTCCCTCCAGGCCGCCGTGGGGCGGCGATTCGTTGGTGTCCGGAGGCGACAGTCGCCTTCGGAGATCAGAGCACCGTAGCCCGCGCGATGTGCACGCGCGCCCTCTGAAACCGACCTTTCACGCGGCTGCGGGGTTATCCACAGGGCACCGATTTCGGTGGTTCGGCGTCAGTAGAAAACGCAGCGGCTGCGATGCCGGGGGATCGCCTTGTAGCGCTCGTCGGCGCCGGTGTTCCAGAGCACGTTGTCGAGGGTGCCGGTCGTGATCCGCGGCCGCGGGTCGACCGCCCTCGTGCGGACGGCCGCAGCCAGCATCTCGACCGCGTGGACGGCGCACGCCCGGATCTCGATCTCCTCGGCGCTGCCGATCGTGATGTCGTCGACCGCCTCGATCCGGGTGAGCAGTTCCGGTGCGAACTCGAGCACGCCGTCGATGCGCAACACGTGGGGGACGAGGTTGTCGGCGAACATGGTGAGTTGATCGAGGTCGTCGAAGCGCCCCAGGCCCTCGTTTCCGAACGCGACGGCCAGGTCCTGCACCGTGATCTGGGCCCGCTTGTAGAACGACACCCGGCCGGCGACCGGGTGCTCGTGCTCGTCCCGGTAGAACGGCATCGCGGTGAGGGCGTCGGCCAGCGCCGCGGCCGAACCGCCGGCCTCCTCGACGACTCCGGCGAACGAACCGCCGGCGGAGGTGTCGACGAAGTCGGCCAGGTCGCGCAACGCCACCGTGAACAGCTCGACCAACTCCTGGGCGGGGGAGCCGTCGAGGTGCTGGCCGAACGTCTCCGCCCATGCCTCGACCGATCGCTCCCGAAGCGACGCCGTCGTGATCGGGCCGGCGTCGGTGACCCAGTCCCGGAGGCTGGCGGCGATCGTGTGGTAGCCGCTGTGCCCCGGACGTTTGCGCAGATGCGGGAAGTACCCGGAACCGAAGTTGACCGCGTCGAGCGTCAAGACGAACGCGGCGGTGGTCTCCGCGTCGCCGATCGGTTGCTGCCCCGGGTCGTTCGGCGCCCGGTCGAGGTCGAGGCGGAAGGCGAGTTCGCCGATGCGCTCGGGACGGATGCGCACATGGGTGCTGACGGTCGAAACCTCCGCACAACTGCGGCGGACCCGTTCGAAGATCGACTCGCTCACCGACGACGAGCGTAGGACGGGGCTCGTACCCGTCGCGCCATCGGCACGATCTCGTGTCGCCGCGACGCGGACGACGATCACCGGCGATCGGCTGAAGCGCTACAGGCCCCGAGCTCGGCGCCAGGCGGCGTAACCGGCGAGATGGTGCAACGAGCGAACCGCCCGTCCCGCCGAGGCGTGGCAGAGTCGGCCGAGCTGCTTCAGGGTGGCCGGCGCCGGGTTCGTCGGGTCGGCGTTGGCGAGTTCGGAGGCGACGACGATCGGTGTGCCGGTGGCCGCGCTGATCTCCGCCGCGGCCTCCGCGTACCGGGTGTCCTGGCGTTCGTGGAAGCCGACGATCCGTTCGAGTCCGTGTTCGGGGAAGAACGGGCCACCGCGCATCATCGCCGCCGTGTTCGACTGGATGCCGACGCCCAGCAGCACGGCGGCATCGACCTCGGGATGCCCGGCGACCAGTTGCAGGATCTCGGGAACGGTGTCGCGTGTCTCGCCGCCCGCCATGTCGATCGGATTGTTCTTGCTCCACCGCGGCGGCAGCTTCTCGTCGATCGCTGCGAGCAGGTCGGCGGGCAGCGGTGTCGGCTCCAGCCGGGTGTCGGCCATGGCGTCGACCGCCGCCACGCCCCAGCCGCCCACGGTCGTGACCACGACGACCCGGTCGCCGTCGGGGCGGGGCTGGGTGGCGATCGTCGCGGCGGCCTCGAAGGCCTCTTCGACGTCGCGCGCCCGGATCAGGCCGGCCTGACGGCACATGCCGTCGAAGACGGCGTCGTCGCTCGCGAGCGCGCCCGTGTGCGACGCGGCGGCCCGAGCGCCCGCGGCGGAGGCGCCGCCCTTGACGACCACGATCGGCTTGCGCTCCGAGAGCGGTCGGAGGCGATCGAACATCTCGCGGCCGTCGTCGACCGACTCGATGTAGACCAGCGACACGGCGGTCTCGGGGTCGTCGGTGAAGTACTCGACGAAGTCGGCGATGCCCAGGATCGAGGCGTTGCCGGCGGCGACCGCGCGAGACACACCGACCCCGGTGTGATTGGCCAGGTTCAGGAACGACGACACGAAGTTGCCCGACTGGCTGGCGATGGCAATGCGCCCCGCCGGTGCGTAGGGCGCCACGATCTGGGAGCACATCTTCGACGGGGTCGAGACGACCCCCTGGCCGTTCGGCCCGGCGAGGGCGATGCCGAGTTCGGCGCACAGCGCGACGAGTCGTTGCTCGGCCTCCGCCCCGTCGGGCCCGGCCTCGCGGTAGCCGCCGGCGGCGCAGAACGCGGCGGTGACCCCTTTCGCTGCAGCCTGGCGGAGCAGATCCTCGTTGATCGCGGGCGGCGTGCAGATGAACAGCATGTCGGCCGCGCCGTCGGGCACGTCGTCGATCGAGCCGAGCACGTCGCGGCCCAGCACCTCGCCCGCCTCGCGCCCGACCGGGAAGACCGCGCCCTCGTAACCACTGGTGAGGATGTTGTGGAGGGTCACGAACCCGAACTTGCCGGGGTGGTTCGAGACGCCGGTCACGATGATGCCGCGAGGGTCGAAGAGGGCGGAGAGATCAGGCATCGGCGGTCCCCTCGGGGTCGAGCTCCAGGAGGGCGTCGACCGCCACCGGCTTGCCGTCGACCAGGATCAGCGGGTTGAGGTCGGCGGAGCGCAGACCGGGTTCCTCGGCCCCGACCCGGGCGAGGGCCACGAGGGCGTCGACGATGGCGGCGCGGTCGGCTGCGGGTTCGCCGCGGAAGGCGTCGAAGAGTCGTTGGGTCCCGAGGTCGTCGATCATCTCGGCGGCATCGACCTCGGTGATCGGCGCCAGCCGGAAGCTCACGTCGCGGATCGCCTCGGCGAGGATCCCGCCGACCCCGACCATGACCGTCATGCCGAACTGTGGGTCGTCGTTGAGGCCGGCGATCAGCTCACGGTTGCCGTCGACCATGCTCGACACAAGGACCTCGACCGCCCCGTCCTCCGGCACCGCCTTGGCCAGCAGCTCGTCGCACGCGACCGCCAGCGCGTCGCGATCCGCGATGCGCAGTCGGACCAGCCCGCGTTCGGTCTTGTGGGCGATGGCTCGGCCACACAGCTTGGCGACGACGGGAAAGGTCACGGTCGGGTCGGCGTCGACGGCTGCGAGGACGTCGGCGGTCGTCGCGCCGGTGACGAACGGCGACACCGGCACGCCGTATCCCGCCACGATCCGCCGCGACTCGGCTTCGGAGAGGGTGATGCTCACGCCGTGGGTTGTACCACGTGCGCCCCCTGGACCGGCCAGACGACATGGAACGCCGGGGGCTCGGTCGACGGCTGTTCGGGCGGCGCCACGAAGCGCTCGGCCATCTCGGCGGCGAACCGGTCGACGGCATCGACCTCGACGAGCGCGATGGCAGCGCCGGCGAACCCCGCGCCGGTCATTCGGGCGCCGAGGCAGCCGTCGAGGGTGCGGGCGAGGCGCACCGCGGCGTCGGGGGCGGGCCCGGTGACCTCGAAGTCGACGTGGAGGCTGTCGTGGCTGGCGTCCATCAGGGCGCCGAGCCGCTCGATGTCGCCGGCCGCCGACGCGCGGGCCGCCTCCAGCGTGCGGTCGTTCTCGGAGATCACGTGACGAGCGCGTCGGCGGTCGACCGGATCGAGGTCGGCGAGGGCGTCGAGTCCCTCGAGGCTGGCGTCGCGCAGGGCGGCGACCCCGAGCGCGGCGGCGACCCGCTCGCACGCGGCGCGCCGGGCGGCGTACTCGCTGTCGACCAGGCCACGACGGGTGCCGGTGTCGAGCACGACGATGCGGGCCGAGGCGGGGATGGGCGTCGGCTCGATCGCCAGACTCCGGCAGTCGATGAGCGACGCGGATCCCGCGACACCTGCGGCGGAGATCAGCTGGTCCATGATCCCGACCGGCACGCCGATCACCTCGTGCTCGACCCGCTGGCCGATCGTGGCGAGGGTGGCCGGATCGAGGGAGGTCGCGGCGAGGGCGGCGATCGCGGTTCCGGTCGCCATCTCGAGCGCCGCCGACGACGACAGCGAGGAGCCGGGGATGTCGCTCACGACCGTGCAGGTGAAGCCGTCGACGGCGACCCCGTGGTCGGCGAGCGCCCAGGCCATCCCGTGGAGGTAGCGGCCCCAGCCGTCGGTGGATGTCGGGGCGGCGTCGAGGTCGAAGCGGGTGGGGCCGAACGACTCGCTGCACCCGACCACCCGTCGGTCGGTCCGCGGTGCCGCGGCGACCGCGGTGCCGAACGGGATCGCCATCGGCAAGACGAAGCCGTCGTTGTAGTCGGTGTGTTCGCCGATCAGGTTGACCCGCCCGGGGGCGGTCGCCACGACCGTGGGGGAGGTGTCGAACTCGCTGCGGTGCAGATCGACCGCTACGTCAACGTTGACCATTTTCTCACCTTAATGCTTGACCGGGGCCGTCAGTGCCTGGAAACCTGCACGAAACGTCGGGTGGCGGGGGTCGCTCGACGCAACCCATGGAGGATTCATGTCGAACTACCCCAGCCCGTCCGCGTGGGCTCAGTACGTCTCGCGTCGCGGCGTCATCAAGGGGGGTGCGGCCGCCGGTGGTTTGGTGGCCATGACCCCGCTGCTGGCCGCCTGTGGCGACGACGATGAAGGCGACAGCGGCAGCGGCGGCTTCTCCGGCTCGATCGGGTCGGCCAGCGGCACGCTGAAGATCGGTTCTCGTCTCTCGAACCCGGCTCCCGAGGCCGGCCTCGCCGCCGTGGCGGCCGCGTTCCCGAACGAGAACGTCACCATCGAGATCGACACCACCGACTCGAACACGTTCCAGGAGAACATCAACACCATCCTGCAGGCGCAGGAGTCCGACATCATCGCCTGGTTCGCCGGGTTCCGGAACCGCTTCTTCGCCGATCAGGGCCTGGTGGGCGACATCTCCGACGTGTGGGATGCGACCACCGGTCTCGGCGAGGGCTTCAAGGCCGCGTCGACCGCCTCGGACGGCAAGCAGTACTTCCTGCCGACGACCTACTACACCTGGGCCGTCAACTACAACAAGAACGTCTTCGAGGAGAACGGCTGGAGCGAGCCGACCACCAAGGACGAGATGCTCAGCCTCGCCGACGACATGGCCTCGGCCGGTCTCACCCCGTTCGGCTACGCCAACGACGGTAACTGGCCGCTGATGGGCACCTTCGACGCCATCAACCTGCGGGTCAACGGCTACGACTTCCACGTCAGCCTGATGGCCGGCAACGAGAGCTGGACCAGCGACGAGGTCCGCGCCGTGTTCACCGAGTGGGCCGAGCTGCTGCCCTACGCCCAGGACGGCGCCAACGGCCGTACCTGGGAAGAGGCGGCGGTCGACCTCGAAGAGGGTCGCACCGGCATGTACCTCCTCGGCACCTTCGCCGCCTCGGCGATGTCGGACGGCTCGGTGATGGACTTCTTCAACTTCCCCGAGTACGACTCGAGCATCGGCGCCGCGGCGCTCGACGCCCCGATCGACGGCTTCCAGATGCTGCCGAACCCGGACAACGAGGCCGCCGCCAAGGAGTTCTTGCTGTGGCTGTCCCAGGCCGAGTCCCAGGACATCTTCGCCACCGAGGACAACTCCGTCGTCGCCTCCAACAGTGGTGCCGACACCAGCGTCTTCTCGGACCTGCAGAAGAAGTCGGCCGAACTCGCGAACGCCGCCACCGGCATCTCGCAGTTCCTCGATCGTGACACCATCCCGGCCTTCGCCAACGAGTGCGGCACCCTGTTCGCACAGTTCATCGAGGATCCGGGCTCGATCGACGAGGGCCTCGCCGACCTCGAAGAGAAGAAGGTCGTCATCTTCGAAGAGTTCAACTCCTGATCTCTGACCATGGCTTCAGATCTCATCGAGACTCCTGAAGCTGCCGACGACTCGACGCCGTCGGCGCCCCGCGAGGGGCGTCGACGGCGTTCGTCGTCTCGCAGCTCCGACCGCCGCACCATCTTCCTCATGGCCGGCATCCCGTCGGTGCTGCACATCGGGCTCGTGTGGCTGCCCGCGATCGCGACCATCCTGCTGTCGTTCACGAACTGGAACGGGTTCGCCCTCGACGGCATCGACTGGGTCGGGTTCAAGAACTACCGCCAGCTCTTCACCGTGTTCGAGAAGGATCTCTACGAGGCCCTCCTGAACAACCTCTGGGTGGTGTTGCTGCTGTTCGTCATCGCCACCCCGCTCGGGATGTTCCTCGCCTACCTGATGGACAAGAACCTGAAGGGCACGGCGGTCTACCAGAGCGTCTTCTACTTCCCGGTCGTGCTGTCGCTGGCCGTCGTCGGCTTCATCTGGAAGTCGGTGATCTACTCGCCCCGCCAGGGTCTGCTCAACACCGCGCTCGGCCGCACCGAAGAGGGCAACCAGATCGACTGGCTCGGCAACCCCGACTTCTTGATCAGCATCAGCGACGACTACGGGCTGTCCAAGAACTTCGTGGCGCTCATGGTGCCGATGATCTGGCGTCACGCCGGCTACATCATGGTGCTGTACCTCGCGGACCTGAAGAGCGTCGACCCCGCACTCAAGGAGGCGGCGGCGATCGACGGCTGCAACGAATGGCAGACCTTCCGTCGGGTCACCTTCCCGTCGCTGAAGCCGGTCAACGTCGTGATCGTGGTCATCACGGTGATCGAAGCCCTTCGGATCTTCGACATCATCGACGTGCTCAACAACCCGATCGGCACCGACGTGCTGTCGATCCTCGTCACCGAGTCGATCCTCGGTGAGTCGAGCAACATCGGCCGAGGCTCCGCCTACGGCGTGATCTTGTTGCTGCTGTGCCTGGTCTTCGTGGTCTGGTACCTGCGCAACACGTTCCAGGAGGACGACGCATGATCGCCAGCCGCCGCAACCAGATCATCGCCCAGATCTTCCTGGTCATCCTGGCCGCCATCTGGCTCATGCCGATCCTCGGCATGGTGAACGCCGCGTTCCGGCCCTTCAGCGAGACCGCCTCCCAGGGCTTCTTCTCGTGGCCCGACACGTTGACCTTCGACAACTTCTCCGAGGCCTGGGATCGCGGCGACATGCCGCGGCACTGGCTCGTCACCTTCGTGGTGGTGATCCCCGCCATGTTCCTGGTGCTGTTCTTGTCATCGATGGTGGCCTATGTGGTGAGCCGCTACAGCTGGAAGTACAACATCGCCCTGCTGATGCTGTTCACCGCCGGCAACCTGCTGCCGCCGCAGGCGATCATCCAGCCGCTGTTCCAGCTCTACAACCGGATCCCGTTCCCGGAGATCCCGTTGCTGTCCGAGACCGGTGAGCTGCGCGGGTCGTTGGTCGGGTTGATCCTGATCCACGTGGCGTTCCAGAGCGGGTTCTGCACCTTCGTGTTGAGCAACTACATGAAGACGCTGCCGAAGGAGCTCAACGAAGCCGCCGCGGTCGACGGCGCGGGGGTGTGGCGGCAGTACTGGCAGATCGTCCTGCCGCTGACCCGCCCGGCACTCGCCGCGCTCGCGACGCTGCAGTTCGCCTGGATCTACAACGACTACTTCTGGGCGGTCGTGTTGATCCAGGACGGCGACGATCTCCCGATCACGTCGTCGCTTCGGAACCTCTCCGGTGAGTTCTTCACCGACGACAACCTGGTCGCGGCCGGGTCGTTGATCGTCGTGTTGCCGACGATCCTCATCTATCTCATCCTGCGCAAGCAGTTCATCGCCGGCCTCTCGGTCGGTGCCAGCAAGGGCTGACCCTTGCTCCACTCGCTGTCGAGCCCGCGGCTCGAGATGGTCGTCGACGACGCCGCGGGCGGCCTCGAGACCGTGTGGCTCGGTGCGCCGATCACCGCGGTCGAACCCGCCGCGTTCCAGGCGCCGGTCCCCGAGGCCGGCACCGACCGGCTCGCCCCGCTGTCGGTGCTCGCCGAGGCGGGCGCCGGGTGGGGCGGTCGGCCCGGCATCGCTGCGCAGCGGGCCGGCCCCGCCGTGTTCCCCCGGCTGGGCCCGTCGATCGTGCACGTCGACGGCGGCACGCTCCGCGCGGTCGCCGACGACCCGGCCACCGGCATCGCGGTCACGATCGAGGCCCGCCTCGACGAGGCGGGCGTGCTGGTGCTGCAGGCCGAGATCGAGAACCTCGGTGAACCTCTGACCGTCGACGAGGTGCTGCTGACCGTCCCGTGTCCTCACGGGGTCGAGATCATGCAGCTGTCGGGACGATGGTCCGACGAGTTCCATCCGACGCGGACCGCGTGGGAGTGGGGTGCGGTCGCCGTCGAGAACCGATCGGGCCGAACCTCCCACACCCGATTTCCGATGCTGTTCGCCGGCTCGGCCGGCTTCGCCGAGGAGCGGGGCACCGTCACCGCCGTCCACCTCGGCTGGAGCGGGAACGGTCAGGTCCGCGCCGAGCGGCTGCCCGACGGGCGCCGGGTTCTGCAAGCGGGCGAACTCCTCCTGCCCGGTGAGGTGATCCTCGACCGGGAGGAGACCTACCGCACCCCGCCGGTGTACGTCGTCCACTCGACCGTCGGCCTCAACGGCGTCTCCGACGCGTTCCACGAGCACCTGCGCGCCCGGCCCCAGCATCCGGCCGGCACCCGGCCGGTGCTGCTCAACACGTGGGAGGCGGTCTACTTCCACCACGACCTCGCCACCGTCACCGCGCTGGCCGACCGGGCGGCCGAGGTCGGTGTCGAGCGGTTCGTGCTCGACGACGGCTGGTTCGTGGGTCGCAACGACGACACCTCCGCCCTCGGCGACTGGGTGGTCGATCCCGAGAAGTGGCCCAACGGTCTGGGTCCGCTGATCGACCACGTGACGAGCCTCGGCATGGAGTTCGGCCTGTGGGTCGAGCCGGAGATGGTCAACCCCGACAGTGACCTGTACCGCGCCCATCCCGACTGGGTGCTCGCGGATCCCCATCATGAACCCCTGCTCGCCCGCGACCAGTTGGTGGTCGATCTCACCAACCCCGACGCCTACACCCACGTGCGCGACGGCATGCTCGCCCTGCTCGACGAGTACGCCATCGCCTACCTGAAGTGGGACATGAACCGCGACCACGTCGCGCCGGTGGCCGCCGACGGTCGTGCCGGCACCCACCGACAGACCCTCGCCGCCTACGCCCTGATCGACGAGCTCCGCACCGCCCACCCCGGCGTCGAGATCGAGAGCTGCGCGTCGGGGGGTGCTCGGATCGATCTCGGGATCCTCGAACGCACCGACCGGATCTGGACCAGCGACTGCAACGACGCCCTCGACCGAGTCCGCATCCAGCGCGGTGTGTCGTACCTGGTTCCGCCGGAGTTGATGGGCGCCCACGTCGGCCCGACCCGCTCGCACACGACCGGGCGCACCCACCCGGTCGCCTTCCGCGGGGCGACCGCCCTGTTCGGCCACCTCGGGGTGGAGTGGAACCTGCTCGACGCCACCGATCGTGAACGGTCGCAGCTCGCCCGGGTGATCGAACTCCACAAGGCTCACCGCCACCTGCTCCACTCGGGCCGGACCCTGCGCATCGACACCGACGACCCCTCGCTGTCGGCGTTCGCCGTCGTCGCCACCGACGCCTCGGAGGCGATCGTGTCGATCAGCCAGGTCGCGACGACCCGCGGCCTTCCCGCCGGCGTCGTCCGCATCCCCGGCCTGATCGACGACCGCCCCTACCGAGTCGAGCGGATCACACTCGACGCGGGCCCGCTCGGCAAGGCCAAGCAGCAGCCGGCATGGCTCGACGGCGTCGATGCGTGCGGCGATCAGCTCCGGGTCGCCGGGTTGACCCTTCCGGTGCTCAATCCGGAGACGGCGCTCCTGCTTCATCTGCGGGCGCACTGAGATCGACCCGACACGCCTCGGATGCCCCGGGCATGCGGTGGCGGTTCTTCGCGATCCACGCGTAGACGGGCTTCGCGATCCAGCCGACCGGCGGCCGCACAATCAGATGGCCCGCCGGTGCCCAGATCCCGCCGGCGGCGATCAGTGAGCGACCGATCCCGAGATGGCCGCGGTGGGTCGTTCCCTCGTCGTCCACCCAGTACGCCGCCGTGGTGACGTCGGCCTCGGTGAGGCCGTACTCGTCGAGGTCGAGGATCTGCCACGGTGCGACGCGCACGTCGGTGGGCAACCGGCGTTCGATCCAACCCGCGCTGGTCGTACAGAAGCCGCAGTCACCGTCGAAGATCAGGAGCACGTCTCCATTGTCGCGGGCCGGAGGTGCTGTGCCACGTCCGGCCCCGCGAGACTCGTGTGGTGCGTGACACACGGCCGGAACTCGCGACCATCACCGACCCCGACGTGTTCACCGACTGGTACTGGCTCAAGGCCGAACTCGTCGAACACTGCCGCACCGTCGGGCTGTCGACCCAGGGCGACAAGGCCGAGCTCACCGACCGGATCGCCCACTTCATCGAGACCGGCGAACACCGTCGCCCGGCCCGGCGCCCTCGTGCCACCTCCACGTTCGACTGGGCGAGCGCCGTCATCACCCGCAGCACGATCATCACCGACAGCTACCGCAACGGCCCCAACGTCCGTCGCTTCTTCGAGGCCGAGATCGGACCGCGGTTCTCGTTCTCGATCGAGTTCATGGCGTGGATGAAGACCAACGTCGGGCACACGATGGGCGACGCGGTCGACGAGTGGCTGGCGATCGAGGCGCGGCGGCGAGCGGGGGAGCGGGCGGCGATCCCGGCGGGCAACCAGTTCAACCGCTACGTCCGCGACTTCTTCGACGCCAACCCCGACCGGTCCATGGCCGACGCCCGGGCGTGCTGGGCGGCCAAACGCGGCCGGGCCGGTCACAATCGCTACGAGCCCGCCGACCTCGACGTGCTCGACGTGAGCGCCGAGCGCGATGATGACGCCCATGCATGACCTCGTGATTCGCAGCGGGACGGTCGTCGACGGAACCGGGGCGGCACCGGTCACCGCGGACGTGGCGATCGACGGCGACCGGATCGTCGCCGTGGGGGCGGTCGAGGAGCCCGCACGGCGCGACATCGACGCCGATGGCGCGCTCGTCACGCCCGGTTGGGTCGACGTCCACACCCACTACGACGGCCAGGCCACGTGGGACCCGGAGATGCGACCCTCGATCGACCACGGGGTCACCACCGCGGTCATGGGCAATTGCGGCGTCGGGTTCGCGCCCGTCCGGCCGGGTGGCGAGGCGTTCCTCATCGAGCTCATGGAAGCGATCGAGGACATCCCCGGCACGGCACTGCACGAGGGCATCGACTGGCGCTGGGAGACCTTCGGCGAGTACATCGACGCCCTCGCCGAACTGCCCCGCACCCTCGATCTCGGCACGACGGTGCCCCACGCCGCCGTTCGCGCCTATGTGCTCGGCGACCGCTGCCACGACTACGACATCAGCGCCGCGGAGATCGCCGAGATCGCGACGTTGATGGCCGACGGCGTGCGCGACGGCGCGCTCGGGGTGTCGACCAGTCGCACCGTCCTGCATCGCAGCAAGCACGGGTTCGAGCCGGGCACCTTCTCCCTCGACGAGGAACTGATGGCGATCGCCGACGAGGTCGCCGCCGTCGGCCGGGGCCTGTTCCAGTTCGTCAGCGACGACACCTTTCAGCAGGACGAGTGGCGCTGGCTCGACCATCTCGGGCAGGTGGGGGTCCCCGTCACCTACACGATGGCCCAGGAGCCCAAGCAGCCCGACGGCTTCCGCGACTGCCTCGAACGCAACCAGGCCTCGATCGACGCCGGCCATCTCATCGCTCCCCAGGTGCCGGCCCGCCCGACCGGGATGCTCTACGGCCTCCAGTCGAGCATGCACCCGTTCCGGGCCCACCCGTCGTTCCGCGAGATCGCCGACCGGCCCCACGCCGAGATCGTCGCCCGGATGCGTGACCCCGAGTTCAAGGCCCGCCTGATGGCCGAGGAACCGGCGAGCAACAACCGCTTCGTCCACTTCATGGCGACGTCGTTCCACCAGATGTTCCCGCTCGGCGACCCGACCGACTACGAGCCGGAGCCGTCGATGTCGGTCGCCGCGGTGGCTCAGCGCGAAGGGCGTACGCCCCAGGAGGTCGTCTACGACTGGATGCTGGCCGACGACGGCACGGCGATGATGTTCATGCCGCTCGGCAGCTATGTCGACCAGGACCACGAGGCGATCCGGGCGATGATCGAACACCCCGCTTCGATCTTCGGTCTCAGCGACGGCGGTGCGCACTGTGGGCTGATCTGCGATGCGTCGATGCCGACGTACATGCTCACCCACTGGGCCCGCGACCGGCACCGCGGCCCGAAGATCCCCGTCGAGCTGTTGGTGCACAAGCAAACCCAGGCGACCAGCCGGGTCTACGGCCTCCACGACCGGGGTGTGCTCGCGCCGGGGATGCTCGCCGACGTGAACGTCATCGATCACGACGGCCTGACGCTGCGCAAGCCGCACATGATCCACGACCTGCCCGCCGGCGGTCGCCGCCTCATGCAGAACGCCGAGGGCTATCTCGCCACCGTCAAGGCCGGCGAGGTCGTGCTGGAGCACGATCAGGTCACCGACGCTCGACCGGGCCGCACCCTCAAGGCCACCGACACCGGCGTCCGTCGGGTGTGACGCCCGATCCGCTCGACCCCAGCGGCTTGGTGTCCGCCGAACCACCGTCGCCGAGCGGGCCCCTCCTGGTCGCCCTCGCGGCCGTCGGCTCGGTCGCGATCGCGGTCTACTCGCTCGGCTCCGCGCGAGGCTGGTGGGAGGGGAGCAGCTGTGCCCTGGCGTCCTGCGGCGCCGACGACATCGGGTGGGCCTGGTACACGGTGGCCGCCGTGGCAGCAGCCGTCAGCGGCTTGCTGGTGATGTCGGCGATCCAGATGCGGAGCGATCGGCGCCGCGGTTCGCGCTGAGTCGAGATGGCGGCCGACCGGCCCACGGACGCGCAAACGCCGCCCGGTGATGGGCGGCGTCGGACAGACCCTGCCTGCGGCAGGGGATCGATCAGCTGTTGCGACCGAGGTTGGGCTTGCGGCCGTGGTTGGCCTTCGCCCGGCGGACCTTGGCCTTCTTCTTCTGCGTGCGCTTCGACATAGCCCTAGAGGCTAGCGAGGATGCTGAGGTATCCCTCTCGGAAGCTGGGATAGGCGGGTTCCCACCCGAGGTCCTTCAGCTCGCTGTTGCGGCACCGCTTCCCGGTCGTCGACTCCGCCGGGGAGGGGTCGGGACCCAGCTCCACGTCGAGCTGTTCGGCGAGCCAGCTCAGGACCCGGTCCCGCGGAACGGGTTCGTCATCGACCGCGATCGCGACCGGTGGCGGACTCGGATGGATCGCACACAGCGCCAACGCCGCGGCGAGGTCGTCGCGGTGGACCCGGTTGGTCCAGCGATCCGGCGAGCCGGGCGTGACGCCGACGATGCCCGAGCGAACCTGTTCGATCATGCGGCCACGCCCGGGGCCGTAGATGCCGGCGGCCCGCACCGTCGTGGTCGGGACGCGGGCCGCGAGGGCGGTCTCGCCCTCGACGACGAGCTCTGCGGTCGCCCGTGCCGGTGCAGCCGGCGTGCTCGCGGTGACCCAGCGGCCGTCGTCGAACCCGTACACGCCCGTGGTGGAGGTGAGGATCGCCCGGGCCGGTTCCCGCGGCAGCGCGTCGAGCACCCGCTGCGGCCCGTCGACGTACGCCACCCGGTAGCCGTCGTCGTCTCGGGTCGGCGGCGCGGTCGTGAAGACCACCACGTCGGCGGCAGACAGGCCGGTCAGCGTGGCCGGATCGGCGAGGTCGGCCACGATCGGCGTCGCGCCGTCGACGGTGCGGCCGCTGCGGTTGAGGGTCGACACGCCCAGCCCGGCACCGCCGAGCACGGTCGCCAAGGCGAGGCCGGTGTCGCCCGCGCCGACGATCAGAACCTGGGGGAGGGCGTCGCTCATGAGCGGCGACCGTAGCCCTCGCCAGGCCTATGCTGCGCGCATGACGTTCGATCCCGAGTTCCAGGTCCCCTGGACCGAGATGCAGCACGGCACTCGCGAGCACTACGCCCACCTCACCACGTCGTTCGAGGAGCACGCCCGCTCGGCGTTGGTCGACAACCTGATCAACATGCTCGGCCTGCTCAAGGGCCCGACGCTCGGCTACCAGACCGACCGCTACTCCCACTCGCTGCAGTCCGGCACGCGAGCGCACCGCAACGGCGAACCGGTCGACATGGTCGTCGGGGCGCTCCTGCACGACGTCGCCGACTCGTTCGCCCCGGAGAACCACTCCGACGCCGCCGCGGCCCTGCTCCGGCCCTATGTCGACGAGGAGACCCACTGGGTGATCAAGCACCACGGGCTCTTCCAGGGCTACTACTACTTCCATCACCACGATGGCGATCGCCACGCCCGCGACATGCACCGCGAGTCGCCGTACTACGACCGCTGCGTCGACTTCTGTCACGAGTACGACCAGAACTGCTTCGACCCGGCCTACCCGGTCATGGACATCGAGGACTTCCGCCCGATGTTGGAGGAGGTCTTCGGCCGCCCGTCGAGCGTTCCCGGCGTGGCCCCGCTCCCCGGCTAGCGCCGTTCGGCCGTCGCCTGGAGGACCGCGGTCAGCAGTGCGTCGCGTCGGGCGCTCAGCTGTGCGGTGGTCTGTTCACCGGTGGCCTCGGCGATGCCGGCGACGAGCGTGGCGGCGACCTCGGGATCGAGTCGCACGGTGCCGAGGTCGTCGAACCACCGGTTGAAGCTGTCGGTGTACCGCTCGGCGAAGCTGGTGAGGCCCCCTTCACCGGCGCCGAGGTGGAACAGCATCGTCGGGCCCATCACGGCCCAACGCAGCCCGGGCCCGGCCCACACGGCGGTGTCGACGTCCTCGACCGTGGCGACCCCTTCGGCCGCGAGGCTGATCGCTTCGCGCCAGAGGGCCGCCTGGAGTCGGTTGGCGACATGCCCCGGAACCTCCTTGCGGACCTCGATCGTGACCTTGCCGACCGATTCGTAGAACGCTCGGGCCGCGGCCACGACCCCGTCGGCGGTGTGGGCGTTGCCGAGCACCTCGACGAGGGGGATCAGGTGAGGCGGGTTGAACGGGTGGCCGAGGACGAAGCGGTCGGGCGAGCGCCACCCGCCCTGCATCTCGGTCAACGTGAGACCCGATGCGGAGGAGGCGACGATCGCGTCTGGCGAGAGCGCATCCTCGATCTCGCGGTACAGCTCGTGTTTCACGTCGAGTCGTTCGGGGACCGACTCCTGAACGAACCCGGCGCCATCGACCGCCGCTCGGGCATCGGTGTAAACGGTGATCGCATCCGGATCGGCACCGTCGACGACCAGTCCGAGCTGTTCGAGGGTGGGCCAGGCGGTCGCGACATAGTCGCGGACCCGCCGATCGATCTGCGGCGCCGGGTCGTGGACGGCGACACGGTGACCGGCGGCGAGGAAGAGTGCGGTCCAGCTCGCGCCGATCACGCCGCCGCCGAGGGAGCAGGTGTGGCCGTCCATCGAATCGGTCCCCACGTCAGTGGGCGATCATCACGTGACGCACGGCGGTGTAGGCGTCGAGGGAGAAGACCGACATGTCGCAGCCGGTCCCCGAGCCCTTCATCGCGGCCCAGGGCATCTCCGGTGTGGCGACACCGTGGGTGTTGACCCAGGTGAAGCCGTAGCGCAGTCGGCTGGCGACGTCGGCCGCGGTGCCGACGTTCGACGTCCAGATCGAGGAGGCGAGCCCGTAGCGCCCGGCGTTGGCCTTGGCGACCGCATCGTCGGCGTCGCTGATGCGGGTGACCGACACCACCGGTCCGAACACCTCGTCCTGGGCGAGCTCGGCGGCGGCGTCGACGTCGGCGACGACGGTGGGGTCGTAGAAGAAGCCGCCGTCGGTGCCCATCGCCCCGCCGACGACGACCTCGGCGTTCTCCCGGGCACGATCGACGAACCCGGCGACCCGGTCGCGGTGCACGGCCGACACGAGCGGTCCCATCTCGGTGCCCTCGGCGCGAGGTCCGCCGGTGACGATCTCGCCGACCTGGCTCTGGAGTCCGGCGACGAGGTCGTCGTAGACCCCGGCGGTCGCGAAGACCCGGGCCGGCTGCGCACAGTCCTGACCCGCGTTGAAGAACGAGCCCTCGCGGATCGTGCCGACGACCGCCTCGACGTCGGCGTCGTCGAACACGATCACCGGGGCCTTGCCCCCGAGCTCGAGATGGACGTGGCGGATCTGTTCGCTGGCCGCCCGCATCGCCGCCATGCCGGTGGCGGGGGAGCCGGTGATCGAGATCCCTTCGGTCTCGGGATGGTGGAGCAGCCGTTCACCGACCGCGGGGCCGGCGCCGTGGACGACGTTGAGGACGCCGGCCGGGACCACCTCGGCGAGCAGTTCCGCGAGCCGCAGCGTCGACAGCGGGGTGATCTCCGACGGCTTCAGGGTCACCGGGCAGCCGGCGGCGAGCGGCGCGGCGAGCTTCCACGACGCCATCATCAGCGGGTAGTTCCACGGGGCGATCGCCGCGACCGGACCGATCGGATCGCGGCGGATCATCGACGTGTGGCCCTCCACGTACTCGCCGGCTGCGACACCGGCCATGGTGCGCGCTGCGCCGGCCATGAAGCGGAACGTGTCGATCGTGAGCGGCATCTCGTCGTCGTGGGCGGATGGCCACGGCTTGCCGACGTCGAGCGATTCGAGAGCTGCGAGCTCTTCGCTGTGCTCCTCGATGACGTCGGCGATCCGGTGGACGAGCGCGCTCCGCTCCGCAGGGGTCGTGCGCCCGTAGCTCTCGAAGGCCCGGGCCGCGGCAGCCATCGCCGCGTCGGCCTGCTCGTCGCTGGCGGCGGCGATCGACGTGATCTCGGCGCCGGTCGCCGGGTCGATGATCGGGATCGCGTCCCCCGCCCCATCGACGAGTTCGCCGTCGATGAGCTGCTTCGTCGCGAACGTGGTCGGAACGCCGTCATCGGCCATCGTGATCCCCCTGGTCGGTGGCGCGACCGTAGCCGTCTTTGAACGATCGTTCAAGCCTTCGTGGAGGCCGAGCGAGACACGGTTTGGCCAGTGGTGGCGCGGGAGTTGGGCCTCCGGCGCTGTCACACCCCTTCCGTAGTGTGGGTCCATGGAGGCGGAGCTGTTGGACGATCTGGAGCGGGCGTTGGACGCAGCGCTCGCGGTCGATCTCGACTCGCTCACGGCGCGGGATCGGCGCCGGGCCGTGGCCCGGCTGGGCAGGCTCGATGCCAAGGCGACCGCCCTGCAGGTCCAGCTCGTGGGCGAGTTCGATGCCAAGAAGGATTGGTCCGGGTTCGGCTATCCGTCGGCCTCAGCCGGTGTCCGCGAGTTGGCTCGGGTGCCGGCCCAGACGGCTCGCCGGCTCGTGGGATTCGGGCGCGACCTGCGTCGCATGCCCGGCACCGCTGCGGCGCTGGCCGAGGGCACCATCACCACATCGCACGCCCAGCGACTGCGTTCGACCTCGACCCGGCCAGCGTTCGCCGATGGCGGGGAAGCGCATCTGCTCGAGCAGGCGACGGCGTTCCGCTGGGCGCCTTGGCTCAAGCTCGTGGCGAAGTTCGAGGATGTCGTCGACGAGGCCAATCAGCCCGACCCCGGCGATGAACCGATCGACCTGGAGGAGCCGGCCGATCACGGCTCGTTCCATGCCTCGCCCACCCTCGGCGGTCTCGGCGAGCTGCGCGGCACCCTCGATCCGGTCGGGTTCGAAGCGTTCGAAGAAGCGCTGGATCGCATCGAGCAGGAGCTGTTCCGTCAGGACTGGAAGCGCCTGGTCGATGCCCACGGGCTCGCGGCGACGAAGGCGATGATGCCCCCGCGGTCCCAGCGTCGGGCTCGAGCCCTCGTCGAGATGGCCCATCGGGCGATGACGGCGCCGAGGGACGGCAAGCGGCCGTTGCCGCTGGTCGTGATCCACACCGATGCCGACACGTTCAACCGTGAGCTGGCCCGCATCCTGCACATCGACCCACCGGCGCCCCTCGGCACCGACCGGATGTGCGAGCTCGACTCCGGTGCGTCGATCGCACCGAGCGAGATGATCCGGCTGGCCCTCCACGGCACGGTCCGGCGGCTGGTCCACGACTCGCCGTCTCACGTGCTCGACTACGGCCACGACGTGCGGCTGTTCACCGGCAAGCTCAGGCAGGCGATCATCCACGCGGCTCGCACGTGTGCCGCTGAGGGCTGTGAGGTGCGGGCGAGTCGGTGCGAGATCGACCACGTGCTGCCCGCAGCGGTGGGCGGGCGCACGGCGGCCACCAACGGTCGTCCCCTGTGCACGAGCGACCATCGAGCCCGCCCCGGTCCTCCGTAGAGGGCAGGTCGCCGGATCGGTCCGGCACTACGATCGCCCCTCATGAAGCCGCAGTACATCCCGTCCCCGTCGGGGTCTGCCGATCGGCGCAAGGTCGCACAGGCCGAGCGGATGGAGATCCTCGGCCGCCTCCCCTTGTTCGATGGAGCGGCCAAGCGGCACCTGCGCGCCATCGCTCGCGCGACCCGGCTCGAGCAGTTCGACCCCGACCAAGACCTGCTCGTCGAAGGGCAGCCGTCGACGTCGGCGTTCGTGATCGTCGCCGGCCGTGCCGCGGTCCGACGCGGTGGTCGCAAGGTCGCCGAGGTCGGCCCCGGCGACATCGTGGGCGAACTCGGGCTGCTGACCGACCGACCGCGCAACGCGACCGTCCGCACCACCGGTCCAATGGAGTGTCTCGCCCTCGACCGGGCCGGACTGCAGGCCGCCGTCATGGAACACCCCGCCCTCGGCTGGCACCTGCTCGGCACGGTGGCCGACCGACTCTCTGGCTGAACCGCGCCCCTCCGTCAGCCGCCGGCCGGCTCGACGATCTCGATCGCGTCGAGGAAGTTGTTGAACGCCGCGACTTCGCCCCACTCGTTGTCGGCGCACGCCTCGGCGAGTGCCTGGGCGTCTTCCCCGAGGGAAGCCAGCCGGTCGGCGTACGGGTAGCCACCCCCGCCATCGAGCGTCGCCCCGATGTCGGCGCGAAGCCCGGTCGGGAGCACGACCTGCTGGCTGTCGGCATCCCACGTCGTCCCGGCCGGCCAGATGATCGGGAGGTAGCCGGCTTCGGCGTCGGGGCCGTACTCGAACTGCAGGCAATCGCCCCGCAGCACGAGCACGCCTCCCACCTCCGCAGAGGTGCCGTCTCCGCCGAGCGGTGGGGGATAACGGATCACCGGACCGTCCGTCGCGACGTGACCGCCATCGACCGGAGCGGGGCCGAGGCCCTCAACGACGTCGGGGTCGTTTCCGAGCATCGCCACCTCCCGGTACTCGCCCTCGGCACATCGAGACGCCGCCTCGGCGGCATCGCTGCCGAACGTCGCCATGCCGTCGGCGGACCCGTAGCCGCCGGCGCCGCGGATCCCGTCGCCGATCGCGATGCGCTCGCCCGAGGCCAGCACGACGGCGGCGGCCTCCGCGTCCCACGTGGTCCCGGCCGGCCACACGATCGGGAAGCTGCCGTACGCTGCGGCCACGAGCAAGCAACCGCGCTCGAGGATGATGGTGCCGGCGATCTCGGCTCCGTCCGACCCAGTATCGAAGGGTGGTGCATGACGGATCACCACACCGTCGAGGCCGCCAGGAGGAAGCGCCACCTCCGTCGTCGTCGGCGCTGGCGATTCCGCCGACTCGACTCGTTCGACCTCGTCGGGGTGGTTGTTGAAGACCGCGATCTGACCCTCGTCGGTGCGGCACGCCGAGGCGGCGTCGTGCGCTCGGCCCCCGGCGTAGTGACCGACGCTGTCGAAGTAGCCGCCTCCGCCGCTGACCGAGTCGCCGATCGCGACCACGTCGCCGTTGGGCAGGCCGATGGTGGCGGTCTGAGCGTCCCAGGTCGTGCCGAACGGCCACACGACCGCATGGCGGACACCCCCGTCGACGAGGTGCAGACACGTGCCGTTGATCTCGATCTCGCCGGCGACGATCGCGGACGGGCCTCCGTCGAACGTGTCGTCGGCGTGGGTGATCACGGGCCCGGCGGGTGCGGCTTCGTCATCACCGTCGCCGCCGGTGGTCTCGATCACGGCCCACACGCCGACCGCGCCGAGGATCACCGCCAGCGTCCCGAGGCTCGCGCCGCGGTATTCGCCCTTGATCATGTGGCGTCGCTCACGTCTTGGTTTCGTGGGAGGCGGCCCAGGCCAGGAGTTCGTCGGCGGACCAGGTGTTGATGATGTCCTCGATCGGCACGCCGCAGCGGACGGCCTTGTCGGCGCCGTACGGCTGCCACTCGAGCTGACCGGTGGCGTGGGCGTCGGAGTTGATCGCCACCTTGCAGCCCCACTCGAGGGCGAGTTCCAGCAGCTCCTCCGGCGGGTCCTGCCGTTCCGGGCGGCAGTTGATCTCGACCGCCGTGTCGAACTGGGCGCACGCCGCGAACACGATCTCGGCGTCGAAGTCCGATGGGGGTCGCCCACCGCCGCTGAGCTTGCGGTTGGTGCAGTGGCCGAGGATGTCGGTGTGGGGCGACGCGATCGCGGTGACCATGCGGCGGGTCATCTCGTCGCGGGGCAGCTTGAGCTTCGAGTGCACGCTGGCGACGACGACGTCGAGGCGAGCCAACATCTCGTCGGCGAGATCGAGGGTGCCGTCCTCGAAGATGTCGACCTCCATCCCGGTGAGCAACCGGAACGGGGCGAGCTCCTCGTTGAGCTGATCGATCTCGTCGAGCTGGGAGAGCAGGCGGTCCTCGTTGAGGCCGTGGGCGATGGTGAGACGGGCCGAGTGGTCGGTGCACACCATCCACTCGTGGCCCAGGGCCCGCGCCGTCAGCGCCATGTTGCGCAGCGGCGCTCCACCGTCGGACCACGTCGTGTGGGCGTGGCAGTCGCCCTTGATCGCGGCGAGCACCGCCTCGCCCTCACCGATCGGGATCCGGCTGCGTTCCTCCAGTCGGGCGAGGTAGCCGTCGGTGTTGCCGTCGAGTGCATCGGTGATCACCTCGGCGGTCGATTTCCCGATGCCGTCGAGGTCGGTCAGGGTGCCGTTCGCGGCCCGCTCGGCGATCGCCTCGTCGCCCTCGGCGACGACGACGTCGATCGCCTTCTGGAAGGCCCGGACCTTCTGGCCCGGCGCCAGCTCGCGATCGAGGTAGTGGATCCCCAGCTGGAGCGCGGCGGCCGGCTGCATGTCTCGATCGTATCCACCCGCCACCACGGTGGTCAGGCCGCGGAGCGCTCAGCTCGAGAGTTCGACGGCGTCGATCACGACGAGCACCGTGAGCAGCACGATGATGCCGACGTTGATCGCCGTCATCGGCCACTTCCACTTGTGGTCGGCGCGGTGGAAGCGGCGGATCGAGACGACGTTGGCGACGATCGCGATCAGGCCGACCGGAAGGCCGATCCACGGGCCGACGCCGGCGCTCAGACCGATCAGCGGGAACCCGAACGGGATCAGCAGGTACGTGAACGTGCAGCGGACGGCCGAGACGAGGATCGACTTGGAGAATGCGTTCTCGGCGTCGGTCGTGGAGACGACCTCCTCGGCGCCGGTGGCGTCGGCGTGGGCTGCGTGCACGTCGGTCACGAGGTCAACCGTACTCGCGTCCGCGTCGCTAGCCTCGACCGAGCTATGGAACGTTTCGGGTTCGTCGGTCTCCCCAACGCGGGCAAGTCCTCGCTGTACAACGCCCTGGCCGGGGGAGGGGCCCACGCGGCCCCGTACGCGTTCGCCACCACCGACCCCAACGTCGGGGTCGCCAAGGTGCCCGATCACCGGCTCGAGGCGCTCAGCGAGATGTCGGCATCGAAACAGACCATCCACGCCGCCGTGCAGTTCACCGACATCGGCGGCCTCGTCGAGGGCGCCAGCCAGGGCGAAGGGCTCGGCAACGCCTTCCTGAGCCACATCCGTGAGGTCGATGCGATCGTGTTCGTGCTGCGGGCGTTCCCCGACGACGACGTCCCCGGCCCCCAGGATCCGCTCGAACACCTTCGCGTCGTCGAGATCGAACTCGCCCTGGCCGACCTCGCCAGCGCCGAGAAGGCCCGCGACAAGGCCCAGCGCATGCTCAAGGGCGACAGCTCGCTCAAGAGCACGGTCGACCTGCTGAGCCGGGTCGTCGACACGCTCGGCGAGGGCACCCCGCTCTACCGGGCCGGACTCCACGACGACGAACGGGCCGAGCTCAAGGAGTTCTTCTTCCTCACCAACAAGCCGGTCATGGCCGTGCTCAACATCGGTGAGGATCAGATCGGCGACGAGGACGCCATCGCCGCCCCGGTGCGCGAGGAACTCGCGGGCGCCGAGGTCGTGCCCCTGTCCGTGCAGCTCGAAGCCGAAGCCGCCGTGATGGAGCCCGAGGACCGCCAGGAGATGCTCGAGGCCCTCGGCCTCGGAGACGGCGCGGTCCCGGCGTTCCTCACCTCGGCGTACCACATGCTCGGATTGCGGACGTATCTGACCACGGGCGAGAAGGAGTCCCGCGCGTGGACCTTCCGGGCCGGGTCGACGGCGCCCGAGGCGGCCGGCGTGATCCACACCGACTTCCAGCGGGGGTTCATCCGCGCCGAGACGATCCAGTGGAACGAACTGGTCGAGGCCGGTTCGTGGGCTGCGGCCCGCGACGTCGGCAAGGTGCGCTCGGAAGGCAAGGACTATGTCGTCCAGGACGGCGACGTCATGGAGTTCCGCTTCAACGTCTAGAACGACCCGCACGCCGTTCTCACGCGATCTCTGCGTGGTCTTTGCTTTTCTTTCACATTGGCCTCGGAGGCTTGCGGTCATGACCAAACGTGCTGTGCTGATCATCATGACCCTGGCCCTCGTCGCCGCCGCCTGCGGCGATGACGACTCGGGCACCGACACCGACGCCGCTGCGGCGACGACGACCACTGAGGCCGCCGCCGACGACGATGGCGCCGAGACCGACGCGGCCGCCGCCGACGATGGCGCCGAGACCGACGACACCCCGGCCGGTGCCGACGACACCGACGACGAGGCCCTCTCGGCCACCGACGCCGACACCGACGAGCCGGCGGGGGAGACCGTCACCGTGCTCGCCGAGGTGTGGGCCGACAACTGGTTCTCGCTGAATGTCAACGGCGAGTTCGTCGGCGAGGACTCGGTGCCGATCACCACCGAGCGCTCCTTCAACGCCGAGACGTTCACGTTCGAGGCGACGCTCCCGATGACCATCGCGATCGAGGCGAAGGACTTCAAGGAGACCGACTCCGGCATCGAGTACATCGGCGAGCCAAACCAGCAGATGGGCGACGGCGGCATCATCGCCCAGTTCACCAACGCCGCCACCGGCGAGGTCATCGCCGTCACCGACGGGACCTGGACGATCCTCCCGGTGCACCAGGCGCCGCTCGACAAGGGCTGTGAGAGCGCAGCCGACCCCGACACCGAGTGCGAGTGGCTCATCATCGACACCCCGGCGGACTGGACCGCCGTCGACTTCGACGACACGGCCTGGGCGAGCGCGACCGAGTGGACAGAGGCCGACGTGAGTCCCAAGGACGGCTACGACCAGATCGGGTGGGTGGTCGACGCCGCCCTGATCTGGGGCACCGACCTCGAGATCGACAACACCGTGCTGCTCCGCCCGGGGGGGGGCTCACCCGCCCTCGACCGCGGGGGGGCGTTAAACCCACCCCCGGCCCTCGGGTCCAACCCTGTGACCCATGTCTCTGAATGCCGGTTTGCCCAGTCGTTTACAGCCTACCGACCGGCAGGTAGGCTCGGTTGAGATGACGCCCCCACCCGACGCCCACCTGCGCGAGGTCCTGGCCGAGACGGCCGAGTCGCTCGTCAACCGCCACCTCCACACCGCTCAGGAGTGGTTCCCCCACACCTTCGTGCCGTGGACCACGGCGCAGGACTTCGCCGAGGACTACGAGTGGTCACCCGACGAGATGGGGGTGCCGGCCGAGGTCCGCAGTGCCCTGTTCGTCAACACCCTCACCGAGGACAACCTCCCGTACTACTTTCGCGACATCGAGCGCATGTTCGGCCGCGACGGCGCCTGGGGTGAGTGGGTCCGCCGCTGGACCGCCGAGGAGGGCCGACACGGCCTGGCGATGAACGCCTACCTGATGGCGACCCGTTCGATCGATCCGGTCGAGCTCGAGCGGGGCCGCATGGCGCAGGTCTCCACGGGCGAAGTGCCCGAGCCGCCGACCCTCGCCGAGGGGCTCGCCTACGTCTCGCTGCAGGAGCTCGCCACCCGCATCAGCCACTTCAACACGGGCAACCTCCTGGAGGAGCCGACGGGCAAGGCGATGCTGCGCCGCATTGCCAAGGACGAGAACCTCCACTACCTCTTCTACCGCGACGCGATGACGGCGATCTTCGAGCACGACCCGTCGACCGCGGTGATGGCGGTCGAGAAGCAGGTTCGCGATTTCCAGATGCCCGGCACGGGCATTCTCGGTTTCACCGCCCACGCCAAGGCGATCGCCGATGCCGGCATCTACGACTTCGCCATCCATCACGACAAGATCCTCAAGCCCGTCGTGTTGCGCGACTGGGGAGTCGAATCGCTCGAGGGGCTCACGCCCGAAGCCGAAGAGGCCCGTGCGTCGCTCGTGAAGCAGATCGCTCGCATCGGCAAGATCGGTCACCGCATGGCCGAGAAGCGTGAGGCCCGCAAGGCGGCTGCCGCCGAACGCGAGCCGGTTCCGGCCTAGCCGGTTCCGCTCGGGGACCAGCGTCGGTCGCCGGCGCATCGATCCGTCTACATTCTGAGCCATGCCGTGGCTCGTGCACGAGGGTCGAGTGCTCGCATCACTCGAGATCGCCGACACCCGCTCGTCGCGTCGTCGGGGTCTGCTCGGCCGAGACGGGATCGACGGCGCCATGCTGCTGCGTCCAGCGAAGTCGGTCCACACGGTGAAGATGCGGTTCGCGATCGATGTCGCACACGTCGCCGACGTCGATCACGCCGAGGGTGACGACGCCGCGCTGGTCGTGCTCTCGGTCACGACCATGACGCCGGGGCGGATGGGGAAGTGGTCGCCACGCGCCAGCGGCGTCATCGAGGCCGAGGCCGGGTCGTTCCGCCAGTGGGGCCTCGAACCCGGCATGACCTTGCAGATCCGCGAATGAGTGGGCAGATCCCGCGAATGAGCGGCGTGCTGACCCTGGTGGCCACGCCGATCGGCAACCTCGGTGACCTCGCGCCCCGAGCGACCGAGGT